>CANRQE010000033.1 GCA_947632705.1 uncultured Coprococcus sp. | reverse complement strand
CATTGTTTTTTCCAAAACTTAGTATACAGGTAAATCCACGTTGTTACAAATGTGAGGTCACTTCATATTGTCCTATAAAAAAATAGATTAAAGATTTTGCTCCATCTTTAATCTACCCTTTCATCAAACATGATTCCAGTTATTTTCTGCAAACGGTCAAATAAATCGACAAACGGTCAGTTTTTAATTCTGATTTCTACAATAAATTGATTATTTTCCGTCCTGCAAACCATCTCGCCATCATTTCTCTCTACAATATTCTTTATGTTCTTCAAACCGAAACCATGGCTTCGGTCATCCATTTTTGATGATTTAAGAGTCCCTCCCATGTTACCTATCCTTTCACCAACATATGTATTTTTTACGGTTATAAAAGTAAAAAGCTTTGCTTCCTTTATATGAAAGGATATGTATTTTTCTTCCGGTTTCACTTTCTCTACTGCTTCTACAGCGTTTGTAATAAGATTAGACACCATAATACTGAGGTCTCTATCGGAAATTTTTGTTTCTTCAGGAAGAAAACCTTCCACTTCAATTTTGCACTGTTCTTTGATCGGTTCCAAATAATAATTCAGGATAACATTGATAATTTCATTTCCCACATCATAATTATACCGGTTAATAAAAGATATGTCGTCCAAAGTCTCCGTAACATACTCCTGCAGTTCTTTATATCTCTCTTTATTTGCAAAATTTTTAATTTGTATCAACTCATTCGTAATATCATGCCGAAACTGTCTGGTTTTCTGTTCTTTTTCCAACAGCAATTCAAAGTATCGCTTTTGCTGCTCATTATATCTTTCTAAAAGCTCATTTTCCATCTGGTACTTTCTCTGTACATTAAAGCTATATATCATGGATAAAAATACAAAAAATATCACAATGCCGCTTATTTCTACAAGCACCATACCCAGTATCCCTCTTTTCAGGTGAAGGACCTCGGTTAATGCAAATGTAAAATAAGAATACATCGCAATAATTATAAATAAAAGCAATGACATGATGATATTTGTTTTAAAAGGAAGAATAAAGGCATCCCGGTCCAGTTTTCTTCCTTGTAAAAGATAATATATCCACAGCATGCTAATAATGAAGATCAGATATGTGATGGATACGATACTCTCATTCCGGTTAAAAATATAATCACAAACATACTGTATCGCATTTTCCAATATCGAGATTAATGGAAATGCAATAAAAAATAAACTAATTAATTCTTTCCGTGATGCATCATAAATGACTATTACACAGATCAGGGAAGCAATCAATGCCAGAAGAAAAGTCAATCCCATATACGCTTTAACGCCGATAAAGCATATAAATAATAAATTGACTATAATAAGAAAAACTTTTTCTATCTTTTGTTTCTTTCTCTTTCCAAATATCACATAAAAAAAGGTCATATATTCAGTGATATTCAGAAAATATACCAGAATATTTGTTATGATTTCTACCAATTTTTACAGATCCTCTCTGAAATATCTCACTCTAATTTCTCAGTCTGTCAAAGTCAATAATCCTTTGTACAATGTCCTTTTTGTTCCTTCTGGACATCGGAACCAAACGTCCTCCATCCATCTTTATTTTTTCTTTTTGAATTTCACATACATGCATCAAATTAATGTAATAGCTTCTGTGCGGTGATGCAAATAAATTCCGGTCCAATTCTTCTTCCATCATTTTCAGTGATTGATTCGATTCAAATTCTTTCTCTTTTGTATATATTTTTAAATAATCCCTGCATGCTTCAACCACCTGTATTTCCCTTTGTTGAACAGCACATTGTACCCCTTTATAGTTTAATTTTATAGTTTCATAACCCGTAAGAGATAGCAGCGCATACTCAACCGCTTCAAAAAACTCTTTCTCTTCTATCGGTTTCGTCACAAATCTTACTACTCCAATTTTTATTGCATCCTTAAACCGCTCCCGCTTACCGGTCAGCATTATGATACATTTTTTCTCTCCCTTTTTTTCTAATTCCCTTGCGGCTTGAATACCATCCGTTCCCGGCATATCTATATCCAGTAATACAATCTGTATGTCTTCTGATATCTCCAGCAATTCCTTTGCTGAAAAGCAATGGAATATCTGATACTGAAAACTACCCGGATTTGGATATTTGTTTAACAAGCGTCCGACTTCTTCGTGAACTGCTTTTTCATCATCACACACCGCAATTCCAATTCTATCCATTTTTCTTATCCCTCACATCTGTTTTCTCACAACCCGGTATTCATCATCCAGCTGGAAATAGGGGCAGCTCTCATAAGAGCCGGTCATAAACCGTGCGTAGTCGTCTTCGTCCATATTGACCATGCATTCATAAAAATCATCTTCCTCATCATACACATAATGTGCGCACAGATCACAATTTGAAGCAGCCATTGTGTTTTCACATCTCCTTATTTTCCTAAAATTATCCATGATGTCAGAACGCCTAACAGCCGCTCCTCCGGTCTGCCGTTTTCCGTCAGATAGATCAGACCGATCCTCTCATGCCGGCTGTATGCCTCCTCATATAATTTTTCTGCAACGGATAATTTTGCGTTATATTTTACAAATTCAAATGTTTCTGACGGATGATTGTGTAAATCCAGATATTCTTCCAGATCCCGGAACCGGGTTTGATTATCAATATGACATTTTTCATCTCCCAGCAAATACGGAAATACACAATTATCACTGAAATCCCCCACCACTCTCCGATCTGCCAGAATCGGCACATGAGAAATATTCCTGTCATTCATCGTTTTAATCGCAGGCATAACGTAATCGTCCAAAGATTTCCACAGCAAATCCTTATATGGGATTGCAATATCGCAGCATCTGATGGGATTTCTGATACGGTCAATGACCGAATCCAGCAGCTCGATCATCTTACTTCCCGGTTCCACTGCAAATTCATCATCCAGTCTCTGATTATGCTGCAGCAGATTCCGTACTTCCCTGCAGTAATTCAGCTCATATCGTATATCCTTGAACTCGTTTCTTTTTTCAAGCTTTGCAACAGCCGAACCATCCGGCGGTAATTTTAATTCATGTATCGCAATATTTTCCAGTTGTTTGTATTTATCAAGAAAAAGCTCCGTATTATTCATATTTTCCCTCTTTTCTGTTTCAGCTTCCCTGCTTGTGTTTTCATAATTTGTACTCTATAATACATAATACCATATATTATATATTTTTTTAACCGTTTCATGGAGTTTGTTATGAAAGAAAAAAACACTGACATCCGAATCCTGCATCATAAACGGCACGTCCGTATCTGGAAATCTATTTTAACAATCTTTAGTCCCGGTCTCAAATGGTTTTTCCGTTTGAAGTCTACCGTATTTAAAGGTGATGCCGGGCAAAAAATTGCAGAAAATTTTATGGTTATTTCCAACCACTGCACCAGCTACGACCCTGTTATGATTGCTCTCAGCTTTCCGCAGCATATGTATTTTGTAGCCGGCAACCATGTGTTTAAATCGGGCGTCTGGTCCAGACTGTTATCGTACTGCTTTGCACCGATAGGAAGGCAAAAATCCCAGTCTGCAACTGCCGCCATTGCAGAAAGCATGAAATGCCTGCGTGCAGGCTTCAATGTCTGTATCTTTGCGGAAGGAAACTGCTCCTATAACGGGCAGACCTCTCCGATTCTTCCTTCTACCGGAAAAATGATCAAAAAGTCCGGCTGCGGGCTGGTCACTTATCATTTTGAAGGCGGATACTTTATGGCTCCAAGGTGGAGTCTTCACAGAAGGCGCGGACCGATCAAGGGATATCCGGTATCCTATCTGACGGCTGCAGAGCTTGCAGATATGTCCGTGGAGGAAATCAATGCCGTGATTCAGAAGGATCTGTGGGAGGATGCCTTTGCAAGACAGGACACAGAGCACAACAAATATAAAGGGCGTCTGCTTGCCGAGGCTTTGGAAACCCTGCTTTATATCTGTCCGAAATGCCATAGGATCAGCACGATGGAAAGCCATGACGACATCCTGTCCTGTTCCTGCGGCCTGAAGGTCCGATATGATGTATATGGGTTTTTGCATGATGAAACAAAAGATAACCGTGACGGCTGCTTCTATGAATTTCCTGTCACATATAAAAGCGGAATTACCATTACGGAATGGGACAATTATCAACGAGATGCATTGTTTCATCTTGCCGACCGGACCCCGGAGGATGCTGTTTTGTTCCGGGATGCCCATATTACCCTATATAAGAGCAATACGGCAGAGGAACGGATTCCCCTTTCTGCCGGCACCTTATCCATGAGTGCAAAAGAAATCAGGCTGGTTCCGGAGGATTCCGGCACCAGCCCGTATATATTTCCATTAGATGCAGTCATAGGCTTTACTACCTGCAACCGAAGCGGCCTCATCTTTATGTTTGACAAGGTGTGCTATGAGCTTCGGGCAAAGCATAAATTCTGTGCGCTCAAATATTTTGATCTTTATAATCATCTTCAAAGGAAGCATGGAACCTTTACAGGTGTGGACCGGATATGAGCCTAACGGACCCAGGTCTTATCCTGACGGTTTTTGACATATTGTAATGTGTTTTTCGATTTGAATCGTTCTTGATCCTTTTTATATTTTTTCCAGTTGATGATACCCCCGCCAAAGATGACAAGTAAATAAGAAATGATCATCAGCAGGATTGACAGTCCCTGCCATCCTGCTTCTGTATGCAGCATTTGCACACAGGAGGTTATTCCGATCGTAACAAGGGGAACCGATATCCCACATCCGATAATGGCTGCTATGATCAGCCACCACAATGCTTTCTTTTTATCAACCGGCACATTGCCTACCACTTTTCCGGTCTGCCCGTTTACCATGACTGTATATAACTCATTCTCATACCAGAATGTCATAAACCAGGCAGGAAGCAGTGCATACTCAATGGAATCCACCCGATATTCCTTTTCTTTTGACTGCACCACCCTGACCGATTCACCCTGACAGGAGCTAATAAGCTCCTGCTCCATAAAGCCCCTGATCCGGTTATGGGCGGGGATTGCCATGTCCTCCATCGGCACATCATATTTATCAGCATAGAAACCGGACAGATACTTTGCGTCAAAGGGCCGCATGGCGTTCATATAATAAGGCTCTAACCGTTCTGACATCATATTACTCAGCCTTTTGGAAGCATCTGCCGTAACATTCTGATAGGTACAGTCCATATCCCTGTAATATTCTACCGTCTCATACTCCTCTCTGGTCCGGCCCCCTCTTGTCCGGTACGTCCTGCCGGTAGGGACTCTGGCTGTCAGATTCGCGTGCATTCTGATATAAGAGGTATACATCCAATACGGAATGTAGATTCCTCTGATCTGATCGATATCAGGATTTTTAATTCTGTTTGGAATAAATGTTTTGTGAACCAATTTATCTCTGATCCGTTCAACTGCCTCCTGCTCGCTATAAGCAAACGGAATAATATAATTCGGCTTTAATTCTCTTGAAACCCGGTCAAAGACAATGGTCGGCTGTCCACAGAATGCGCAGAAGGTGGATGCCTCCTTATCATTGATCATCAATTCCGCTCCGCATGAGGTACACCGGTATATGTTGATATCCATATATGTTTCCTGTGGAAGTTCCATGTCTGTATCCGGTATCATCCCCTTCGTTTCTCTATATAACCGGGCCCTCTCTTTTCCGGATAATACTGACGATTTTTCTTCCTCGGGTTCTTCCGGCACTATATCTTCCTTCGCTTTTAATGTAAATGTACTTTCAATGATATTTCCGCACTGGGTACATTTCATTCTGCCGGAAATCGGGTCAAAAAGTGCTGCCCCACCACAGTTTGAGCATTTATAATTCATACAGAGTCTCCCTACAATTGTCTATGGCCCTGTGCCTTTGTATAGATATGCTGGCTGTTATAAACCATGAAATCCATATTGTCGCCCTTGGTATCTCCAATCTGGTTCGATTTTACAATACTGTTCATGACAAAACCAACTGCGAACATCAGCCCGCATATAATCCCTACAAGCACCGCTATAACTGTTACTGTACCCATGTCTTATCCTGCCTCCCTTTTACATACTGCAAAGTATTACCTGCCTTGAACTTCGCTCTGTCCTTATTATAACGCTGCCATCTCGCAATCCCGACTGCCAATACCATAGCTGAAATTGCAATCAATAGTTTAAACCCATCTTCAGTACCCTGAGCAGCAGATGCAAGGAAAATTCCCAGCAGGCAGGATAGAATCGCTGTGATCACAAAGCCGATTGCAACTTTTTTCTTTTCGATCGGTACATTTCCAACCACTTTTCCTGTCTGTCCGTTTACAAGGATCGTGTATAGTTCATTGTCGTACCAGAACGTCATGAACCATGCAGGAAGCAGAGCATATTCAATGCCCTGAACCTTATAAGAAACACTCTTGTTGACGATTCTGCCGCCGCTTCCCTCGCAGGTTTTAATCAGTGTATCTCCTAAATAACTTTCACATCTTAACTGCGCCTGTCCGCTTACCTCTGCCGCCTCCACATCATATCTGTCCGCATAGAAGCCGGACAGAAACTCCGGGCGGAATGGCTGGATTTCCTTCATCTGATATGGTTCTAACCGCTGCGATAACTCATCATTCAATTTTCTTGATGCGTCAAGAGTCACTCTGGAATATGTACAGTCACCGTCTCTATAGGAATGGATTGTACGTTTATGTTTTCCGGAGCCTGTTTGTGTATTGATATTGGCCTGCATTCTGATATAAGAGGTGTAAAGCCAGAACGGGATATAGATTCCCCGAAGCTTATCAATCTTCGGATTCTTGATTTCATCCGGTACATACAGTCCCTTTTTAAACCGCTCCTTAATCAAAGCAACAGCCTGGGTTTCCGTAATTTTAAACGGCAGAATATAATCCGGCTGTAATTCTTTTGAAACTCTGTCAAATACAACCGTCGGCTGTCCGCAGAAAGAACAGAAGGTAGATGTCTCATTTCCGTTGATCATGAGCTGTGCTCCACAGGAAGTACATTTATACACATGCATCTCCATATACTGTGTATTCTCATAGCCTGCCTGTTGCTGCCCATCATCGGTACTACCGAATTCATTTTGTTCTTCTCCCGGTCTGCCGTATCGTATTTTTTTCTGCTGCAATACCTGCGATGCCGCCTTGGCACGTTCCTGTGGAGACATGGCATGGGGTTCCCCTGCCGCTTCATTTTGCGCTGTGGATTCCTGCTCTGCTTCATATGAAAATTGTTTATTTACAATATTTCCACACTGCGTGCATTTCATCTGATTGGATTCCGGATCGTACATGACCGGGCCCCCACAATCTGGACACTTATAAATCATTGTCTTCCTCCTTTTTTATACATATAAAATTATTGTTCCTCCGGTACCAATTCTGTCGCATATTCATTGCCGAATACATCAAAAATCTTCATGTAAGAATATCCCTTCGCCGTATCCTTATAACTGCCTAACATTTCCCTAAACTCATGAATATCTCTGTATTCAATGGAAAAACCATATCCATCATACACATGTACATCGCCTAATACGGTAAAGGTTGTGGTTTCTTCCTTTAACTGATTGCCCTCATGTTCCACCACGCCATAACAAAATTCTATCTTCATTCCTTCGTACATCTGGTACATATAACCGTCCACGAAGGACAGGCTGGCTGCATCTATTTCCGTATAACCCCTTACGTTGATACCCGTCTTGCTGTCCCACTGGATCACCATACCATATAAACGGCTATAATCCCCTTCAAAGAAAAACGGTATGATACCTGACATGGACACTGATCCGTCCTGTCCTGTCACATGGTCTGTCACAACATAACATACAATCTGTCCGTCAACGCATAACCATTCATCCGGAAATGTAACATCTACTTTTCCGTCCTCATTCCACTCTACAATATTGAAATCGCTCCCCAAAACGATCGCTGTATTTTCCTGATAATCATAGCCGACTCTCTGCTCCAGAAAAGAAACATATTGAAAATCAGAGCCCAAATCCAGAACATACCTGCCATCCTGATATGTATAATCAAGATTAAAATCTGTTCCGCTTGCATAATCCACATAAGTATCGTCATATGCGGAAACCAGCTCTGCATTGTAATAAGAGCTCATCCCCAGATCCTCTATTTCATCACTGCACGCATATCCTGCATATGCGCTTAAGACATCGTCATAGAAATGAATACACTCCGCATTATAAGAAATCGCATTCAGGTTCACTCTTCCGTCATAGGAATAATAATAGCATCCTTCCTCAGAACCTTCCGGACAGTAAAAGGACAACCCGTTCGCATATGGAATATCCGATTTCATATAAATGACACAATCCTTTACTTCCTCAATGACATCCTCGCTGCCCTCGATTCCGTAATTGGTACAAAACTCAATAATATCCGCCGTACTTGTGCCACTGAAATCTCCGCAGTTATCCCTCGCCTCAAGAAATCTTGTCAATTCTTTGCTGTACAGGGTCGTATCTGCATTCCGGAACATTTCTCCCAGATTTTCCACGACATCCCCTGCCTCGGAGGTATCAATCAGTGCCAGCTGATAGGTATAGTAATCCGTTACATAACTGTTCCCGTAGTAGGTGTTATACCAGTCGTTATATGTGTTGTATTGCTTTTCAAAATCATCAATAATGAGCTTTGACAGGTCAATGATAGAAATATCCGGGTTTGCCGATAATTCTGTCATCCAGTCAGTATAGTAATAGCCAAAGGTATAAATGGATTCCTCTGATGCAATCATATAGTCCGAATAGGGACTGAGTGCATGCGCCAGTTCAACACTTCCCATCAGGCAGGCATTAAAAACCGTCAGATCAAAATGGATGCCGCTGTTTTTCATTGCCAGGGAAATGGCGTCAATCTGTATAGTGTCATCCTCATCTGCATTTGTATCATAGCCGAAGGACGCTGTCGTATATCCGCAGCCATGATCCCAAAAAATCATAATATATTTATCCGCAGGATAATTGTCCCTGCCCCATATCAGGAAATCCTCCAATACATCCTCATGGCACATACAGAAATCTCCCAGATCATCCACCTCCTGATAGGTATGATCCTTCAGTTCGAATCTCTGAACCTTATTCTCTTCCATGCCATAATCATTATCCCAGTAATCCGTACCGCCGGTCTGTAAAATAACATTTACATTATCGCCGATATCTGCCTCTGCCATCTGATTCAGGTTCATGGTGGCATATCCTCCGTCACCGGCATAATATCCGAAATTATCATAGAAATCTCCGCTTTCCAGATTGGACCCTATCATATATACCATAACAGTATAATCTGCATTACCCGCACCGGTCTGATTTCCGCCTGTAGACGGCTCTCTGCCGTTTTCCTCCGTTGAACCGTCAGCTGTCTGTTCCGTTCCCGTTCCTGAAGCATCCGTCCCTTCTCCGCTTCTTCTGCCGGACAGGAATACCGCAAGAACCAGAATGATGATAAGAACAACAGCTATGGTGGCAAAAATCATAACAATCAGGCCCGTATTCTGTTTTTTCTTATCTTTTTGTACGCCGGAATTGTACGCCGGCGTGTCTCCGGTCTGATATCCTCCGGCATTGGTTCCCGGACGGTACATCTGCGGCGCCTGCCAGTCCTGCCACTGCATCTGCTGATCCGGCTTTTGCATCTGTCCGTCCGTCTGTTGTACCTGCCGGTCCTGTATCATCTGCTGCTGCCGGTTATATTCCTCCATTTGCTGACGATAGATCTGCATCTGCCGGTTATATTCTTCCATCTTGCGGTCATATTCCTCTTTTTCCCTGGCATATGCCGCATCCGCACGTTCCCGGTCAAATACATAACCGCAATGCATACACATTGCGCTGTCGTCCTGTATCTCACTTCCGCACCCCGGACAAATCATACTTTATCCCCCTATCGTAAAAAACAAAAACCTATCAATATTATTATAAAGAATATAATATGTAACTACAACATAATATTTTTTAATCAGCCAATACAGATACATTACTCTATTTAAAATCAGAAACAGATAATATATTTACCTCTTCACCGTTTTCTTTTATTGTTGTTACCAATTCTGAAAAGGCTGACACTTCCGAATCATTCTCCGCATCATATTCATATGTGCTGCAGCTTCCATCCTCTGCAACAGTATAGACGATATCGCTGTCTGCTAAAACGTATGTCTCATGATCCTTCGGGTACACAAACAGTACGGATGCATTCGTTGAAATCCCCATATCAAGCTTATACTGTCTTGCAGCCTTTGCCGCATAGTAATATTTTCCCTGAAGATCCTGTACAAGTACCTGTATATCTTTTGTGGAAGAATTATTATACCAGTCCACAACCTTCAGTGTCGTTGTCTGCGTTCCTGTCCTGCCTGTATCAATTTCCGGACTTGCCGTAAGACTTTCTGCAAGTCCCGGCTGTGAATCCGTTACCTGATAGAAATCTGCCCAATGAATCTCTTCTCCCAAAAGTACCGTTAACTGGTCCGGTCCGCTGATTAGTGGCGTATCCGCATCTGCCACGTGAATTGTGATCTTTTTATCCGTTTTTAATTTTCCGCACTGCACCGTATACTCAATTTCATAATCTCCTATACCGTCCGGCTGGAAAGAGGAATTATCAAATATCAGAACCGCCTTTTCATTTTTAGGCTCTACAAAATTATAAATGTCAAAATTGGTATCAAGGTAATATTCCCCTGCAATCTGTGTGGTCGATAACATACTGCCCCGCATAATACAGGTTATAATAAGCGCCATAATAATCCCAAATAATAAGGCAGCAATGAGACTTTTTCCGGAACCGGACATGCGTCTTTTCTTTCTCCGATTACGGTCTGTATTTCTTTTGTCATTTTTTTTGCTATCCAACAGACTCTTTGCCGGTTTTTTCACACCGGATTTTCCTGTAACACTTCTGTTTCCGGCCGCATTTGGCTTATTTCCTGTCCCCGGTTTTGTTCCCGCATTTGGCTTACTTCCCGTCCCCGGCTTTGTTCCCGCATTCGGCTTATTTCCCGTCCCCGGCTTTGTTCCTGCATTCGGCTTATTTCCCGTTCCTTGCTTTTGCGCATTGCTTTTTGTAACGGTTGCTTTCGTAACTGTCGGCTTCTTTGCATTTGCCTGTACTCTCTTATGTTCATTTGTCTGAATATTCTGATTGATTGCCATATCCTGCTCCTTCATTTTGCTGCTATTATATATATTGATCTTAAAATTTAATGCTTCCTTTGTTTCTTATATAAAAGTCTATCTTATAACCTCGCAAATGTAAAGAAAGTTATTCATTGCATAATAGAAAAAAAAATGCGATAATCAAATACAGGATTTTGTTCAAAGGAGGAATAAAACATGTCAATTAACAATATTGGTCATTTTACGAAGGATCGTCTGAACCTGTGCATTGACAATGATATGATAGATACTGATTTATATGAAAAATACGGTGTAAAAAGAAGTCTCAGGGATATAAATGGCGTAGGAATTAACGTCGGAATTACAAAAGTTTCTTTAAGCAAAGCTTTTGATATGGTAGACGGCAAACGAATTCCCTGTCCGGGAGAATTGTATTACAGAGGATATGACATTCATGATCTGATCAAAGGCTTTCTGACAGAAGGCCGCTTTGGATATGAAGAATGTGCCTATCTCCTTCTATTTGGCGTTTTGCCTGACAAGAATGAGCTGGAGAAATTCAAGCAGGTACTGAATATCAGTGTTAATCTGCCGCACCATTTCATTCAGGATGTTATTATGAAAAATCCAACGAAGGATATCATCTCTAACATGACCAAATGCGTACTGGCGTTAGGCTCTTATGATAAATCGGAAGCAGACAATTCTCTGGATAACGTATTGCAGCAATGTATTATGCTGATCAGTACCTTCCCTTGTCTTGCGGTTTATTCTTATCAGGGATACCGCCATTATACACTGGGCAAAAGCTGTTACATTCATATCCCGGACCCTAATCTCTCATTTGCCGAAAACATCCTCGGCACACTCCGCTCCGACCGGAAATATACCCAGCTTGAGGCCAGAGTATTGGACCTTGCACTGGTGCTGCATATGGAACATGGCGGCGGAAGCAACTCCACCTTTACGGCCAGAGTGGTTACCTCGTCAGGGTCCGATACTTATGCAACGACTGCTGCCGCCCTGTGCTCCCTGAAGGGCCCGTTAAACGGCGGCGGTGATTTTATGGTTATAGAAATGATCCGGAATATCCGGGACAACGTGAAAGATATTACGGATGAAGAGGAAATCAGTGAATATTTAAGAAAAATTCTGAACGGAGACGCCTTTGACCGGTCAGGCATCATATATGGAATGGGACATCCAATCTACTCCGTTTCCGATCCCAGAGCCTTATTATTCAAAAAATATGTAAAAGCTCTTGCAACTGAGAAAAATATGGAAGAAGAATTTGCCCTTTATGAATTGATTGAGACGATTGCTCCGAAAGTGATTGCGCAGGAGCGTAAGATTTATAAGGGAGTCAGCATGAACATTGATTTTTACAGCGGGCTGTTATATAAAATGCTGAAGCTTCCGCATGAAATGTTCACACCGCTTTTTGCAATCGCCCGCGTTGTCGGCTGGAGTGCACACCGTATGGAAGAGCTGATCAATAAATATAAAATTATGCGTCCTGCATATACAAGCATATCGGAACAAAAGGAATACATTGCGCTTTCTGAAAGGTAGGAGAATCTTCTCCTACCATTCCAGAACGGCTGCACCATATGTAAGCCCGGCGCCGAAGGCGGATATTGCAATCTTATCTCCTCTTTTCAGACTGCCTTCTCTGACAAGCTGATCCAACATAACCGGCACGCTTGCAGCGCTCATATTTCCGGTATATCCCAGACTCATCGGAAATTTTTCTATCGGCGCCTTCAGGCGTTTTGCAACAGATTCAATAATTCTCACATTTGCCTGATGTAACACAAAATAATCTATGTCTTCTACCGTCAACTGCGCTTGTTCCATTGCCTCTATCAGGCATTTCGGACACTGCCTCACGGCAAATTTGTAAACCTCCTGACCGTCCATATGCAGATAGTCGGTCTCAACCGGCTCGTTTACAAACAAATTATTGGTTTTCCTGTTAATAAAGTTCAGCACCATGCCCTTTTTTCCGATAGACCCCTGAACTACACTTATGATACCCCGGTCTGATTTCTCCAGGAATGCCGCACCGGCTCCGTCACCAAATAAAACACAGGTATCGCGCCTGTTCCAATCCAGAATCTTTGACAACGTTTCCGAACCGATTATGAGTGCATTTGTACTGTATCCTGTCTCAATATACATTCTGGCAACATTCAGTGCAAATACAAATCCGGAACACGCCGCATTGATATCAAATGCAATCGCATGATCCGCGCCAAGCTCTGCCTGTACCTGACATGCTGCGCTTGGCGTTCCATAATCCGGCGTAACCGTGGCAACAATAATCAGATCCACATCCAGCGGACTCCTGTCTGCCATTTCAAGTGCGCGCCGGGCCGATTGAACTGCCATGCCGGTCGTCGTTTCCGTAATTGCAATCCTTCTGTTCCGGATACCGGTGCGGCTGGAAATCCATTCATCTGATGTGTCTACATATTGCGCCAATTCATCGTTCGATACATTTTTTTCAGGAAGGAAGCTCCCTGTTGCTATAATTCTTACTGCCATATGGTACTCCTTTATGTACTATGTTTATCATCATTTTGATTCTATTTGTCCATTTTCTGCAGCACCATTATAACAAATAATCTGAAAGAATGAAATAGGCAATATAATTTTCTGTTCAACATATTCTGAACACTGCAAGTCATAGAGTTACGATTCTGACCGACGTCTTTAACTCCTTTGCTTTCACAAGTGCATTTTGAAAAACATCAAACAGACTGACACCACTTATTAATATAAAGTCATCACTTAAGGTCAATATGCCTCCTTCGTTATGAATATTCCAGGGCGGACGTTTTGATAGATCATTTATGTCCCATATAATCTGCTCTGCGTTGTACCGTTTCATTTCATTCTGAATATCTCTCAATTCGCATAATGCATGTTCTACGTTATCCCAGCACAGCTCACCCTGATATAATTCTTTCATAATAGATGGATACTTACTTCCCCGATTCCCATCTTCAAGATGATATGCTATTGTAGAAAAGAATGCATGCAAAAGTCCCCTGCCTCCCATTGGATACCAGCAATTACCTGTTCTTAACTCCACAGCCATATATATGCCTCCATTTTGAAACGACCCCTATATGTTGCGGTTTTAGTATGATACTCTTTTAAAATATTTTTCAATAGTTCACACACCAAATACAGGTTTTTCTGCCCCAGGTACAGGTTTTATAATATAATTCCCTGTATCCTCCCGCCTGATGTCTTCGTGTAAAAATCATTTAATTCTGTCTTAAATTCCGTCACTCTTTTCTGGGACAGGGAAAGAACAGATCCTGTATCCAGATAAATCCTATAATTTTTCACCCTGACAATATGTGCGAGATTTACTAACTGTCCTCTGCAATTGACAATAAATCCGTACCCTTTTAATTCTCTGGCCAGCTCTTCCATAATGTAAGGAAATTTATAAATACGATCTGCCATTACGATCATGATTCTTCTTTCTCTTTTGACTGATTCAAAGTAAAGGATCTGTTTCAGATTCAGTTTTAAACCTTCTATTTCATTTCCCTGTTCATTCTGAACCTTATAAAATATCCTATGATACATCTCATCCGTCCGATCAATCTCCTTTATCAGATTTATGATCTGGTTTTTCAGTATTTCTTTTTCTACCGGTTTATGAAGATAGGAAAAAGGATGTGTTTCATTGACTGCCTGTATGCAGTATTGAATATAATTTGTCAGATATATCAGTTTTATATCCGGAAATTGATTCTTAAGCGCTTTTCCTAAATCAATTCCTTTAAATCCGTGCATGGGAATATCCAGAACTGCAATATCTGCCGGAATAACAGCTTCCAGCACATCGA
Organism: uncultured Coprococcus sp.; assembly: GCA_947632705.1. Lineage (GTDB taxonomy): Bacteria > Bacillota > Clostridia > Lachnospirales > Lachnospiraceae > Coprococcus. The sequence continues at coordinate 8,671 of CANRQE010000033.1, read as the reverse complement.
CTGCAGAATGAAATACATTCAGGTGATAGCATATATGAATTTCCCTGAATATACTGTGAAGAATGTTTACTGTATGATTTAATTCCACCTGCTCATTATCACAAACAATTATTTCAAGCATTGACGTCTCCATTCGTGTCTTTATAATTTGATTGTAAGCACGCAATTTTTTAATAGCAACCTCTTTTGTGAAATGACATTTTTTCCCATTCTTCGGTTTGTTTTGTCAAATAAAAATGCCCTTTTGTCAATTTTTACTCAACAAAAGGGCATTGATTTGTTTCCGCATCTGCAGCCTTACATATTCCGAAACCGTTGATATCTGTTTTCTGCTATCTCTTCCGGCGTCATATCATTAAACTTTGCCAGAAATTCTTTAATATTCATCTTCAGGAACTTTCCGATATATGGAACAGAATCCTTATCTGCCTCTCCATATTCCGGAATAATCTTCTCAATAATCCCAAGCTCCGCCAGATCCTGTGCGGTAATCTTCATTACCGACGCTGCTTCTTCCGCTCTGCTGCTGTCCTTCCAAAGAATGGAAGCATATCCTTCCGGTGAAAGAATCGAATAGGTTGCATTTTCCATCATCCATACTTCATTGCCTACCGCAAGTGCAAGTGCTCCGCCGCTTCCTCCTTCCCCAATCAGAATGGACAAAACCGGTACCTTTAACGCAGACATTTCATACAGGTTTCTGGCAATTGCCTCGCCCATACCCCGCTCTTCTGCCTCTAATCCGCAGAATGCTCCCGGGGTATTCACAAATGTAATGATCGGACGATTGAATTTCTCTGCCTGTTTCATCAGACGAAGCGCTTTTCTGTACCCATCCGGCAGCGGCATGCCAAAATTCCGCTCCAGACACTCTGTGCTGTTAGCACCCTTTACCTGTGCAATCACAGTAACCGGCTGCCCGTCAATATGGCCGATTCCGCCGACAATGGCCCGGTCATCATTCATCGTCCGGTCACCGTGCGTTTCCTCAAAATCCTCACAAATATATTTAACATAGTCCAGTGCAGAAGGTCTGCCCATCTGCCTTGCACCCTTCAACTTTTCCCATGGAGTTTTTACAACATCCTCTGTCAGACGTTCCTTTAAAACTTCACTGATATCAAACTTTTCTTCCGTCTCCTGACTAAAATTCGTATATCCCTTCAGCGGCTTATGCGTAACGATCAGCTTATACATACTTTCCTTCAGCTTATCTCTCGTAACAATCCCGTCAATAATTCCATGCTCTACCAGAAATTCCGCTCTCTGAAAACCATCCGGCAATTCCTGACCGATCGTCTGTTTAATAACTCTGGGACCGGCAAAACCGATCAATGCTCCCGGCTCACCTAAGATGATGTCTCCGAGCATGGCAAAGCTTGCCGTCACACCGCCGGTAGTCGGATCCGTTAGGATTGGCACATATAGTAATCCTGCTTCCGAATGTTTCTTAATTGCTGCCGACGTCTTCGCCATCTGCATCAAAGACACAATCCCCTCCTGCATTCTGGCCCCGCCGGAACAGCAGAATATAAATACAGGCAGGCGCTCGTCGGTAGCCCTCTCTACTGCCTTTGCAATTTTTTCTCCCACAACATATCCCATGCTGCTCATCAGAAATCTGGCATCACAGACGCCGACAACTGCCGGCTCTCCGCAAATCAACGCCTTACCAATGGTAATTGCTTCCTTCAACCCGGTTTTCTCTCTGGCGGCTTCAATCTTCTCCTCATAGCCTTCCGTTTTCAGCGGATTTGAAGTCGGCATATCTTCAAACCATGGTTCAAAGGTTTTGCTGTCCGTTACCATCTTGATTCTGTTCTTTGCACTTACCCGAAAATAAGCTCCGCATTCATAGCAGATATATTTTGCTTTGACGACTCTTTGTCTGTCTAAGTCTCTTCCGCATTTCGGGCAGTTGATAATAACCGGCTTCTGATCATCCCCGAGTGCTTTTTTCTCTGCCGCTTTCTCAAGCGCTGCTTTCTCAGCATCTCTTTTCTTTATAAATAACATTTCCTACCGCTCCTTATAACTCTGCAAAAGAATACATGCATTATGTCCGCCGAATCCGAGAGAATTGCTGATGGCACAATCCACATTCCTCTCGCATGGCTCCTTACAATAATCCAGATCCAGCTCCTCTTCGCTTTCAACCAATCCGCGGGTTCTATGGATATAGCCCTCCTCTATCGTTTTAACGCAGGCTATACACTCAATCGCTCCTGCCGCTCCGAGCAGATGACCCGTCATGGATTTGGTCGAATTAATCTTGATATCCTTCGCATGTTCCCCGAATGCCCTTTTGATTGCCCGCGTTTCAACCAGATCATTCAGATGCGTACTGGTTCCATGTGCATTAATGTACTGTACATCCTCCGGCTTTACTCCTGCATCTCTGACTGCATTTAACATGGCAGTTGCCGGTCCTTCACCGGATTCCTCCGGTGCCGTAATATGATATGCGTCACTGGAGCATCCGTATCCGCAAAGCTCTGCGTATATCTTTGCTCCTCTCTTCTTTGCATGCTCTAATTCCTCTAAGATTACAACGCCGGCTCCTTCTCCCAGAACAAATCCGCTTCTTTCCTTATCAAAAGGAATTGAGCACCTGTCCGGATCAGTGGAAGATGTCAGGGCCGTCAGGGAATCAAAGGTAGAAATCCCGATCGGGGTAATCGCTGCCTCTGTACCGCCTGCCACCATAACATCGGCATCTCCATACTGTATAGTTCTGAATGCTTCACCGATACTGTTCGTACCCGATGCACAGGCTGTTACAACATCTATACTTTTTCCTTTTAATCCATACCGGATTGCAATGTTTCCTGCCGCAATATTGCTGATCATCATCGGGACAACAAACGGGCTGACTCTCAAAGGCCCCTTTGTAATAATCTTATCATATGCACCCTCTATCTCCTGCAGGCTTCCAACGCCGGAACCGATACAGGTACCTGCCCTATACGGATCTTCCACAGACATATCAAGACCGGAATCTTCTATTGCCTCCTTGGCAGCCGCCATGGCAAACTGGGTAAACCTTGCCATCCTTCTGGCCGATTTCGGATCGATATAATTCTTTGCATCAAAATTCTTTACCTCACCGACTACTTTACATTTATATCCTTCCGCATCAAACTGGGTAATCGGCCCGAATCCGTGTCTTCCCTCCTTCAGACCTTCCCAGTACTCCTTCACACTAAGTCCAATCGGAGTGATCGCTCCCATTCCCGTAATCACAACTCTTCTTTTCATTTTAAAATCTCCTTAGAAAATTATTTTATCCGGAAGCTATTTCCTTCTTCCATCGTACATCCATTCCGGAATAGAAATTATTTTTCATAAAGCTTGTCCCGCAAATATGCAGACTACACCTATTCAGTGTTCCTATTATAACTCATATTGTCACAGTTTGGAAAGAATTGTTTGCATGTTTTTTCCTAAAAAATTTGTAAAAATTGGGAATTCCTAATAAAATTTGTACTTATCCGACACATTGTCTAAAAAAATGCGTACCTGCAGACATGCCGCCTGCAAATACTGCCGGCTTGTCCATCTCTGCAGGCGGCACGTCTTTCCGGAATATTTCCCATAATATGCACGACCGCCCATACAACAAAATACTCCAGAGTCATCAGGCCCGCGCAGCCTGCTAAGTCCCCGTCATATATTCTGCCATTTGCATAGGCGGTCGTCATACTGTTAAAATATAAATCTTTTACTGATAAAATAATTCAGAAAAATAACCAGGATGGAAGTAAATATTTTAACTCCCATCGCATACCAGCCAAGAACGGTAACCAAAAGGAAAACAATCAGGAGCTCAATACCAAGAGTCAGCACCCTGCTGACATAAAACTGAAACAGCTGGATCACATATTCCTTCATATTTTTGGTATGGGTATGAAATACTGTCTTTCTGTTGGTTACAAACGATACATAATTATATAAAATCCAGGATAACATGTTTGCGCCGATCTCATTGATTTCAAGCTTATACATGAAAATCCATGCGGAACCTATATTGACAAACCCAACCAGAATCCCCCACAATATATAAATGTATATTTCTTTTGGTATTTTCTTAAGTAACCTCATAAATTCTTTCTATTATGCAGAAAGAGACGCCATAAACTGATTCGTAAAACTAAAGCGCTGTATCTGTATACGCGAATCTGCAAGCGGCATATACGGCTTACATGGCTGTTTGATTTCTTCGATATAGTAGTCATATCCCCCTGCCAGCTTCTCGCTGGACAAATAATGATAATGTCTCCCCTCTACTGAAATAATCCCTGCATAAATATCCCCTTCACGGTACCCCTTATAGAAACTGCTGTATATCCCCATATATTTTGAATATAGTGTTCTATAAAAACTCGGTTGACTGAGGAGCCCGGAAAGCTTAGGATTTCTGATGACGATTTCATTCATACCAGGTCCCTGAAACACATTATAGACACCCTGATCATACATCCGTTTTGTCGCAAATCCCATATAAAATTCCGTTTTTTCCTGATTCAGATAAAAATAAAAATAACAATCCTGTTCTATTTCAAGTGCTGAATCCGCTCCTTTATGAAATGCCATCATTCCAACAACAGAATCATTGATCCTTCTCCACTTAATCCCATATGTTCTCATGACTTCATTGTTAAACATCATATTATCAAACAGTCCTTTCAAAATAAAGTAAACTAATCTTAACTATCCGGCCATCCGGCAATATGCAGCCGCATAAGCGTATCCGTCTCTTCCGGAAAATCCGCCCGGATCCTGGTACAAATCTTCCGGTTAAACGCCACCCGGTCCTCATAATTAAATCTTAAAATATTTTTATAACCCCAAAGATGTGTAAAAATATCCTGTCTGCCGATATCCGTTGAACCCGGAAAAAAAGAAGAAATCTGTCTGCCCATCCGGCCGGCGCACATGGCAATCAGCCTCTGTTCCGCAAACACCATATGGCACAGATTTTCCCGCGTCTCCCTGCAATGCTCCATAAATTCTATGGCGCATCCGGTATAATAATCCCGGAATCCCGCATCCGCAAGATATAGCATACAGGTATTAACCGGAAACGCATTCCAGTCCCAGGCCGGATCAAACTGATAATCCTGCTGCATATGAAAAAATTCCTTCGGGGGATAAACGTCCGGGAACAATCCTTCTCTGTGAATACAGCAGATATCCGTACCGGATAATACATTCTGTATATCCTGCCAGATAATCAGATCCAAATCGACCATAACTGCAGGCATCTGCATCTGTCTCAGTGCATATAGCTTCCCGGCCGCCCAGAAGACCTGAACAGGTATACGGTCGGATACCCGGATTTCTTCCATACCAAGATTCCAGATGTGGGCAATTCCGAGCTTCTCTATATATTCCGCCGCAGCGGCGTCTGCAAACAGCTTCATTCCCCCATTATGCCTTCTCCACATTAGAGCAGAAAGCATCATGGTCAGGATCTCATAATCCTGCATAAAATATTCATTTGCCCCGCTATTAATACAATACGGTTTCGACCATATTGACTGAAATCCGTCGATCATGCATGTCCCCAATCTCAGATCAGATCCAGACCATATCCGAAGCGTTCATTTCCGCCTTTATTTTCCTTTGGTCTCTTCGCCTTCTGGATCAGCTGCCACTCCGGCGGAAAATAGGACCAGTGTGCCGGTGTAAATAATCCCTCGCAGTCTTTATCTGCATCCTCTCTGTTTTCAGAAAAACCTTTATGACTGCCCGGCATTTGCAGCAGATTGCGCTGACTGCCCGGCAGAAAATAGCGATTGCTGCCACTTAATTCATATGCTCCGCTGCCAAAAAGCCGGAACATCCGGCTGCTCCCCAAGCTATATCTCCGGCTGCCAATATATGCCTGCCACATATATTCAAACTCATATTCCCATTGATGAGCGCTGGTCATAACACCACTCGCAGCAAAGCCCCGGCCGCTGCCGGAAGACAAAAGCCTCTGAAAGCTGCGACTGCTGCCGGCAGACTGACTGCCTGTAAAATAAAATCCACTGCCTGTCCACCTCCGGCTGCCGCTTCCTTGTCTGATGTGTGCGCCGCCGGCCCCGGTTAATGCTGCTTTGCACCCCAGTTCCTCAAACCGGTCTTCTATCGGCAGCAAATTTGCACCGCTGAACTCTACACTGAATGGTCTTCCGTCTATCAGCAGATACTGTTTATAGGAATAAATCTTTCCGTTTCTTGCTACCGGCTTCATATAAACCGGAATTCCATGACCCATATCATGAAACATACAGGCCTGCCTGCCTGTCGCCTTAATAAAATAGCCCCCGGAAGGCAGCGGATATGCAAGCTGCCTGTTCAATTCTTCATCCCATTCTATATATATGCTGAATTCTCCTGATTCAGGATCATAGTTTCTCAGGTCAAAGAAAGCATACCCCGCTACAATCGGAAGCATGTTGGAAATTCTATTATCAAATTGTGAGATATCTTCATATTTCTGTCTTTTTAAAGCCGAAAAAAAGAAACTCATATTATACTCCATTTCCCTGTTGATCAATATTATCTGCAAAATCGCATATAAATCCACTATCACAAAGAATATCTTCTACTATGGTAAACTATTTGCGATAAGATTGCAATTCAAAAAAGCTGATTTTTTAGGAAAATCGCATATAATTTCGTTTCTTTTTATCCTGAAATATATCATACAAAACACAGATTACCGGATTGCGTCCTTCATGCTTTTTACATAGTCCTTTATGTAAGGTACGCAGTTCTTTCCATACTTTGCACACAGCTTCACAATTGCCGATCCGACAATCACTCCGTCCGCAGAAGCTGCCATCTGCTTTGCCTGTTCCGGATTGGAAATTCCAAATCCGACGGCGCAGGGAATATCCTTTGCTTTCTTTACCAGGGCAACCATAGCCCCAATATCCGTCGTAATACTGGTCCTGGTACCCGTTACGCCAAGAGAAGATACGCAGTAGACAAATCCGTTTGCGTCAGCGGCAATCTTACTGATCCTGTCATGCGAGGTAGGTGCGATCAAAGAGATCAGGTCCAGATCATAGGCCTTGCAGATATCGTCAAACTCCCCCTTTTCCTCATATGGAATATCCGGAAGAATCAGACCATCCATACCAATTTCCCTGCTGATCCTTAAGAATCTGTCCGCACCATAGGAAAATACTACATTGGCATAGGTCATAAACACCATAGGAACACAGACCCTTTTTCTGATTCTCCGTACCAGATCAAAAATCCGGTCTGTTGTAACGCCGCCTGCCAACGCCCTGATATTGGCCTCCTGAATGACCGGCCCCTCCGCCGTCGGGTCCGAAAACGGTATTCCGAGCTCGATCAGATCAGCGCCTGCTTCTGCCATGGCGTATACGATTTCTTCCGTTACCTCAAGCGACGGATCGCCACAGGTAATAAAAGGAATAAACGCTTTTCCGTTCTCAAATGCTTTTGCTATATTACTCATGAAGATCCTCCCCTCTGTATCTTGCGATCGCAGCACAATCCTTATCGCCTCTGCCTGAAACATTGATAACCATAATCTGATCCTTCCCCATCGTCGGCGCAAGCTTCATGGCATATGCCACCGCATGGGCACTTTCGATAGCCGGAATAATGCCCTCAATCCTCGAAAGATATTCAAAGGCCTCCACCGCTTCGTCATCTGTCACTGCCACATACTGTGCACGTCCGATATCATGCAGATATGCATGCTCCGGTCCGATACCCGGATAATCCAAGCCGGCTGAGATTGAATATACCGGAGCAATCTGTCCGAATTCATCCTGACAAAAATAGGATTTCATTCCATGGAAGATGCCCAGCTTTCCGGTATTGATTGTTGCCGCTGTTTCAAAAGTATCAATGCCTCTTCCTGCCGCCTCACAGCCGATCAGTCTGACACTCTCATCCGGAATAAAATGATAAAAGGCACCCATGGCATTGGAGCCGCCCCCTACGCACGCCATAACCACGTCCGGAAGCCGTCCTTCCTTCTCTAACATCTGGGCTTTTATCTCTCTGCTGATGACCGACTGGAAATCCCGGACAATCTCAGGAAACGGATAAGGCCCCATAACAGAACCAAGCACATAATGTGTATCCTCAATCCGCGAGGTCCATTCCCGGAAAGTTTCCGAAACCGCATCCTTCAGAGTTGCAGTACCGGTTTCTACCGGATGCACCTTTGCCCCCAACAGACGCATACGATATACATTCAACGCCTGTCTGATGGTGTCTTCCTTTCCCATGTAAATTTCACATTCCATTCCCATCATGGCCGCAACGGTTGCCGTTGCAACACCATGCTGTCCTGCCCCGGTTTCAGCGATCACTCTGGTTTTTCCCATTCGTTTTGCAAGCAGCATCTGTCCGATTACATTGTTGATCTTATGAGAGCCTGTATGATTCAGATCCTCTCTTTTCAGATAGATTTTTGCACCGCCTAAATCCTTTGTCATACGCTCCGCATAATACAATCTGCTTGGTCTTCCCGCATACTCGTTTAACAATTCCGTAAGCTCCCGGTTAAACTCAGGATCATCTTTATATTTTTTATATGCCTCCTCAAGCTCTAACATTGCATTCATCAGTGTCTCCGGAATATACTGTCCACCGTGAATACCAAAACGCCCTTTTGACATTATTTCTTCCTCCT
>CANRQE010000032.1 GCA_947632705.1 uncultured Coprococcus sp. | reverse complement strand
CTCTTGGCTGGAAAACTCCAAAGCAGGTATTAATGGATTATTCATCGTCAGTGTAACAAATGTTTGACAAACCTACACATTTTTCCCCGGAGGCTCTGCGGCTCCAGATCGGCGGCTAAATGTGGTTTTCAAGGCTTCAATAACATCATTAAATTTCATTCAAGTCAACACCTCCTCACATCTTAATTTCAAATCCTGGTAAATTTCCGACAATTCATTCCGGATGCTTGGCTTGTTCCTAACTGCCTCTTGAAAAGTTTCTTGCATCTCAGATAAGACATTATTTTTATCCGCAACATTATTGATACAGGAGATTTTGTAAGAAAAACAATTATGAAAGTCAATCGCAATTTCAGATTTCATATTTCCACCACCTCAATATCAATTCGTACTGACCGCCCAAACCGTCTGACTGCATTTTCACTTTCTGCTAACTGCATCAATGAATTTCTGCCTAATTTATATCTTTCCATCGCCATAGGAAATGTTACCAGTTTTATGGCTTTGTTTGTGTAACTTGGTTTATTCATTTTTTACCTCACTTTCTTGTTTTGGACTTTCCGCGCTTACTCGTCTTGTTTTTCGTGTTCATTCATATTTTTGCATATTTTCTTGTCAAAGTATATAATTTGTGTTACAATTTTTAAAAATATATTTTTTGTAAAAAGTTACATTTTGTAACTTTATGGAGGTGCAACATGGAATATAACCCAAATTACTTTACTGAAAATTTTTCTGATAAGTTTCAAAAACTTCTTGATAGCCGCTATTCGTCTATTAAGCAAAAAAAACGCAGAGGACAGTTTGAAAAGGACTTTAACAACAAATTCTCTGACGATCCATGCGGTTTATGTACTTCATCGATCAATCAATGGTTTTCTCCATCGCTTAAAAGGGTTCCAACTTTTGATAAATTGCTCCGTATTTGCTCATTGCTCGATTGTGATATAGATTATTTTTTAACGGAACAAGATGTTTTCCAAAAGGATGCTCGTTCCGCTTCTGATTATTTGGGATTGTCTTATGATACTGTTGAAAGAATATCCAACTATGAAGATAAAATAAAAGGTTTAATAGATGTACTTGTATTTGATAATCACAATAATCATTCCAATGAGGATATGAAAAATGCTGATTTATTTCTTGATTTATTAGATTCAATTCATGAATATGCAGTAAATTACAGTACTTCTTCTATAAAATACAAAACTGCATCTGGCATTGAACATGAAATAACCGACAAAAAACAAATTGATACACTGTTAAGAAACAACCCAATAAGAGAATGCGGCACTATATTAAACACTGCTTATGTAGAATATAGCGAAACTCGTCATTACAATGAATGGCTTTACATGAATGATATGATTATAAATTTATCAAAAAAAGGCGAGAATGAAGACGAATTAAGAAAAAAATTTCATGTACCAAAACAATATAATCATTCTATTCCTACACATTTCTAACAATGCATTCTGTTAGAGATTTCATTCTGTGAGGATATGAATCAATACAAAAAAGACTACCGGCAACCGCTGATAGTCTTTTCTCATACCAAAATATTCAATTTACAACATAATTGCAACAATCATATTTAGAAAACTGCTCAAAGTAGCGCATATAAGGCATTTCTCAAACTTTGTATATCAAGTATTTTTTCCTTACAAATGATATATCTGCGTGAATCTGCACCTTTAAAGCATCCAGGGAATCAAATTTCTTTTCCTCACGAAGCTTTTCCAACAACGCAATACGGATTTCTTTTCCGTATAAGTCTCCTGTAAAATCTAAAATACAGGTTTCAATCGTACTCGGATTATGGATATCGACTGTCGGATTATCTCCGATATTTGTAATGCCATATAATACCCGTTGATCCGGTAACAGAATCCGGGATGCATATACTCCATAAGAAGGATACAGCTTTCCCTTTTCCGGCAGAAGATTCGCCGTCGGCACTCCGATCGTCCTTCCAAGCCTTCTGCCCTCTGTAACAATACCGGTCATAAAATACGGACGGTTCATCAAAGCTGCCGCTTCATCAACGGCACCGTCCTTAATGCACCGGCGGATATAAGTCGAGCTGATAATCAAATCTCCATACCGCTTCTTTTCTGCTACAATCACATGAAATCCATACTTTTTTCCGAAGAAACGAAGCATTTCCACATTCCCGATCCGGTTATGGCCGAATCTGAAATCTGATCCCACAATGATATACCGGGCATCCAGACACTGTACCAGAATCTTTTGTATGAACTGCTCCGGCTGCATAGCTGCAAATGCATCATCAAAAGGATATTCAACCATATAATCAATACCGGTTTCTTCCATGAGTTCTCTTTTTTCCTGCCTTGTATATATGGTTTTCATGGTATGGACATCAAAAATATGATTTTCTTTCATGTCAAAGGTGAATACCACACCGGTATACCCCTGTGCCTGCAGGTGTTTTACATGCTCTAAGAGCAGGGCATGTCCGAGATGAATCCCGTCGAATTTTCCCAACGCCACTGCCGTATGATTCAATTGTAATTCCCTGCAATCCTCTATATATTTCATTTTGTATTCCTTTTTGCTCTCCCTGCACTATCCCAGAAACATTTTATAGGGCACATATGCTTTTTTTTCTGTCTGGTAACGGTATAATGCCATAAAAACGCCCTGGCCGGTATACACCCGGATCAGGCGGTCTGTCTCAAGCCTTTCCTCCGTAAAATCAGAGGGCTGCAGCAGATTGCCGTTTTTTAGCAGCTTTTCTTTATCCTTCCTGACATAAAAAGACGGCATATCCTTCAAAAAATAATCCAACGGTATTACATGCTGAAGCAGCCGTCCCGTATCTCTCAAGGCTTCAATTTCCTTTAACGTCAGGCTGTCGGAAACTGAAAATTCCCGGACTCCGGTCCGGATCAGTTTTTCCATCAGCGCGCCGCACCCAAGCTTTTCTCCGATATCCCGGCACAGGCTTCTGATATAGGTTCCCTTTGAGCATTTCACATAAAAGGTTACCCGGTCATGCTCTATACTCCGGACATCAATCTCATGAATTTCTACTTTTCTTGGCTCCCGGTCGATGATAACGCCCTGCCTTGCAAGCTCATACAGTTTTTTTCCGTTCTTCCTGATTGCGGAATACATGGGCGGGATCTGATCATAAGTACCCCGAAAGCTTTCAACTGCCGTTTTTATATCCGCTTCACCCGGAATGGTTTCCGACTCTGTCAGAATGGTGCCGGATATATCCTCCGTATCACTGGTCTTGCCAAGCAGCATGACACATTCGTATTCTTTATCCTTTTGCGTTAACAGCTCTGAAAGCTTTGTCGCCTGTCCCAGACAAACCAAAAGCACACCTTCTGCCAAAGGGTCCAGTGTGCCGGTATGACCTATTTTTTTCTGTTTTAATATTCCACGCAGTTTTGCAACAACATCAAAGGATGTATAGCCCTGCTCCTTGTATACATTGATAAATCCGTCCAACATCCTGATTTCCTGTCCTGCCTCTATGGCATCTGTGCTTCTATTTCTTTCACAATATGGTTTACAATTTCCTCTGCCGCTCCCGTCATGCTAAATCCCGCCGCACGAATATGTCCGCCGCCGCCATGACTGCAGGCGATGGCGCTGACATCCACAATATAGTTGGAGCGCAGGGAAATCTTATATTCCTCAGGTCCCGTCTGATACATGAAAAATGCTGTTTCCGTCCCTTCTGTAATACGAAGCTGGTCCACGATTCCGTCCGTATCCATTGCGGTAGTCCCGGTTTTTTCAAAATCCTCCGTCAACAGAAGGCTGTGGATGATCCTTCCCGAAGCAAACTGCTCCGCTTTTGTCAGGGCAAGGCCCAGAAGCCGGTTCTGCGCAAAAGTTTTCTTATAGAAGGTTTCATCTATGACATAGTTCGGCCTGGCTCCTTTTTCTATTAACTCGCCCGCAACAGTCATGGCATGCCTGGTAGTATTGCTATGCTTAAAAACTCCTGTATCGTGCACGATTCCCATATAGAGAGCCTCTGCAGCATACGCATCCAGCCTGTCTGTCTCCATCAGCTTATAAAGAGCTTCCGCAGAAGAACATGCGTCCGTATCGACATAACATACATCCCCAAATCCCTGATTGGAAATATGATGATCAACGCACATGGTTCTCTTTGCTTCGTTATGATATTTGATAAATTTTCCCTGCCGCATTGCATCCCCGCAGTCTACGGTGATACAAAGATCATAGATGCTGTCGTCAGGTTCATGCCTGACAAGATCCGCACCCTTTAAAAACATAAAATCGGCTGAAAAATCTTCCAGATAAACCTGTACCTTTTTATCGGGATAATTGGCCCGGATATACTGATATAATCCGAGCGTCGAACCTACACAGTCGCCATCAGGTCTGATATGTCCGACAATGGCGACTGTATCCGCCCTCTCAATTTCATCCAAAAACTGATTACTCATCGTCTGCTATCGTATCCTTTTCATCTGAAATATCTTTGTTAATCTCATCAATCTTTTTTGACATATTGACGCCATATTCAATGGACTGGTCCATGACAAATGTAATCTCCGGGGTGTTTCTGAGATTAACGGAATGTGCCAGCTCTCTTCTGATAAATCCCATAGCACTGTTTAAGCCTTCCAAAGTGGCGTCCACGGATTCCCTGTCACCTAAAACACTGATATAGGCTTTGCAGTATTTCAAATCCGGGGTCACGGTAACATCAACGACGGACGTCAGGGGATTGATTCTTGGATCCTTGATCTCCCTGCTGATAATCCGGCTAAGCTCTCTTTGTACCTGCCCGTTGATCCTGTTGTTTTTTACACTGTTCTTTCTCATTTTATTTCCTTGGAACCTCTACCATAATATATGCCTCAAGCTGGTCTTCTTCCTGGATATCATTGAAATTTTCCAGAACGATACCGCACTCAAAGCCTGCTTTTACCTCTTTTACATCATCCTTAAATCTCTTCAGGGATGCCAGCTTGCCTTCAAAGATCAGATTTCCTTCACGGGTCAGTCTGACGCTGCAGCTTCTTGTCAGATTTCCGTCCAGAACATAAGAACCGCCGATCGTTCCCACGCCGGAAGCCTTATAGGTCTGTCTGATTTCGGCATGGCCGATAATCTGTTCTTCAAAAATCGGATCCAGCATACCTTTCATTGCCGATTCAATATCTTCAATTGCATTATAGATGACTCTGTATAACCGGATGTCCACGCCTTCTGTATCTGCCATATCCTTTGCTCTCGCATCCGGCCTTGTATTAAATCCGATAACAATGGCGTTGGATGCAGATGCCAGTATGATATCCGATTCATTAATGGCTCCGACACCGGAATGAATACATTTCACGGCAACCTCTTCGTTAGACAGCTTGATCAGGCTTTGTTTTACAGCTTCTACCGAGCCCTGGACATCCGCCTTGATGATAATGTTCAGCTCCTTCAGATTTCCTGCCTGAATCTGACTGTACAGATCATCCAGCGACATTCTGGATTTTGTTTCTGCCAGCATTTTAACTCTTCCCTGGGAAATATAGGTTTCAGAAATCTGTCTTGCTTCTTTCTCATTTTCTACTGCCATAAAGATTTCGCCGGCACCCGGAACGGTATCCAGTCCCAGAATCTGCACAGGGGTAGAAGGAGTTGCTTCCGTCACTCTTTCCCCTTTGGAATTATTCATGGCCCTTACCTTACCATGGGAAGAACCGACCGCCAGATAATCTCCGACCCTTAATGTTCCCTTCTGTACCAGCATGGTCGCCACCGGACCGCGGCCTTTATCAAGCTCTGCCTCTATGACAATTCCTCTGGCCTTTCTGTTAGGATTTGCCTTTAATTCCAGAACTTCAGCCGTAAGCAGGATCATTTCCAACAGGTTGTTGATTCCCTCCCTGGTATGAGCGGAAACAGGACAAAAGACTGTCGAACCGCCCCAATCCTCAGGTATCAGATCATATTCCGTAAGCTCCTGTTTTACCCGTTCCACATTTGCACTTTCTTTATCAATCTTATTGATTGCTACAATAATCTCAATGCCTGCCGCTCTGGCGTGGTTAATTGCCTCAATGGTCTGCGGCATGACGCCGTCATCCGCCGCAACCACCAGAATCGCAATATCCGTAGACTGGGCGCCGCGCATACGCATGGCAGTAAACGCTTCATGTCCCGGTGTATCCAGAAAAGTAATCGTCTGTCCGTTGATCTCAACGACAGATGCACCGATCGCCTGCGTAATACCTCCGGCTTCTCCCGATGTTACCTTGGTTTCCCGGATTGCATCCAAAAGAGAGGTTTTACCGTGATCGACATGTCCCATGACACAGACAACCGGCGGTCTGGCAATCATATCTTCATCATTTTCTGCATCTTCCTTTAACAATTCTTCAATAACGTCGACCTTTTCTTCTTCCTCTGCAATACAGTTATATTCCAAAGCAAGCTCTGCCGCAGCGTCGAAATCCAGTTCAGAATTCACATTTACCATTTTTCCGGCAAGAAAGAGCTTCTTAATCAGCATATTGACCGGAGTTTTGATAATGTCCGCCAGTTCCTTGATCGTAACAATCTCAGGAAGGGTGATGGTTCTGATCGTATCTCCAACCTCTTCTGAGGAAGACGGATTCTGTTTCGGCGGTTTATTTCTGACATTTTTTGCCAGTCTGCTGATATCTGCCTCTACCTCTTCCGGAGATCTTCGGTTTCCTTTTCTCGGCTTATTCTTGTCTCGATTATAATTATCTCTGTTCTGACTCTTTAAATCTTTTCCCGGAAGCTCCTTTGCATCAAAATCCTTCCGTTCATTTCTGCCGGAGCTTTTTCTTCTCTGCGGAACCTCCTCGTCGGCATCTTTATTGTATCCCATACCGATATTGTTGTTCCGGCTGTTATATCTCTGATTTTTGTTATCGCTGCTGAATCTCGGACGCTCTCCCGCCGGCCGTTCGCCGCCGTTATATCTCGGACGGTCTCCTGCCGGACGTTCCCCGCCGTTATATCTCGGACGGTCTCCTGTCGGACGTTCCCCGCCGTTATATCTCGGGCGGTCCCCTGCCGGACGCTCCCCGCCGTTATACCTCGGACGGTCTCCTGCCGGACGTTCCCCGCCGTTATACCTCGGACGCTCTCCTGCCGGACGTTCCCCGCCGTTATATCTCGGACGATCCCCTGCCGGACGTTCCCCGCTGTTGTACCTCGGACGGTCCGCATTACTGAATCTGACCCTGTCATTTCCTGTACGGTCCCCGCTCGTAAATCTGACTCTGTCTCCTCCGACACGATCTCCGCTTGTAAATCTGACTCTGTTTTCTCCTGGACGATCTATATTACTTTTTGGCCGTTCAGCTCCCTTTGCCCGGTCTTCCCGTACAAATTTGGCATGATTTTCTTCTTTGGCCGCAGGCTTTACCGGTTTGTCCGGTTGTCCCTTAACAGCAGGCTGTGCTTTTGGCGGCTGCTCTTTTACCGGTTCTTTGGCCGCTTCTTTCCCGCTTTCTTTTTGGGCTTCCTTCACAGGCTCCTGCTTTGCGGCTTTTTTGCCATAAATCACCCTGACATATGCGATCATTTCATCATCAATGGAAGACATATGACTTTTAATTTCTATCCCTTTTTTTGCAAGGGCTTCTTTAATCTCATTATTGGTTATATTTAACTCTTTTGCTAATTCGTGCACTCTCATTTTCGCCAAAAGTTACACCTCCATATTTTCATTCAAATCCATGTACTTTATTATCTGATTTCCAAAACCTTCATCCAATATTGCAATGGAGGTTCTCATTTCTTTTCCGATAAACCTGCCTAAGGTATCCTTATCACCGATTTCATAGTAAGGTATCCGATAATAATCACATTTTTGACTAAACAGTTTCTTCGTATTCTTAGAAGCATCGCAGGCTACAATAACAACCTGAGCCTTTCCTTCTTTTACGGCCTTTTCCACTGAAAATCCTCCGCTTACCAGTCTTCCTGCCTTGGCGCAAAGAGAAATCATGGAAAAAATCTTTTTATTCTCCAAGTTCTATCAGCTCCTTATTCAGTTTCTCATAGACCTCTGCCGGGATTGTCATTTTAAAGGACCGCTCTAAGGATTTATTTTTGATTGCTTTTTTCAAACACTCCTGTTTTCTGCACACATAGGCACCGCGTCCGTTCATTTTACCTGTAGCATCCACGGTAAAATGATCTTCCTGATCCTTCACGATCCGGATCAGGTCCTTTTTTGCTATCATTTCCTGACATCCCAAACATTGTCTCAGTGGAATTTTTTTTGCCATATTCTCACTCCGTCTTAACCGTTACTGTTCTGAAAATTTTTATCCTATTCTTTCTCATCTATATCATCCGGTTCCTGATAATCGCCATCATAGGAGGTGTCTTCGCCGTATCCGTCCTCATCATAGGACTCTTCCTCTGAGAAATATCCCATTTCTTCAGCCTGTGATTCACTCTTGATGTCAATTTTATAACCGGTAAGCTTTGCAGCCAGTCTGGCGTTCTGTCCCTTCTTTCCGATTGCCAACGATAACTGAAAATCCGGAACAACAACAAATGCACTTTTTTCATTCAGGTCTACATCTACTGCTATCACCTCAGATGGACTGAGGGCATTCTTGATAAAGATTGCCGGATTCTCATCCCAGCAGATAATGTCTATCTTCTCACCGTTTAAATCTTCTACTACATTATTGACCCTGCTTCCGTTTACGCCGACACAGGCACCAACCGGATCTACGTTTTCATCATTCGACCATACCGCAATCTTGGATCTTGAACCGGCTTCCCTGCAGGAGCTTTTGATCTCAACCGTACCATCTGCGATTTCCGTTACTTCTTTTTCAAATAAACGCTTTACCAGATCCGGATGCGTTCTGGAAACTGAAATTCTCGGACCGCGGGAGCTTTTCTTGACTTCCGTCACATACAGTTTGATTCTGTCTCCCCGCTTATATACCTCTCCCGGAACCATCTCAGTATCTTTTAAGATGGCTTCCGTACGGTCATCCAGGCTGACATTGATATTATCACCCACATATCGCTGCACAATACCTGTTACGATGTCCCGTTCTTTCATATAGAAATGATCATAAATTGCATCCCGTTCACTTTCATTGATTGCCTGGACAATGACATTTCTGGCTCTTTGGGCAGCGATTCTTCCGAAATCCTTCGTTGTGATCTCAACATTTACGATATCGCCGATTTCATAGGACGGATCGATCATCTTTGCCTTTTCAACCGAAATCTGGGTTGACATTTTCTCCACCTCTGCCACTACTTCCTTCTGGGCATATACATGGAATTCCCCGTTTTCCCTGTCCATCACTACATTAATGTTTTCATCCGTATCGAAGTCTTTTTTGCAAGCGGCCTTCAAAGATCTTTCAATCGCATCCAGCAAAACGTCTTTGCTGATATTTTTCTCCTTTTCTAACTGATTTAAGGCTTCAATTATTTCTGACACTGCTTTATCCTCCTATTTCTTCTTTTACACAAATGCCAATCTGATCATTGAGATTTCATTTCTGTTAATTACCATCGGTTCCTGATTCCCTTCATCAGAAAACGATATGGTAACTGTGGTATCTGTATATGCTTCCAGAATTCCCTCAAGCTCCTTCCTGCCGTTTATTGCCTTAAAAAGCCTGATATCAACAAGCCTGCCAATACTTCTTTTAAAATCGTTTTCTTTCTTTAAGGGTCTTGTAAGCCCCGGCGAACTAACCTCAAGAATATATGCATCTTTGATATAATCCTCTCTGTCAAGCAGATCACCAAGCGCCCTGTTCACAATCTCACAGTCCCCGATTGTGATTCCGCCCTCCTTATCGGCATAAATCCTCAGATAGTAGTCGCTGCCTTCTTTTACGTATTCTACATCTACAAGCTCAAGTCTGTTTTCAAGAATGATCGGCATGACCAGCTCTGTCGTTCTCTGTTCAATCTCTGCTTTCTTCGTAGTAATACCACCTTTCCTCTTCCCGTTGTCTTTTTGATTTCGTCGTATCACAAAAACGAAGAGTGGGTGCACACCCACTCTTACCATACAACAATATCCTAGTTTCTACTGTATTATATCACTTTGCATCATATTTGCAAGCATTTTTTTACAGAAAGCTTCCCGCTTCAGTCAGGTTTATTCTCTGGAATATTTTTCAATAATCTTATTTGCCTTTTTGTCATCCAGAACATATCTGTTATTCAGGGCCGTCTTTACCAGCTCATCCATGACCTGCTCCCTTCTGTAAGGATCTTTGATGTTAACAGATACGATTTGTTTATATGCCGCCATTTTTCTGGTCAGATTTCCGTATTCCACCGGAATCAGGCGGTCAATCATACTCCTGATTTCTTTTGCAATACCTGAGCTGCTTCCGCCGGTTGTAATACCGACTACCAGATCGTCCCTGACAACGACCCCCGGAAACAGAAAGCTGCTGAGTTCCCGATTATCTTCTACATTCACCGGTATCTTTCTCTGATGACAGTATGCCGCAATCCTTTCATTGATATCCTGCCGCTTCGTTGCCGCAATCACAAGGTCCGCAGAATCCAGTACATTCATGGTCAGATTGGTTTCATGAACACTGATCCCATGCAGCATTTTAATCTCATCACAGATTTTTGGTGCAATCACCGCAATCCGCGCATTGAAATACAACAGAGAATTTACTTTTCTGAGGGCAGTCTTCCCACCGCCTAACACGATAATCTTTTTATTTTCTAAATTAATAAACATCGGAAAATATGGCATTGTTTTTCCTCCTTTACATGATTTCCGGCTGAAATCTTTTCTTCTATCCTGATTATATACTTGAACTATGGACGATGACAAGTCATATCCGCATAATTTCGGTATCATATCTGCGATACCGGATGCATATACTTCATAGATAAAATGTCTGGATTACAAACATGGCAATTGGAACTAACTATGGTACACTGAAGATCCAGATCGTCTCCAGGCGACTGGCAACCCCTGTTACAAATGCATCCATCGAAATTACCTCTATGGGAAATCCGGAGGATATCATTGCTACTACAACCACTGACGAAAACGGTGTCAGCGAAAATGTAGAACTGGAATCTCCGCCTTTGGAATACAGCATGTCTCCGACAGAAAACCAGCCTTATTCGGAATACAATCTCCGTATACAGGCTCCGGGCTACGATGAAGAATTTATATCCGGCGTCCAGATCTTTCCTGACCAGCAGGGCATTCAGCCTGTAGAAATGACGGAATCAGCAAATACCGGAGAGCCTTACAACCCTACTATCATAGGCGCCCACACTTTATGGGAACAGTATCCGCCTAAAATTGCAGAATCAGAAATTAAGACCGTTGAAGAAACCGGAGAAATTGTTTTAAGCCGCGTCGTTATTCCCGAGACAATTGTCGTCCATGACGGTGCGCCTACGGACTCCACTGCCGCAAACTATTATGTTCCTTACAGGGATTATATTAAAAATGTAGCTTCAAACGAAATATATTCTACCTGGCCGGATGCCGCCATCCGTGCAAACATTCTGGCCATTATGTCGTTTTCCCTGAACCGTGTCTATACGGAATGGTATCGGGGAAAAGGCTATGATTTCACAATTACAAGCTCTACGGCCTTTGATCAGAAGTGGATTTACGGAAAAACCTACTACGAGAATATATCCCGGATTGTGGACGAACAATTTACCAATTATCTTTCAAGACCAAATGTCGCACAACCGATCCTGACACAGTATTGTGACGGAAAACGCGTCAGCTGTCCGAACTGGATGACACAATGGGGCTCAAAAAGCCTTGCGGAAGACGGATTATCTGCAATAGAAATCCTGCAATATTATTACGGAAGTTCTATTTTTATCAATTCGGCGGAAACCATAGCCGGAATTCCTGCTTCCTATCCCGGCTATGACCTGACCGTCGGTTCAAGAGGGGATAAGGTTTTGCAGCTGCAGGAACAGTTAAACAGAATTGCCAGGAACTATCCCGCCATTGGTACGATTGCGGCGGATGGAATCTATGGTCCGGCGACTGCCGCTGCAGTTGAAAAATTTCAGGATGTTTTCAATCTCCCTGTTACGGGAGTTGTCAATTATTCCACCTGGTATAAAATTTCACAAATCTATGTAGGCGTTACGAAAATCGCAGAAAACATCTGATTTCTGTATATAAAAACACCACCTGTATCTGCCGGTTACGGAAGATACAGGTGGTAATCGCTTATTACATATCCAGAAATTCCCATGCAGATATAGCTTGTCTGCATCATTTTATATGTCATCCTCATGGTCGTCATCATCCAGAAATTCTCTGCTGGAAACGCGCTTCTTGGTTCGTTCCTCTTCTACATAAGCAGAAAGCATTTCCTTTACCTCCTGCGATTTCTTGATGTTTTTCACTTCAAAATCCTTCAGGGTCCGGTCTGCGGAACAGCACTTGATGGTTCCGAGTCCGAACATTCTCTGCCACATTGTTCGCTCCAAAGAAATATCCATAATTCTGTAAAGACGTACTTCATCTTCTTTAATATTGAAAAACCCCGATGTAATAAAAAGCCGGTCCTCAGACAGCCCATATTTTGTAAATGTCCAAGGCAGGCCAAATATAATCCTCTTTCTATCCTTCCAAACCAAATCTGTCATACTGATACCCTCCAAATATATTGCTGTATAATCTTTACAAGTCTAATTATAGCGAATAATCTGTTCCACTACAAGGCTTTCTTTTGAAACAACAAAAAAAGGAACCCCACAGGTTTCCTTTTCAGCAGTTCGTAGGGGAATCGAACCCCTGTTTTCGCCGTGAGAGGGCGACGTCTTAGCCGCTTGACCAACGAACCATATTTTTACGACTTGTTTAATATAGCAGATACCACTACGAAATGCAAGTCTTTTTTCAAATTTCTACATAAAAAAAAATTTCCTGCTGCAAAAAAGCAGCGGTGCTGTTTTACACCGCTGCCTGATTCATCATATAAAATCAAAGGTCAGCTGATTCGTATCCGGCATTCCATCCAGAATGCCGAGCTCGGAGAGCTTGTCTATTGTACTCTTTCCGACCTTTGCCCGATTTTGTAACTCCTCTTTTGAAATAAACTTTCCCTGCGCCGCAGCATCTTTGAGCTGTTTTGCCGCTTTTGCTCCCATGCCTTCAATGGCCACAAAGGACG
Source organism: uncultured Coprococcus sp. (assembly GCA_947632705.1). Taxonomy (GTDB): domain Bacteria; phylum Bacillota; class Clostridia; order Lachnospirales; family Lachnospiraceae; genus Coprococcus. The sequence goes on along the minus strand of CANRQE010000032.1, from coordinate 12,056 downwards.
GCATAATCTTTCCGTCAATAATTTTGAAATTCATATCATCTGCCTGATAGATATCAATCGGCAGAAATTCGATTCCTCTTGCATACATCTCAAGAACAATCCGCAGATCCCGCAGCTTATCTTCCTCCTTCGTGGAACGCCTGCTTTTATCAATCTGGGTCAGTGAATCAATGTAAAACAGCACCTTTTCTTTGCCAAAGCACATCATTTCGTAGCTGAAGGCAGATGCGCGGATACTGAAAAAAGCCGTATAATACTGAACCGGGAAATTCACCTTGTAATATGCAATTCTCCATGCCATCATGACATAAGCCGCCGCATGCGCTTTCGGAAACATATATTTAATCTTGTTACAGGACCAGATATACCAATCCGGTACATCATGTGCCAGCATATCCGCTTCCCATTCCGGCTTCAATCCTTTTCCTTTTCTGACACTCTCCATGATCGTAAAGGATTCTCCCTTATCCATGCCCTTACTGATCAAATAGATCATAATATCGTCTCTTGTACAGATTGCCGTGGAAATCTCCGCTTTTCCCTCCTGAATCAGCGTCTGGGCATTTCCCAGCCATACATCTGTACCATGCGCAAGCCCCGCAATCCTTACCAGATCTGAAAAGCTTTTCGGATTCGCATCAATCAACATCTGCATGGCAAATTCCGTGCCGAATTCCGGCACACCAAGACTTCCAAGCCGGATCCCGTTGATATCGGCAGGGGTAATTCCAAGTGCTTCCGTACCATGAAACAAAGACATGACATCCGGATCGTCCAGTCGGATCGTAGTGGCATCCAGACCGGTCAGGTCCTCCAGCCGCCTGATCATGGTAGGATCATCATGTCCCAGAATATCCAGCTTCAGCAGATTATGGTCAATGGAATGATACTCAAAATGAGAGGTAATAACATCCACTGACATATCATTTGCCGGCTTCTGAATCGGTGTGAAGGAATAAATTTCTTCGTTTCTCGGTAAAACGATCATTCCTCCCGGATGCTGTCCGGTTGAGCGCTTGACACCTGTACAGCCCTTTGCCAGCCGCTCCATTTCACAGTTTCGTTTATTTACAACCGCATTTTCTTCCACATATTTATCTATTTCTTTCGGGCTCATATTTCCCTGTTTGATCGCATCTTCCCGCAATTTATGCCGGATCTGATCCTTAAAATAGAGATACACATACCCATATGCAGTTTTATCTGCTACCGTCGTCACCGTACCGGCACGAAAGGCTTTCCCCTTGCCAAACAAAACCTCTGTATAAGCATGTGCATTTGCCTGATATTCCCCTGAAAAATTCAGGTCGATATCCGGTTCCTTATCCCCTTTAAATCCAAGGAAAGTCTCAAACGGAATATCATGTCCCTCTTTTAACAGCGGCGTCCGGCAATGAGGGCAATCGCGATCCGGCATATCACATCCGGAACGCCCTGCATATGCTCTTACCATATCGGAGTCAAAATCCGTAAAATGACAGTTTGGACAGATATAATGCGCCGGCAGCGGATTGACTTCTGTAATTCCGGCCATGGTTGCAACAAAGGAAGAACCTACGGAACCTCTTGAACCGACCAGATATCCATGCTCATTGGAATCCCAGACCAGCTTTTGCGCAATAATATACATAACCGCAAATCCATTGGAAATAATGGAATGCAGCTCTCTCTCCAGCCTGTCTACTACAATCTGCGGAAGCTCGGGCCCATAAATCTGATGCGCTTTATCATAACAGATCTTTGTCAGCATCTCATCTGAATGCTCAATAACCGGCGGTGCTTTATCCGGTCTTACGGGTTCAATCCGTTCAATCATATCTGCAATCAGATTGGTATTTGTAATCACTACCTCTTTTGCCTTCTCACTTCCGAGATATTCAAATTCCGCCAACATCTCATCGGTTGTCCGGAAATATAACGGCGGCTGCTGTTCGGCATCCTCAAAGCCTTGCCCTGACATAATGATTGCCCGGTAGACACTGTCCTCCGGATTTAAAAAATGGACGTCGCAGGTTGCAACCACCGGTTTATGGAAGCTTTCTCCCAGCTCTACGATTTTCCTGTTATAATTCTTTAAATCCTCCATCGTGCACGGTTTTTCCTTATTCCGGAGCATAAAGGCGTTGTTGCCAAGCGGCTGTATCTCCAGATAGTCAAAAAAATCCACAAGCCTTACAATCTCTTCATCCGGAGCATCATTCACGATTGCCTGGAACAATTCCCCGGATTCACAGGCAGAACCAAGAATCAGTCCCTCTCTGTATTTGTTGATCAGACTCATAGGCATCCGGGGTCTTCTGGCAAAATATGTAATATGCGCCTCAGAAATCAACCGGTAGAGGTTGACACGTCCAATCTCATTTTTTGCAAGAATAATTCCATGATAGGTTCTTCCTTTTTTTATCGTCTCCGGAGAAGCGGCGGCCATGGCATTGATATCGTCTAAGGTCTGAACGCCCCTGTCCAGCAGCATATCCAGCAGCCGCAGAAAAATCTTTGCTGTCGCCTCTGCATCATCTATGGCCCGGTGATGGTGCTCATTTTTAATGTTCAGAGCTTTACACAGCCTGTCGAGCGTATACTTTCCTAACTCCGGCATCAGAATATGGCTCAGCGTCATCGTATCCATAATCGTATTGGTAAAAGAAAGTCCGCAGTCTTTGGCAAATTTTCTGATGAATCCGGTATCAAATGCTGCATTGTGGGCAACCACCACCGTATCTTTACAAAACTTCAGAAACCGTGGAAGAATCACATCGATGGTCGGCGCATGCATAACCATCTCGTCATTGATCGAGGTCAGCTGCTCAATCTGATATGGAATCGGTACCTCCGGATTGACAAATTCTGAAAATCTGTCTGTAATCTCTCCGTCTTTTATTTTGACTGCGCCGATTTCAATAATCTTATTATGCTTCTGGCTCAAACCTGTTGTCTCAATATCAAATACAACATATTCAGAGTGGATATCCTGATTTCTGGAATACAATACCATTTCCCTTAAATCATCTACAAAATACCCTTCTACGCCGTATATAATCTTAAAATCATCCCGCAAACCCTTCGTATGGGCAGCAATCGGAAAAGCCTGTGCCACTCCATGGTCTGTAATGGCAATGGCCTTATGACCCCAGTCACTCGCACGCTTGATAATCGTATTGATATCTACCACACTGTCCATTTCACTCATCATGGTATGCATATGGAGTTCGACCCGTTTTTGGGGAGCCGTATCCACTCTCGGTACCCTGAAATCCGGAATGTGTTTGATTCCTTTGATGGAAGAAAATGTCAATTCTCTTGAGAAATCATCATATAAAGGAATTCCCTTCATACGGTAAAAGCTTCCTTCCGTCAGTTCCTCTGAATATACGGGTTCATCCTCAGGATTTGCAAACACCTTAAATACAATGGTATCTTCAAAATCCGTAATATGACAGAGAAACAGGGTTTTTTCATTTCTCAGTACCTTCTTTTCCAGATGGATCAGCTGTCCATGGATACAGGTCTGTCCCATTCCTTCAAATAAAGAAGCAATCGAAACCAGCTCTCCTTCACAATCCCTGCCGTAAAATACATCCGGATCGGATACATTTCTTTTTCTTCTGCGGGTTTCTGTTTTTCCCGATGTTACTGTACTGCCTGAATGAGAAGCTGCAGCCTGTTTTTCCTCTTTCTGCCTGACTGTCTGTTCCTTCGTCAAAACCTTTTTTCCATCCAGCATCAGATGTTCCTCTGACGGGAGCTGATTCAGAACCGCTTCTATCTCCTGCTTCATCCGCTGTTCATTGGCCTTTTTCAGCATTTCCTTATCGGATTCCGTATAATCAAAGCCTACATTGATTTCCATACCGAATCTGTCCCGGAAGGTTTCCTCCAGATATGTCTTGATCCCATAGGAATGACTTCTCGACAGCTTGGTATCCTCCATGGCAAGCGTGATAATATGATCATCAACAAACCATTCCGCCTTTTTCAAAAGACGGCCGCCCACATGGCTGATTGCTTCAACATCAAACAAAAAGCTGTCTCTGTAAATTTCCGTCAGCGTTCTTACCGTGTACCGGGAGGATAACTGATATCTGTCCCTGATATGAACCTGATATCCCCGGTTTCCGAATAAATGTCCTTTGATCGCATTTTCTGCCAGCGCTATGTTCCTTCGACTGATCAGATGCCCGGAAACAATAAAAACCGTAAGCTCTTTTTCCTGCTGCTTCATCACTATTTTTTCAACAATTGTTTCCTGAAACAGACCGGATAACTCCTGATTCATTTGTAATTCCGGAAAAACCGAAAAAAAGGCATCTTTCGTATTCTCTTCCAAATTTATTCACCCCAATGATCCAACTCGTATTTTAACGCTTTTATAAAATTCTGTTCCTCAATCTTCCCGATGACTTCGCCTTTTTTGATCAGAAGCCCGCAGCCGTTTCCCCCGGCAATGCCAAGATCGGCCTCTTTTGCCTCCCCCGGTCCGTTTACAACGCATCCCATCACTGCCACCTTGAGATTCAGCCGGTCATAATTAGAAACCAGCTTTTCCACCTGTTCCGCCAGACCGATCAGGTCGATCTCCGTTCTTCCGCAGGTCGGACAGGATACCAGTTCAATTCCGCCCTTCCGGATGCCCAGCGTTTTTAAAATCTGCTTTGCCGTTACAATCTCATTTACCGGATCTCCCGTCAAAGATACGCGTATCGTATCTCCGATTCCCTGATACAGGATGATGCCCAGTCCCACGGAGGATTTAATGCTTCCCCGCATCACAGTACCGGCTTCCGTTATACCGATATGTAACGGATAACAGGTCTGCTCAGCTATAATCTCATGTGCTCTGACGCACATCAGGACATCCGACGATTTTATACTGATTACAAGATTTGTGTATCCGCATTCCTCAATCATCCTTACCTTATCCAACGCACTCTCTACAATTCCCTCTGCCGTTACGCCTCCATACTTTTCGAGAATCTCCCGTTCCAGAGAACCGCTGTTGACTCCGACGCGGATAGGGATATTTTTTTCCTTTGCAGCCGTTACGACTGCCGCAAGACAGTCCCGGTCTCCGATATTGCCCGGATTAATCCTGATCTTATCCGCACCGTTTTGAATGGCGTCAATTGCCAGTCTGTAATCAAAATGAATATCCGCCACCAGCGGAATATGAATCTGTCTTTTGATTTCCGGGATTGCTTCTGCTGCCGCCTTATCATTCACGGTACAGCGTATAATGTCACAGCCCGCTTCCTCCAGTTTCAAAATCTGTGCCACCGTAGCTTTTACATCACCGGTCTTTGTATTTGTCATAGACTGAATCAGAATCGGGTTTCCTCCGCCTATCACGCGGTTTCCGATCTGTACGGTTTTCGTATGCGCTCTGTGCATCCGGCTTCCTCCTTAGAAAAATACATTCTTGATATCATTAAATAAGATGACGATCATCAACGCCATAACAAGAATAAATCCAATCAATGTCACAACATTTTCCTTTTCCTTCGGTATCGGCTTTCTTGTAACCGCTTCTATCAATAAAAACAGGAACCGCCCTCCATCCAGTCCCGGAATTGGCAGCAGGTTCATTACGCCGAGATTTGCCGAAAGCAGTACAATATAATTCAGCCAGTTAAGAAGCAGATCTAACAGACCATACTCCGCCGCCTGGTTAAAGGTATCATTCATACTCTTTGCAACTCCTACCGGGCCTGATACCTCTTCAGAGCTTACCTGTCTTGTAATAATCAGCTTCAGGCTTAAAAAGGTTGCTTTAACCCAGTATCTGGTTTCATATGCAGAATATTTACAAAGCTCCAGGAAGCTGTCCGGGAGCTGATATCCGACGCTGATAATTCCAATCTTGTATCCATCCGGGGTTTCGGCAGGATACACCGTCGTCTCATATACCGTTCCGTCCGGCCGTTCCATAGTCAGATCGATCGGAGATCCGTCCCCATAAATCTGAAGATAAATCTGCAGCTCACGGAAATTTTTGACGGAACTTCCCTCTATCTTCAGGACAGTATCTCCTGCCTGAATCCCGGCTTCTTCTGCCGGATAGACGCCGTTAAAATATTCCTCGGCACCCTCAATCTCATTTTCTGCAATGCTGGCGTCATTATATACAACGCCAATCGTTGCCGGGTCACTTCCGCAAAAATGGATAATCACCATAGAAAACAGAAATGCAAGTACAAAATTCATGACAGGTCCGGCAAGAATGACTGCCATTCTGACCCAGACAGATTTCTGGTTCAGGGCAACTGATTCCTTTTCATTTTCCTGTTTGTCCTCCGGCTGTTTCTTCTTTTCAGTTTCTTCACCGTCTTCTTCATCCTCAGTATACATACAATATCCGCCAAGCGGTATCAGCCGCAAGGTATACTGGGTTTCTTTTTTCCGGAAAGAAAACAGCTTTGGTCCGAATCCGATTGAAAATTCAGCAACCAGTATATGATTGATCTTCGCTACAACAAAATGTCCCAGCTCATGAAAAAATATAATGACTCCAAATACCAGTATAATTAATATAATATTCAAAGAAACACCTACCTTCTGTTATTTATGGTTTCATAAACCCATTGTTCCGTATCCAGAATACAGGAAACGGATGGATTTTGAATGACTGTATGCCGGTCCATGCAGTCCCTGATCATTCTGTATATATCAAGAAACGCTATTTCTTCTTTCAGGAATTTCCCTACTGCGCACTCATTTGCCGCATTGAAAACGGTCGGCATCGTTCCGCCTGTGGATATAGCTTCATATGCATATTTTAATCCCAAAAAGGTTTCCGTATCCGGCGTCTCGAATACAATTTCAGAAAGCTTTGTAAAATCCAGTCTTTCTCCCGGAAGATAACGCCGCTTTGGATAAAACAGAGCGTACTGGATCGGCAGCTTCATATCCGGTGTCCCAAGCTGGGCAAGCACTGCACCATCCTTATATTCTACCATGGAATGGATAATGCTCTGCGGCTGTACCACAACCTGTATGTTTTCCGGTGCAATGTCAAACAGCCACCTGGCCTCTATGACCTCCAGTCCTTTATTTACCATAGTGGCAGAATCAATGGTGATTTTTTGCCCCATGCTCCAGTTCGGATGCTTCAATGCATCAGAAAGCCTGACATGTTTTAAGTATTCTGTATCTTTTCCCCGAAACGGTCCGCCGGAAGCAGTCAGGAGCAGTTTTGCAATATCTCCATGCCGATTTCCCTGCAGAGCCTGAAAAATTGCAGAATGTTCACTGTCTACCGGAAGAATGGATACTCCTTTTTCTTTGGCAAGCGGCATAATGATATGTCCGGCTGTAACCAGTGTCTCCTTATTGGCAAGAGCAATATCTTTGCCCGCTTTGATTGCCGCAATCGTAGGCCGGATTCCGATCATTCCCACAATTGCGGTTACGAGAATCTCGGACGCCGGCAATTCTGCCACCTCAAGCAGTCCGTTCATACCGTATACAATACGGACATCCATATCACGCAGCCTGGTTTTCAGTTCGGATGCCAGCTTCTCCGTACCGATACAGATGATTTCCGGTTTAAATTCCCGGGTCTGTTTCTCTAGTAATTCTATGTTATGTCCGGCTGATAAAGCACAAATATTTATATCCTTATTCATCCGTGCAATTTCCAGTGTCTGGGTTCCGACAGACCCTGTAGAACCAATAATCGCTACATGTTTCATAGCTCTCTCCTTTATGAAAAGATGACCGGAATTTGCGGCAGACATAGAGAAAGCAGCGTTAATGTCTATTCAACACTGCCTGTCCCCCGCATACTTCCTATGGAAGCAGATATATAATCAGATAATAAACCATCGGTGCCGTAAAGATGATACTGTCAAATCTGTCCAGTATCCCTCCATGCCCCGGAATCAGTCTTCCATAATCTTTGATATCGTTATTCCTTTTGATTGCAGACGCCGCAAGGTCTCCAATGACTGCAGGAATCGCCCCGACCGCTCCGATTGCAGCAAATATCACAGGTGCGAACGCCATTTCATGCACAAATCTGCCATATAACAGTCCGAATATGGCTCCCAGAATTCCTGCCCCTAAAATGCCGCCGGCCAGTCCCTCTATACTTTTCTTCGGACTTAATTTCGGAGACATTTTATGCTTTCCGACTGCCCTTCCAACCAGATATGCACAGGTATCATTCCCCCAGGAGCTCACAAAAATCAAAAGGACCAGAATCTGTCCGTGTTCAAGACTGCGTATCTGATATACATAAGACAACATAATACTGACATAAAACAACGCCAGAAAAGCCGCCATAATCTGCTTATCCCGGTAATTGGGATAACAGACCACATATACAGCAAGAACGGCAAGCAGATATAAGACAAGAAGAGGCATCAAAAGCCCAGTCTGTTCAAAATACAGACAGGCATAATAAGCTGCCGTTGCAAGATAGGCAAGAACTCCGATGCCTGTTTTATGCAGTTCATAAATCCGAAGCAGCTCCATGACGCCAATCAGGGATACGGCACACATCACAATATTGGTGACTGCTCCTCCAAAATATAAGGTTACTGCTGCAATTATAACCAGAATAACAGCACTGAATGCCCGTTGTTTCAACATACTTCATCCTCAATTATTTTTTACCCCGCCAAATCTGCGGTCTCTGCCATTATAATATTTTACCGCACGGATCAGTTCTTCTTTATCAAAATCCGGCCATAAAACATCCGTAAAATAAAATTCCGAATAAGCAATCTGCCACGGCAGATAATTAGAGGTTCTGATTTCTCCGCTTGTACGAATCAGCAGATCCGGATCAGGAAGTTCTCTGGTATCCAGATAGCTGTTTACCACTTCTTCGGTAATCTGTTCCGCCGTCAGTTTCCCTTTCATACAATCTTCCGCAATTTTTTTTACTGCACGCGTAATTTCATCTCTTCCGCCATAATTGATGGCAATTGTAAACTGTAGTCCTGTATTACCGGAAGTCTGCCGCTCTAATTCCTGTATTTTTTCTACAATATCCAAATCCAGTCCTTCTCTTTTACCGATGACACGGACCCGCATATTTTCCCGATTGGAACGCTCAATACTATCCACCAGATATTTTCTGAGAATATTCATAATGCCGGCTACTTCCTCCACTGAACGCTTCCAGTTCTCTGTGGAAAATGCGTATACGGTCAGATATCTGATTCCGATATCAGCTGCATATTCACAGACTCTCTCTACATTTCTTGCCCCTTCTGTATGTCCCATACTTCTCGGGCGCATACGTTTCTTTGCCCAGCGTCCGTTTCCGTCCAGAATGATCGCAACATGCTCAGGAATGACAAGAAGCTCTTTGTCAATTTCTTTTTCCATATATTCCTCAAACTTTAAACCGTCATAATTTCCGTGGATTTTGCATCCACTGCCTGATCAATCAGATTTACATATTTATCTGTCATTTTTTGAATCTTGTCTTCCTTATCCTTTGATTCATCCTCTGACAGTTCACCTGCTTTTTCCATTTTTTTAATGGCATCATTGGCATCTCTTCTGATATTGCGGACCGCAACCTTAGCATTTTCTCCCTTTTTCTTAATATCCTTGACAAGATCTTTTCTTCTTTCTTCCGTCAACTCAGGGAAATTCAGGATTACATTCTTACCGTCACTGTTCGGTGTGATTCCCAGATCCGAATTTAAAATTGCCTTTTCAATCGCCTTTACTAAGGACGCTTCCCATGGTGCGATCATCAGGGTTCTTGCCTCCGGAACCGTAATATTTGCAAGCTGCTGCATCGGAGTCGGTACTCCGTAATATTCAACCTTAATTTTGTTAAGAATATTAGGATTGGCTCTCCCGGCTCTGATAGATGCATATTCTACTTCCAGATTCTCAAGCGTTTTTTTCATTTTTTCTTCATACTGTGTCAACATGTTCGATTCCTCCTGCTCTTTTCTTATACACTGATATAGGTTCCTGAAAATTCTCCTGTTAATGCCTTTACAATACTGTTTTCTCCGTTCAGACCAAACAGCATCATCGGCATCTTATTTTCCATTGCGAGAACGGCTGATGCCAGATCGATGACGCCCAGCTTTCGTTCCACAATATCTTTCATACTTAAAGCATCATATTTTTTTGCATCCGGATTTGTCTTCGGATCGCTGTCATATACTCCGTCAATTGCTTTTGCGGATAATATCACATCCGCCTCTACTTCAACCGCCATCAATACGGCTGCCATATCGGTTGAGAAATAAGGATGTCCGATCCCGCCTGCAAAGAAAACCACCTCTCCCCGGCTCAGACAGGAAACTGCCTTGTCTTTGTCAAACAGCTCCGTCATATTCCCACAGACAAACGGCGTCATAATGTGGGTCTTGATTCCTGCCGTCCGAAAACTGTCAGCAGCATAGATACAATTCATTACGGTCGCCAGCATTCCAATGGAGTCAGCCTTTACGCGATCCATATTTTCAGAGGTTCTGCCTCTCCAGAAATTGCCACCGCCGATTACAACGCCAAGCTGAATTCCCTGATCAACAAGCTGTGCCGCCTGACACGCTACATTTTTCACCGTTTCTTCATCAAAGCCCTGTTTTTTCTTACCTGCCAGTGCTTCGCCGCTGAGTTTTAATAAGACACGCTTCATCTTCATCTCTTCCCCACCTTTTTTCCGAAAATCTTTGTATAGTATAGCATATTATACTGATATTTGAAACTGAAATTTTCAGATTCCATACACATATAACCGGTTTCACAAAATACGGCAAGAAAAAACGGAGCTATGCTGTACAGCTCTGTAAACCACAGAACTGTTATCACGCATCTCTCCGCCGTTACTGTTTCCTAATGTGCAATGGACTCTACATCATCTTCCACTTCAAAGGTATTTAAATCCATATTATTATAAAAGCCTGTATAGGATACAACATTATCACTGATTCTCTGCACAGTTGATGACGGTACATAATCATAATCATCATACAGGAATCTGTGCAGCATGGTTACATTTGTAGCCAGATCACACGGTGCAACAATACTTCCTGACTGGGAAAGGGTCGTGGTATTCCATGTAAAAGGAAATCCCGTAGTGGTAGACATCTGGTAATTGAAGCATTCCGTTGCCATATCAACGATCTCCTTTTTGGAAAGGCTGGTACTGATATCATCCACTACTACATCAATACAGTCCATAACCTTGGATAAACCGCCTGTTTTCGCCGCCTCCACCATCTTGGATATCACATGTCTCTGTCTCCAGGTTCTGGTAATATCTCCCTGATCTGTGCTTCGGATTCTGGCATAAGCCGTTGCCTGCACGCCGTTTAAGTGCAGGATACCTGTATCATACACATAATCGGCAGTGTGGGACGGATCATAATACATCTGTTCCGTAATACATTCGTTCAGCTTATCCAACTCACTGGATTTGACTTCAATATCCAGACCTCCCAAAGCATCGATCGCTTCGGTAAGGGCGGTAAAATTCACGGATACATATTCGGTAATATTCAGATCCAGGTTCTTATTCAGCATATTCACAGCGCCCTGCGGTCCGCCATATGCATATGCATGTGTTGCCTTCTCATAAGACTGGCTGTTGTTTGCAAGCTCTAAAAATGTATCACGGTAGACAGATACCAGCTTTACCTCCTGTGTATCATTATTGATACTGCAGATAATGATACAGTCTGAACGACTGTCCTCCATACTGGTATTTCTGGTATCAATCCCAAACAATGCAATCGTCGTATACCCTGTCATATGAAGAACCGTTGCATCATCCAAATCTTCATTGACAATGGTTCCGTTCAGTTCATTATAATCTACTTCCCCATATCGTGTATTGATATAGTTATTGATATATACTACAATAATGATCAAAACAATGATAATTTCAATTACAAAAGCGATACCCCAAGGCAGATTTCTGTTCTTTTTCTTCTTCCGTCCTCTTGTGTCATTCTTATGATTTTCCTGTCTGTCCATCACCGATCTCCCAAATATTTCCATAAAACCCTTTTTACCAAAGGTATTCTACTATAAAGTGTCAACAGTTTCAATAAAATTTATAGATTTATTATTTTTATTTT
>CANRQE010000031.1 GCA_947632705.1 uncultured Coprococcus sp. | reverse complement strand
AGGTCCTTCAGGTCCAGTAGGTCCGGCAGGTCCCTCAGGTCCAGTAGCCCCGGTAGGCCCGGCAGGTCCCTCAGGTCCGGTAGGTCCGGCAGGCCCTTCAGGTCCGGCAGGTCCGATAGGTCCGGTAGCACCGGCAGGTCCTTGCGGCCCGATAGGTCCAATGGATCCCTGCGGTCCGGCAGCCCCGGTAGCTCCTACAGGTCCCTCAGGTCCGACAGGTCCCATGGCTCCGGCAGGTCCGGTAGCACCGATAGGCCCCTGTGGTCCGGCAGGTCCGCTTTCTCCGGCAGGCCCAACCGGCCCTTGTGGTCCGCGAGGCCCCGGAGGTCCCGGAGGCCCCGGAGGACAAGGCGGAACCGGAGGGTATGGCGGTTCCGGAGGACAAGGCGGGATCGGATAAGGATAACCATTATTGTTACCGTTATTGTTACCATTATTGTTACCGTTATTATTGCAGGAACAATTATTACCATTGTTAAGAAAATTTCGTCTATCCATAAAATGTCTCCTTTTGTATTGTTCAATTTTATAATATGCTTTGTCCACCGAAATGACACTTTGGATGTTCGCCTGCTTGTATAAAAATGATACGGATAACAGGATATTTTCATGAAACTGTAAGAATGATGATTGCTATTTTATGAATGAAGATTTATAATTTATACATGAAAACAGACAAGCAGAAGCTGATGAAATATGTTTTATTAATGAAAAAAGATATAACATATAAGCGGGCGTATCTGTTAAGTAAGAAAAGGAGAAGGCAATATGGGATTTTTAACGGGAAAAACAGCAATTATTACAGGCGCAGGAAGAGCAGTGTTAAGTGACGGAAGATGTGGTTCCATCGGATATGGTATTGCTACTGCATATGCAAAGGAAGGTGCCAATCTTGTAATTACAGGGAGAAATGTAAAGAAACTGGAGGATGCAAAAGAGGAATTAGAGCGTCTTTATGGGATTCAGGTATTGATTGTTCAGGCAGATGTCAATGCGGGGGCTGATAATGAAGCAGTTGTAAATGAAGTGATCAGGCAGACGATAGAAACCTTTGGGAGAATTGATGTGCTGATCAATAATGCACAGGCTTCTGCTTCCGGAGTTGCACTGGCAGATCATACGACGGATCAGTTTAATCTGGCATTATATTCAGGACTGTATGCAACCTTTTATTATATGAAAGCATGTTATCCGTATCTGAAGGAGACGAAGGGATCCGTTATCAATTTCGCTTCAGGTGCAGGTTTATTCGGGAATTACGGACAGTGTGCTTATGCGGCAGCAAAGGAAGGAATCAGAGGACTTACCCGTGTAGCCGCTACGGAATGGGGTAAGGATGGAATTAATGTGAATATCATATGTCCGCTTGCATGGACGGCCCAGCTGGAACAGTTTGAACAGGCGTATCCGGATGCGTTTAAACAAAATGTTCATATGCCTCCGATGGGTCACTATGGTGATTCGGAACTGGAAATCGGACGCGTATGCGTACAATTAGCTTCCCCTGATTTTAAGTATATGACAGGAGAAACGATTACTCTGGAAGGCGGTATGGGACAGCGGCCATAGTATCACTTTGTCTGCTGATAAAATGGGTACCTTGGCTGTAAAAAACATATAATAAACAGACAAAAGCATCGGTTCGCATTTGTTGAACCGGTGTTTTTTGCTTTTCTAAAAGAATGAAATACAGGAAATCATGATTCATTCCCGTAAAACAGTGCATACTAAGGATACAGTTCAGAAACCGGGAGTGATCAAAATGGAATCCATCTGGAGAAAACAGACAGAAATAGAAGAATCCCATATAAATGAAAAAATAAAAAAATCACAGCACAGGGATGTCATTGTAATTGGCGCAGGCATGGCAGGACTGCTGATTGCATATTTTTTAAAAGAACAGGGAAAGCATGTGCTTGTTCTGGAAGCAGACAGGGTGGCATCCGGTCAGACGGAACGGACAACGGCAAAAATTACAAGTCAGCATGCCGTAAAATACAGTACCCTGATTCAAAAAACCGGTGTCAGAAAGGCCAAACTTTATGCGCAGGCAAATGAGGCGGCAATCGGTGAATATGAGCAGCTGATCAGAAGAATGAATATAGATTGCCAATTTGAAAGACTTCCGGCTTATTTATATTCAAGGAAAGATGCAGATACACTCAGGAGGGAGGCGGATGCGGCCATTGCCCTTGGAATGGATGCAGAGTTCACTACGGAAACGGAACTTCCGTTTTCGGCTGCAGGAGCAGTCTGTTTCCGAAATCAGGCACAATTTCATCCGTTAAAATTTGTCCGGAAAATTTCTGAGGACCTGGAAATATGGGAGCATACCAGAGTCATCCGGATCAGCAGGAACCGGGTGTTTACGGAGGATATGGTAGTGACGGCAGATAAAATCGTACTTGCAGGGCATTATCCATTTATCAATATTCCCGGTTTCTTTTTTTTGCGGGAACATCAGGAGCGGAGTTATGTTCTTGCATTGTCGGGTTGTCAGAAGCTGCATGGAATGTATTATGAAATTGACGGTGCCGGTCTGTCTTTTCGGATGGCAGGCGATGATCTGCTGCTTGGCGGGGAAAATCACCGGACAGGAAAGAATACTGCCGGAGGAAATTATGACCGGCTGGTTCAGGAGGCAAAGAAATACTATCTGGATTGTACAGAAACGGCACGTTGGTCAGCACAGGACTGCATGCCACATGATGGGATTCCGTTTATTGGAAAATTTTCGCTTTTTTCCAGATATTTGTATGTCGTAACGGGCTTTCAGAAGTGGGGCATGACATCTTCTATGGTTGCGGCTATGATACTGCGCGATGAATTATGTGGGAGGAAGAGTCCTTATACAGAAGTGTTTCGGCCCCAGAGATGTCATATACGGGCAGGAATACGAAATCTTCTGGTGGATGTGGGAGAAAGTATCAAAGGAATTGGAAAGGGCCTGTTTCATATGCCTGACGCCCAGGCGGATGATCTGCATCCGGGACATGGTGGTATCGTAAAATATGGCGGGAAGCGATATGCCTGTTACAGGGATGATGCGGGCAGGCTTCACAAGATAAGTGCAAGGTGTCCGCATATGGGATGTGAGCTGACCTGGAATCCCGATGAGAGAAGCTGGGACTGTCCGTGTCACGGATCAAGGTTTGACCCGGACGGACATTTATTGGACGGACCTGCAGAGAGTTGTATTCACAGAAGTTAATCGGCAGCCGTTAAGCCTGCATACATTTTAAAAGCCTCTGCATTTGTGCGATTCCGCGTTTCTGTGATACGATGATTGCCTTCAGGATCGGAACGAGCTCCGGACAGATCTGATAGCGAAGCGTAGTTTCCGACATTCTGACGGCGCCCATGTGATGCGGGATCATTTCCCATATAAAGTTCAGATTTATGTCGTTACAGTATCTGGCATGCTTCATCTCTGAGAACATGATCTGCATGATATTATCCATTTGTTTCTGATACCGGCATAAGTCTGCCTCGCAGTTTTGGAGATTCAGGCAGGAACATTCTATGGCAAGCATATTCTGTATGCTTTGGGTCTGTTCTGTTATGATGTCTGACGCAATGTCCTGAAGCTGTAAGTTGGTGGTATATCTAAGCAGGTTTTCGGACATTTCAATTGCCGCACGATGATGCGGAATCATCTGTACCATAAAATTATAGGAAATACTGTTGCTGAGTTCTGCTCCTGTCATACCCGAAATCATATGCTTTAATATACATTCAAAGGATGACAGGTAATCCTGTGTTACCAGACTGAGACGTGTCTCATGATTCATAAAATTCACCTCCTGTTACAATATATGCAAATCAGGGTCGGAGTTGCGGAATTTGTAAAGAAACAAATTGACCCGGGCTATGGGGAATGTTAAAATATAATCAGGAAATATATAAGGAGGATGTCATGAGAACAGGAAAAAGAACCTATATGGGAATCCTGGCATGGATGCTTGCAGCAGCAATTGTTTTGTCCATGGCTGTGATCCCCGTAAATAATGCAAATGCTGCTTCATTTGCGGATGAAAAGCCGGTTTTTCCGGCTGATTATGCAACGCAGACCATGAGTGCAGCATCGGGCAATAACTATGCCAAACTATTGCAGGAATCTTTGTATCTGTATGATGCCAATATGTGTGGTTCGGATGTGGACGAGAACAGTGGTTTTACCTGGAGAACCGATTGCCATACAGGTGATGCAAGAATTTCTTATAATGGCAGAACCGTAGATTTAAGCGGAGGATATCATGATGCAGGTGACCATGTGAAGTTTGGTCTGCCGCAGGCGTATTCCGCAACGGTTTTAGGACTGGCATACTATCAGTTTGAGGATGCCTTTGAAAAGAGCGGTGCACAGGGACACTATATCCGTGTGATTGACCGTTTTGTAGAGTATTTTGAGAAATGTACGATTTTGGACAGTAAGGGGAATGTTCAGGCCTTCTGTTATCAGGTTGGCTCCGGGAATACGGATCACAGCTACTGGGGAGCCCCTGAGAAGCAGTCGCAGAGAACACAGGCGTGGTTTACAAGCGCTTCTGTACCGGCTACGGATATTGTCTGTGAGACGGCTGCGGCTCTGGCAATTTACTATTGTAATTTTAAAAACACAAAACCGACAGAAGCAAAGACTGCGTTACAGTATGCAGAAAAGCTGTTTTCCTATGCCAACAGTAATCAAAAAGCGGTTGTAAAGATTGAAACGGACAATGCAACAGGCAATCCGTTTTATAATTCTACAAGCTGGGAAGACGACTATGCATTAGCCGCAGCCTGGTTATACAGGGCAACCGGAAAAACGGCATATAAAAATGATTATACCAGTGTTTTCGGCAGCCGGAACTGGTGCGGCTGGGTATTATCATGGGATGATGTATCCGCTGCCGCTTTATTGTACGGGCCGAATGCATCACAGGCAGACTATGTAGCGAGCTATGTAAATTCTGCAAAGAACAATACGATTGACAATGGCAAATATGCATTTCTGACCAACTGGGGATCCGCAAGATACAATGCGGCGTTACAGTTTATGGGTCTGGCATATGACGATATCAGATCCAGAAATAATTTCGGAGAGTGGGCGGAAGGACAGATGAATTATCTGTTAGGCAGTAATTCCGGAAATCATTGTTATGTAATAGGATATAATTCCAAATCGGTAAAATATCCGCATCACCGTGCCGCAAGCGGTTATAATGATGTATCCTCGAATGCAACCACTCCAATGAAGCATCTTCTGATCGGAGCTCTTGTGGGAGGACCGGATTCATCAAGCAGCAGTTACGTTGACAGCGCAACCAACTATGCAACCAATGAGGTCGCACTGGATTATAACGCAGGTCTGGTTGCAGCCTCCGCAGGACTTTATCTGTATGAATTGTCCCACGGAACCAGTGGTGAGAAAGCGGCGCAGGTAAAAGTATCCGATGAGACTACCCTGACCAAAGAGATGCGGGCAAGCGTCATCAAAAAGGATGCTTCCAGACTGCATCAGCATACATATGGCAGCTGGGTGGTAGATAAAAAAGCAACTGCCTCTGCAGCAGGAAGCAGACATAAAACCTGTAAGGTGTGTGGGGACACTGTGACGGAAAAATTATTGTGTGCACCAACAATAGGAACACCGTCCAATACGGCAAACGGCGTCAGAATCACCTGGAATAAGATTGCAGGTTCAGGCGGATATATCGTATATAGAAAGGTATCCGGCGGCAGCTGGGCCCGGATTGCGGAAACCAACAATGCAGGCAACTTATCCTGTACGGATAAAACAGCAGTGAGCGGAACCACTTATTACTATACGGTCAGGGCAAAGGACGGAGATATTCTCGGAGATTACAGCTCTTCCGGTAAGAGTATCAAATATCTTGCCCAGCCTTCTGTCACAGTTGCCAATTGCAATACAGGTATTAAAATCTCCTGGTCAAAGACCGGCGGTGCGACCGGTTATCTGGTTTATCGGAAGACCTCCGGCGGCAGCTGGAGCAGAATTGCAACGATAAATAACGGCAGTACACTGACCTATACGGATAAAGTTTCTTCGGGTACAACATATAGTTATACAGTCAGAGCCAGTGTCGGCTCGAATCTGAGTTCATATGACAGTACCGGAAAGAGCACGATGTATGTGCCGCAGCCGTCCGTATCGGCGCTTTCAAATGTAAACGGAGGCGTCAAAATAACCTGGAGCAAGAGTACCGGTGCAAGCGGATACTTTGTGTACCGGAAGACCTCCGGCGGCAGTTGGACGAGAATTACATCTATCAGCAATGTGAATACATTGACCTACACGGATAAAACGGCATCCAGCGGCACAGCCTATACATATACTGTGAGAGCGTATAAAGGTTCTTCCATCAGCTCATATGACAGTAAAGGCAAGAGTATCCTGTACCTGGCACAGCCTTCCATTTCTACGCCGGCAAATCTGAGTACAGGTATCCAGATATCATGGAGTAAATGTACGGGTGCTGATTCATATTTTGTATACCGGAAGACTTCCAATACCGGTTGGACCAGAATTGCTACGGTATCAGCCTCAAAAACATCCTATACGGATACGGCGGCGGTAGGAGGAGAAAAGTACAGTTATACGGTTCGTGCCTGCAAAGGCTCTACATTAAGCTCTTATCTGACGGCGGGCATCAATGTCCAGCGTGTCAGACAGCCGGCTGTGAAAGCAGCAGCATCTAAAGGGTATATTACCGTTTCCTGGAGTAATGTGACGGGAGCGAACGGATATCTTGTCTATCGCAGAGTAACAGGTCAGAACTGGACAAAGATTGCTTCTATCCGAAGCGGCAGCACCTTATCTTATGCAGATAAAAGTGCAAAAAAGGGAACGACCTATATTTATACCGTAAGAGCATATGTTGGAGAGGATCTGGGACCTTATAATACCACCGGAGCAACGGCTACGGCAAAGTAACCTGATTCAGAAATGGATGATTTATACAAGAAACCCCAAGCCGATTTCCGGTTTGGGGTTTCTTCAAAAAGGAGAGGACATGAGAGAGAAGAATATAGTACGGTGCCGGCATTTTTATGAAACATATGGGGCACCCATGATTCATGAGAAATTTCCGGAATATGAAAATCGTATTGCTGCGGGGTTTGCCGGAGAAGGTTCCGACTGCTTTGGTTTTGATGATGATATATCGACGGATCATGATTATGGAACCGGATTTTGTATGTGGCTGACGGATGAAGATTTTGAGCGGATTGGCAGCGCCTTACAGAAAGAGTATCAGAGCCTGATGAAACAAAACGGAAATGATGACAGCCTGCATTTGTTTCTGGACGGCAGAAGAGGCGCATCTACAATCGCAAATTTTTATGCTTCTATCCTGGGAACGGATATCACTGCGCAAAAGATGACGGACTATCTGTGGATGACCCTGCCGGAAGACAGACTGGCAACCGCAGTAAACGGGGAGATCTATCGGGATGATTTTGGAGAGTTTGGCAGAATCAGGGACATGTTGTCAGGGTACTACCCGGAGCGCGTGCGTCTGATCAAGCTTGCTGAGCAGATGTATCATTTTTCACAGAATATACAGAGTAATTATGCGAGAATGATGGCAAGAAAGGATTATCTGACAGCCGGAATCTGTGTGACACAGGCGGCAAAGAGCGCCATGTCTCTTGTGTATTTGCTGAACCGCCGGTATGCTCCGTATTATAAATGGATGCGGAAAGGGATGGAGAAACTGGAGATTTTATCTGAGATAGGAGAGCTTTTGGATCGGGCGGCGCTGCTTCCCTGCCAGAAGCAGGCATGGGATGGCAGAACATACCGTGCCAGTGAAATCAATGATCAGGACGCCAATGTGGCAGTCTTTGAAGAAATTGCCGGTTTGCTTGTCAAAGAATTGAATGCGCAGGGCATTATCCACGGGGATAATCCGTTTCTGGATATTCATTCAAAAGAACTTGTTCAAAGACTGCGGTAAGATCCAGTTACAGTATTGTTTTATCGTTTGTTATAGTGTTTTGTTCATGCTGCCTGTCTTGTATCCGCCCAGATCAAGGGTAACATATGTAAAGCCGATTTCCTGCAGGCAGCGGTTGAGCAGACCGGCGGTATCCTGTGTAAGAAGTTTTGGAAATTCGGATGGCAGTATTTCGATTCTGGCAATACATCCGTGTATGCGGACACGAAATTGCGAAAATCCCAGCTCCAGAAGCTTTTGTTCAGCCCGGTCTGCCATGGACAGCGTTTCTTTTGTGATGGGTTCTCCGTATACAAAACGGGATGCCAGACAGGCAAAGGAAGGTTTGTTCCAGGTTGGAAGTCCAAGCTCTTTTGAAAGCTGCCTGATATCCTCCTTGGTAAGTCCGGCTTCTCTGAGCGGGCTTTTGATTCCCAGTTCAGCCACGGCGGTAAGGCCCGGCCGGTAGTCACCGGTATCGTCCAGATTCGAGCCTTCTGCAACATATGGAATATTCTGTTCCTTTGCAATCTGAAGGATTCTTGTAAGCAGATCGTATTTACAGAGATAACACCGGTTTTTTGGATTCTGACGGAAGCCTTCAATTGTGAAGGGATCTGTTTCAAACAGGATGTGGCGGATCTGTTCTCTTTCACAAAAAGCAGCCGCCTCATCGGTTTCTCTTTTCGGAAATAAGCAGGAATGTGCCGTTACGGCAATGACTTTGTCGCCTAACAGGTCATGGGCCGTTTTCAGAAGAAAGGCAGAATCAACACCGGAAGAGAATGCGATCACAATGCTTCCGAGCTCTTTCAGACAGGCTTCTAAATGCTGTTTTTTTTGATGCAGAATATCCATACCAAAGCTCCTTTTTTCTCATATATGATTTATTATAGTATAGACAGAAGAAAAATCAACCTGTAGCCAGTAAAAACCATATATGTTATAATGGGAATACAGTTTGTTTGATGTAGGAAAGCAAAACGGAGGAAAACGAAAATGATGATATTGGTGATTGATGCGCAGGGTGGCGGTCTGGGCAGACAGCTGGTAACTGCAATCAAACAGGCGATCCCTGATGTGTCGGTTACGGCGGTTGGAACGAACAGTGCTGCGACTTCCGCCATGCTGAAGGCAGGTGCAGATCATGCTGCTACGGGTGAAAATGCGGTTTGTGTGGGTTGTCGAAAGGCGGATGTGATCGTAGGACCTATCGGGATTATGATAGCGGATGCGCTGTTTGGAGAGGTCACACCGAAGATGGCAGTTGCGATTGCCCAGAGTCCTGCAAAACGGGTACTGATCCCTTTTTCCCATTGTGATAATGTGATAGTGGGAGTTTCTGACCTCAGTATGGGGGAGATGGTGGAAAAGGCCGTAAGAGAAATTCAGAAATGTAAATGACAGTCTGCCCGCTTTGTTTTTTGAAAGTCTGCTGACAGCATACCGACAAAATGAGCCGTTGTGGTATATATATCTGGTAGATGTGCGTTAATATGGCAAAATGACGTATTTTTTCTGATTTTGAAATCGTAGGAATGCTTTGTAAAAGAAGAGGATTTGATAAAGTACATGGTGATGCAGGATAAATTTTTTGAAACAAATAATCTTTTAGAGATGGTTGAGCACTCTCCGCAGGTACTTGGAGAGATGATTGTGGAGGGGAAATTCCCGAATAGGATTTCTTTGACGGAATATTTTCGGGAATTACTGGCAAAGAAAAATATGTCCATCACGGATGTCATACGTGTTTCCATTCTGAGTAAGAGCTATGTGTATCAGGTGTTTGGCGGTGAGAGGGTGCCATCCAGAGATGTCCTGTTGCGGCTTGGAATTTCAATGTCTTGCACAATAGATGAAATTCAGCGTCTTTTGACGTTGGGACAGGTCGGGATTCTATATCCGAAGGTGCGGCGGGATGCGGCGATTCTCTGTTGTATTTCCAAAGGACTGACACTGCTGGAAGTGGATGAGTTTTTGAATACCATCGAGGAGCGGAGTTTGTTATGAGTGAGAACACAGGCGGGAAAAGACAGCAGGTAATGGAAGCAATGGAAGAGGTTTACCAGGAGGATGTGCTTCCTTTCCGGCTGTCTCAGAATTACCGGATATTTTCCTGCTTAAAATATTCAGCTGCAAAAAAAGTGTATGTACTGGAAGAAAAGAACAGCCATATCAAATATGTCTTAAAATGCCGGACCGAAGACGATATGGAGCTTTTAAAAAAAGAATACGAAATCCTTACATCCCTCGAAGGAACATTTGCCCCAAAGGCATATGATTATTTTACAGAGCAGGGGGTTTCTTTTTTGCTCCGGGAATATATTACGGGAGAGACACTGGAGCAAAAAGTAGAAAAAAAAGGGGTATATGATGTAAAGCAGGCAATGGATACGATGCTTTCCGTGTGCGATTGTGTCAAAGCGCTGCACAGTCATACACCGGTTTTGATCCACAGGGATCTCAAGCCACAGAATATTTTGATTACAGAAAGAGGAAGCTGTAAAATTTTTGACATGGATACCGTACGTGAATATAAGGAAGAGTCTTCCCGGGATACCGTGTATCTGGGGAGCAGAGGAACTGCTGCACCGGAACAGTTTGGATTTGGTCAGACCAGTATCCGTACCGATATTTACAGTCTGGGTATTCTTTTTTTGTTTTTACTGACAGGAAGATATACAGTTGATTGTCCGGAGTGGAAGGAGCTGCCGGGTTATGTCCAAAGCACCATTTTAAAATGTCTTTCTATGGATTCCAGACACCGTTATCCGTCAGTGGATGCGTTGATCAGAGAATTAAAATGTATGAGACGTTTTTCAAAACGGAGAAGTACAATCGTATGTATGAGCGGACTGTTTCTATTGGGTGTGCTGCTTTTGGGCCTGGTCCTGAATTTCATTATCGACAGAGTGCAGTATTACAATCAGGCTGTCGTCTTTCAAAATCCGCGGATTGAGGCGGCGGTGCGTCAGACTCTGGGCGTGGATGCAGATGTACCCATTTATCCGTCTGATCTGGAGCAGATCACAACCCTGATCCTGTGCGATGATCAGATATTTCAAAGCATTGAGGAACATGAGGCGTGGCATGATAACTATTATAATGAATATAACAGGCAGGAAAAGCGTGAGACAAAACAGGATTTTTCTGATCTGCAGTATTTTACGGAGCTCCATACTCTGGTACTGGACAATCAGGGGATAGATAATCTGCAGTGTCTGGAGGGGCTGCCTTTATATGAGTTATCTTTACGGAAGAATCATATCAGAGATTTGTCCGGTATTGCGGATTATGAGAAGCTCACCGTTTTAATTCTTGACGATAATCCCATATCCGTTCTTTCACCTGTAAAAGGAATGGAAAATCTGAGACAGCTGAGTGTCAGCGGAACGAATATTCAAAGTCTGGAGGCAATCAGGGGAATGGAGCTTACCAGTTTCATATGTTCCAATACGAATGTCAGGGATTATTCCGTCCTTGCGACTCTGGAACATTTGTCTGAATTGCAAATCAGCGGTGCAGATTCAGAGGAAATAGCATATTTGTACTCCCTGAAAAATCTGTCAATTCTTGGATTGTTTGACAGTCATCTGGAATCGCTGGAGGAACTGTCAGAGTTCGGACAGCTGAGCTGTCTGGATGTAGGTGCCGGTTCACAGATTGATTCCCTGACAGGGATTACAAATTTTTCAAACTTAGAGTATCTTGGGATTGCGGAAACCGGGATTAGGGATATTGAAGGACTGCAGGAGGTACCTTCATTAACCATGCTTGATATCACGGATACTCCGCTTCAAAGTCTGCAGCCGCTGAAAGAATGCAGAAATCTTGAAATGATTTTTATTGATTCCGGAAAAGAGCAGGCAATTGCGGAATTGTCTCTGAATGAAGATATCCGGATTATTGTTACCAGATGATTTTCTGCTTATAGCAGACCAATTTCTCTTCCTCCTTTGTTATAATTTTACATATATTTTTATAAGGAGGAGCAGATATATGAAGATGAATGTAGAATTTTGTCATCCTTCGAGGTGGCTGAAACGCGTATATGGAATCGTATTCAGCTGTCTGTTGATAATTGGGATGCTTCCGTTTCAGACTTTATCAGTATATGCCGAGTCACCATATGATGATTCCGGCATGTTTGGGATTGGAATCATTGAAGACGGCGCATATATCAATGTCGATGGGATGGATGATCTGAATGGGGATTTACAGGAAAATCCATACTGGAAGAACGATCCCGATCATGCAGGGAAGCTGATTCCTGCATCAGAAACCGATTATAATCTGAAATATGAGAACGGAAAATTATATCTGAACGGTTTGAATCTGACAGTGAATTGTGCAGGCGGTGTAAATGCGATTTATGCAAACGTCGATTTGGAGATCGTAATGGAAGCTGACAGCAAGATTACCGGACAGTATGAGGTTCCGCTTATGGCCGAACAGACGCTTACCTTTTCAGGAACAGGCAGTCTGACGATTGAGGTAACAGACAGCGAGGACAGTGCGGCCATTTTGGCAGGCGGGACAATTACCCATAACGGAACCGGTATCATAACACTGATTCCGGCGGGAGAAGCCGACGGTATATGGTGGATGGACGAAGCCTGTGAAATACTGGGCGATGGCGCATGGGAGGGATTGCCTGTTACGGAAGAACCGTCCTATGATGCTCCGGGTAGCTTCGGTATCGGTATTGGCGAGGACTGGACGGGTCTCAATGTGGAAGGATTTGATTTTGACGGAAATATGACCGTCAATCCATACTGGAAGAATGATCCTGAGCATGAAGGCAAGCTGGTTCCGGGTACTGCGGACGATTACAATCTGAAATACGAGGAAGGCACCCTGTATCTGAATGGACTGAATCTGATCGTAAATTGCTTTGACGGACAGAACGCAATATATGCTGCACAGGATCTGAATATTGTAATAGAGGCAGACAGCTCAATTGCCGGCTATGACGGATGTCCGGTTATGGCAGAGAATGCAATGACCTTCTCAGGACCGGGCAATCTGACGATTGAAGCGTGGGGTGAGGAAGATATAGCGCCGCTGTTAGCCGGAAGCGATATTACCCATAACGGAACCGGTATCATAACACTGGTTCCGGCGGGAGAAGCCGACGGAATATGGTGGATAGATGAAGCCTGTGAAATACTGGGTGACGGTAAATGGGAAGGTTTCAATCCGGATCAGGAGGAACCGCAGGATGCTTTCTACAGAACTGTTTATACGGACGGCGAGGAGCATGTTGGCTATGCAGGCTGCTATATGACTGCCGAAGAGTATGAATACGGGGATGTGTTCTATGAAGGAACGCAGGAAGAAATTGCACAGAGAGAACCGTTGTACTGGGTTCATGGGGAAACAATTCAGGAAGTGATTGATAAATTAAACGGGGACATTCCGGTTACCTTCTATGATGGATCAACCGCTTTAAATGTAACCGTCGATGATGTGAGGACGGATTATATCTCCATTAATACATCATCTTCCAACTATGTAGTTGAGCAGCAGACAGAGCAGTACATTACCTCAACCGGAGATTTCAAGGGAATTGCACTGGTCGGAAGTTATGATAAGCAGATGACAAACCATGATCCGGATGATAACTATTATCCGGAGGATGAGGTGCATGCACTGACGGAAGAGTATAAAGATTTATTCAAAGAGCTTGCTGACAAATATGGTCTGGATTTAAATGGCGTAGATTTAGATGCAGTATCCTACATTTCCTGGATGTACGCAACAGAAGGGATTTATGTGGCGGAAAAGAGATCCGGCGTAGACGCCGGACATCCATATCTTTATGATCTGGGGTCTCTGATTGCAAATGAGGAAGCAATCAACGCCGCATTGGAGAAATACAATGCAGAGCATACGGAGGCTCCGGTTGACCTGTATCTGGACATTCTGTCTGAAGACAGCCTGCAGGATGTGGGTATGCCATTCCCGGTTCTGCATATCAATTCAGAATGTGATTTTGTGATCAGCGGAAACTTTTCTGCGATACAGACTCCAGGCAATCAGGATGGAGTGAATATATTTTTTGGCTTCCTGCCGGATACGGATCACAGTGTCAGCTTTGTCAATGCCAATGAGCAGAATCGGCACATCGATACCTATACCAAGGCCGATATTGAAAATGGCTCCATCCGGGGAATTATAGAAGTAACCTCCGGTGTTTATAGTGTGGCCGGAATGCAATATGTTCCGATCAGGATTCTGATGTATCAGCATATCACGGATGGTTCCGTGTCCGGGGATTATGCAGGCTCCGTTGTTATGGATGAGGAACGGATACCGGATGCAAAGCTTTTAGCTGATGTGGATATTACAGATGCGCAGCTGGACATTCTGGAAGCAGGCGGTGCAGTGGATGTGGATTTGTCTGTTGATGAACTGGATATAACAGATGCAAAAAATCAGGATGCAGCAGAAGATATCGAAAAGTTGTTAAAGGATAACGGAACATACGAGGATTCCTTTTATCTGGATATGAATATGGCGTTTTCCATCAGAGATGAGCAGAACGAAAAGATCAGCTTTGCAGACGGAAAAGACCAGATGCCCCTGACAAATCTGCAGGTTCCGGTCAAGCTGGATATTGAAGTTCCGGATACAATGAAATCTCAGGACGAAGACCGGGAATATGCAGTTGTAAGACGGCATGAAAATGCCGATGGCAGCGTAACGACCGAAATCCTTCCGGTTATATATAATGAGAAAACAGGAATTCTGACTTTTGAGACTGACAGATTTTCGACCTATGCAATTGTCAGCAGGAAGAACCGAGATACAGAGGAGCCGAAAACGGAGACTCCTTCCACGGAGGAACCGGGTACAGAAGCACCTTCCGGAAATGCGGCACCTGAGACGCCGAAGACCGGTGACGAGATGCCGCTTGCATGGGGAATGCTGCTGCTTGGCGCATCCTTATGCGGTGTGTTTGGGCTTCTTCGTATCAGAAGGAAAATAAAACAGGCAGAATAAAAAAGACAGAGACACGATTCTGAAAACAGAAGGTCTGTAAGAGAGTTTTCACATGTGAAATACCATGCATAGTGGAAGCTCTCTTTTCATATGTAGCGGGGGCGTTGTTTTCGTTGACAACAGTTTTTCCATACAGTATAATAAAATCATTCAGCGGCACAGCATGTGCAGTGAAAGGGTGAAAGGTCAGCAGGAAGCTGGCGAAAGGAATGCAGAAGCATTCAGCCTAACCCACCGGTTTTGAATCAGGGTATCATGAAGATATGCGTTTCTCAGAGGAGAAGCATATCTTTTTGTGTTTTAAAGGAAAGATTTTAAAGAAGAAGGAGGATATACAAATGGCATGTTTTTTAGTTCCGGCTGCTGAAGCAGTCATCACTACAATTGCAGCAAAGGTGGTAAAATCAAAAGAGAAGGAGCCTGAAACAATTCAGGTACAATTTGACGGGACAGAACCTGAAGCGGTAGAAAAAATTCCGTTTTCAAGAAAGATGAAATGGCTTTCCAATCTGCTTTGGGGAGGTTCGGGTCTGCTTGCTTTTGAGCATGTATGGCATGGTGAACTGACAGCATGGTTTCCGTTCCTTTCTGCAGCAAATAATCCTGCCGATCTGACGGCAATGCTGCAGGAGATGGCGACAACGGGTACAGCCATGGCTGTTCTTGTAACAGCTGTGTGGGCAGGAATGCTGGCGGTTGCCGCTTCTGTTGAGAAAAAGGCGGTAAGACCCCGGCTGGTACGCAAATAAGGGGTATAGAAAATGACGTTGCTTACGACTGTTTTTGCGGCCGTCATCTGCACCGTGCTTTGGTATAAGCATGCGCCGGATGACGATATGATGCTTCGGGTACTTTGTTATATGTACTGGGGTGCATCCCTGATGTGGCTGGTGGATGCAATCTTTGAATATAGAGAGCTTCATGCTGCGTATTTTAATCCGGCACCCGGAGATATGCTGAATGATCTTTATCTGGGTCTTTCCGTGATTGCGCTGGGGCTTGTCATCTGGGTTGTGATTCTTCTGATCAGGGATCCGAAGGGCGTTATAAAGGCTGCATTATTGAAGAAAAAGAAATAAAAGGGAATCATATGAAAAGTGAAGCAAAACAGATTCTTGAGGCTGTAAAAAGCGGAGCGTTATCGGTGGATGACGCTCTTTTAAAGCTGAAAATGGAACCATATGAGGATATTGGATTTGCGAAGGTGGATTTGCACAGGGGTATCAGACAAGGGATTCCGGAGGTGATTTACGGAGCCGGTAAAACCCCTGAGCAAATGATTGCAATCGCAGAAACCATGAAACAGAACGGACAAGAGCGGATATTGATCACAAGGCTTCTGCCTGAGACTGCAGAAAAAATGAAGGAAAGGTATCCGCTTTCTTATTTTGCAGAAGCCAAAATCGCCGTGATCGGAGATTTTCCGGAACCGGATGGAATCGGAACCATTGTGGTAGCTACAGGAGGAACAAGTGATATACCGGTTGCGGAGGAAGCTGCACTTACGGCTGAAATGCTTGGAAATCAGGTAACAAGATTGTATGATGTAGGAGTTGCCGGCATTCACAGGCTTTTATCCCATAAAGATGTGCTCATGAGCGCCAGTGTGGTTATTGCGATTGCGGGCATGGAAGGGGCGCTTGCCAGTGTCATCGGCGGACTGGCAGACTGCCCTGTGATTGCCGTGCCTACCAGCATTGGCTATGGGGCTTCCTTCGGAGGCCTGTCCGCGCTCCTGTCCATGCTGAATTCCTGTGCCAGCGGAGTATCGGTGGTCAATATTGATAATGGATTTGGCGCCGGGTATCTTGCCGGTATGATCAATCATATGGAGGGAAAGAAATGAAAACATTATATTTGGACTGTGGTATGGGTGCGGCAGGTGATATGCTGGCCGGAGCCTTGTCAGAGCTTTTACCGGAGCCGGATGTATGGATAGAAGAATTGAATGCACTTGCAATCCCAAATGTCAGGATTGTCAGGGAAAAGTCTGTAAAATGCGGGATTACGGGAACCCATATTGCCGTTCAGGTGGCCGGAGAAGAAGAGATTGAGATGCTGCATGGACGGGAGCATGAGGCCGGACAGGAAGAACCGCATGCCGGACATGGGCATGGAGATCATATGCACACGCATGCAGGCTCGCATCATCATCACAGCAGTATGCATGAGATTGAGACGATTGTTCAAAATCTGCATCTGCCGGAAAAAGTAAAGGCGGATGTGATGTCCGTTTACCGGCTGATTGCGGAGGCGGAAAGTCATGTGCACGGCGTACCTGTAACGGATATACATTTCCATGAGGTCGGAACGATGGACGCCATCGCCGATATCACTGCTGTCTGTATGCTGATGGACAGACTGTCTCCGGATGAAGTGGTAGTCTCTCCTGTGCATACAGGAAGCGGACAGATCAGATGCGCACATGGACTCTTACCGGTTCCGGCGCCTGCTACAGCTTATATTTTAAAAGATGTACCGATTTACGGCGGAGAGATCCGGGGCGAACTCTGTACCCCGACCGGTGCGGCGCTGCTGAAATATTTTGCAACCCGGTTCGGACCTATGCCGGTCATGAAAACACAGGCAATCGGATATGGTATGGGAAAAAAGGATTTTGAGGCAGCCAATTGTATCCGTGCCATGCTGGGGGAGACGGATGCTTCCGGAGATACGGTTTTGCAGCTCTCCTGTAATATAGACGACATGACGGCGGAAGAGATCGGCTTCGCCATGGAGCTGTTGTTTGAAGGCGGAGCGTTAGAGGTTTATACGATTCCAATCGGGATGAAAAAATCCCGCCCGGGTACATTGCTTCGGGTGATATGTACGAAAGAAAAAAAAGAAGATATGCTTGCCCTGCTGTTTCGGCATACTACCACGCTGGGAGTTCGTGAAACGGAAACTGCCAGATATGTACTGAAACGGAAGATTCAGACCGTAAATACGGCTTTTGGAGAAATCAGACGCAAGGATTCTTCCGGATATGGAGTCAGTCGTACAAAATATGAATATGATGATCTGGCACGGATTGCAAAAGAGAAGAATCTCAGTCTGAGGGAGGTATTACATGAGCTGTACAAAGGATAAGCCAGGAATGACGGCGGAAGAAGCATTGGAAAAGCTTGAAAACGGAAATAAAAAATATATGGAAGCGGTGACTGCATATGGGGATATTTCACCACAGATACGGAAAAATACTTATGAGCATGGACAGCATCCGTTTGCAGTTATTGTTACCTGCTCGGATTCACGTGTAATTCCGGAGAGCATTTTCTCCGCCGGAATCGGAGAGCTGTTTGTTATCAGGATTGCCGGAAACGTGATAGATGACCATCAGCTTGGCAGTATTGAATATGCTGTGGAACATCTGGGCTGTCCGTTAGTGGTTGTGATGGGACATACATATTGCGGAGCGATAGATGCGGCTATTCATCATGATCCAAGCGGATACATCAAGTATATTACGGATGAAATACGGCTGGCTATCGGTGAGGAAACAGACAATCTGAAAGCATGCTGTCTGAATGTGGAACATAGCATCCACAGGATAGAAAGCAATCTGGATATCCGCCGGATGGAAAAAGAGAAGGGTCTGAAGGTAATGGGAGCCGTATATCATATTGAAGACGGACGGGTAGAGTTTCAAAAATAATTGTGCTTCCTATGGAAAAATAAAACTTGCATTATTTTATATTTCTGCATATACTATCAGATATAGCAATAAACCGTTGAAGAAGTGTAAGTAGTCTGTGGAAATTATTACAGAGAGTGGCTGTGGGGTGGAAGGCCATATAAGGAACATAGATGAATGGACTTATGAGGGCGAGCTGAAGGTCAGTGCATTCTATATAGGAAGCTGATTGCTAGGTGAGTCGGAGAGATGCTCCGTTATCAAGCATACTTGTATCTGAAAAGTTACAAATGAGGTGAGTGCATATGCACTAAGCCGGGTGGCACCGCAGGAGATAGAAATAACGCTCTTGTCCCAGCAAACAGAATTGCCGGGACAGGAGTTTTTTTATGTGATAGAAAAAATAGAAAGCTGTCCTGTGAAAAACTTCATCCGGATGCACGGGATCCGGACAAAATCCGGTAAAAAGAAAGAGAGAAAGGATGCGCAAGACGCAAAAGGGTGACAATGATGGAAGAAAAGAAAATTCCTTACAAAATTTATCTGGAAGAAAGTGAATTGCCAAAGCAATGGTACAATGTGAGAGCGGATATGAAAAATAAACCGGCTCCACTGTTAAATCCCGGTACAAAGGAACCGCTAAAATTTGAAGACCTGACCCCGATTTTCTGTGAAGAACTGGTAAAACAGGAATTGGATGATACGACAGCCTATTTTGATATTCCTGATGAAATTCTGGACTACTATAAGACATATCGTCCGTCTCCGTTGTGCAGAGCCTATAATCTGGAAAAAGCACTGGGAACACCGGCAAAGATTTATTATAAATTTGAAGGAAATAATACCTCGGGAAGCCACAAGCTGAATTCTGCAATTGCACAGGCTTACTATGCAAAGAAACAGGGCTTAAAGGGCGTAACAACAGAGACCGGAGCGGGCCAGTGGGGAACGGCCCTTTCTATGGCATGTGCACATTTTGATCTGGACTGCAAGGTATATATGGTAAAAGTATCTTATGAGCAGAAACCATTCAGAAGAGAGGTTATGAGAACTTACGGAGCGTCCGTTACTCCTTCCCCGTCTGAAACGACAAATGTAGGAAAAAAGATTCTGGAAGAGCATCCGGGTACAACCGGAAGTCTTGGCTGTGCAATATCCGAGGCTGTGGAGGCTGCAACAACAAGAGAAGGATATCGTTATGTACTGGGAAGCGTGCTGAATCAGGTGCTGCTGCATCAGTCCGTTATTGGACTTGAAACAAAGACGGCGCTGGATAAATATGGCGTTACGCCGGATATTATCATCGGATGTGCCGGCGGCGGGTCCAATCTGGGCGGACTTATTTCTCCGTTTATGGGTGAAAAGCTCAGAGGAGAGAAGGACTATGAGATTATTGCAGTAGAACCGGCTTCCTGCCCAAGCTTTACAAGAGGAAGATTTGCATATGATTTCTGTGATACCGGAAAGGTATGTCCTCTTGCAAAGATGTATACGCTGGGAAGCGGATTTATTCCGTCTCCAAATCATGCCGGCGGACTGCGTTATCATGGTATGAGCTCTATTTTGTCACAATTATATCATGACGGACTGATGAAAGCGGTTTCCGTGGAGCAGACGGAGGTCTTTGAAGCAGCAGAACGGTTCGCAAGAGTAGAAGGAATTCTTCCGGCACCGGAGAGTGCGCATGCGATCAGAGTTGCGATTGATGAAGCATTAAAATGCAGGGAAACGGGAGAAGAGAAAACAATCGTGTTTGGTCTGACCGGTACAGGATACTTTGATATGGTAGCATATGAAAAGTATAATAATGGTGAGATGAGCGATTATATTCCGACGGACGAAGATCTGCAGCCTGGCTTTGACAGCCTGCCGCCGATGTGATAACAGTATGCACAGATATAACGGTAAAGGCATAAAAAAAATATTTTAAAAAATCTAATCGTGTTATTTAAAAGATGACAACTATTCTCGGAAGCTGTATAATCATCTGAAGAGAATAGTTGTTTTTTGTTTCGGAACATACCATTCTTGGCAGGAACCGACTGGTAGAGGAGGAAAATATGAGATTAGAATTGAAGGAAATCAAGAAAAGCTTTGACGGTAAAGAGATACTGCACGGTATCAGCTTTTCTGTGGAAAGCGGAAAGGCACTTGGCCTTCTGGGAAGAAACGGTGCCGGAAAGACCACAACGATCAGGATTATCATGGATGTATTCCATGCAGATTCCGGTGAGGTATTGATGGATGGAAGCAAATTCCATTATCAGCCGGGGGATATCGGATATCTGCCGGAAGAGAGAGGATTGTATCCTAAGCGTGTGATCGGGGAGCAGTTGGTTTATCTTGGAATGCTGCGTGGATTAAATAAAAAACAAGCAGTGTCCAATATGAAAAAATGGCTGGAAAGGCTTGACGTTTCAGAATATGAAAACCGTAAGCTGGATACTTTATCCAAAGGAAATCAGCAGAAGGTCCAGCTGGCAGCCACTTTGGTATCGGATCCGGAAATCGTTATTTTAGATGAACCGTTCAGTGGACTGGATCCGGTTAACGCCCAGATTCTGAAGGATGTGATCACGGAACTGATTCAGGAAGGAAAGATTGTTATTTTCTCCAGTCATCAGATGAGTTATGTCGAAGAGTTCTGCGAAGAGATCGTGATTATTAATCATGGAGAAGCCGTATTGACGGGGGATCTTGAAAAAATCAAGATGAGCTACGGCGAAGGAAGAAAGGTAGTCTCCGCCAATAATTATACCCTGCCGGAGCTGGCAGATAAGTTGTCCTCAGAACTTTCGGATATGCTGCATGTGGTAAATACAAATAAGCATTCTGTCATTTTTGAAATGGAAAAAGGATATGATCAGTGGCAGATTCTGGAAAAAATGAAGCAGCTTGATATCGATGTGAAGTCCTTTGGTATTTATGAACCATCCTTAAATGATATCTTTGTTTCAAAGGTAGGAGAAGAGGAGGCAGACAAATGAAAAATGTAAAAAATGTTTTGAGGTTTGAATTGGGAAATTATTTTGGGAGCAAATCATGGATTATTTCCACAATACTGATTGCACTGCTTTGTGTGGTAATTATGTTCTTCCCACGGGTTCTGGCAGGCTTTCGGAACGATGACGAAGAAAACAGCAGTGAAACTGTCAGCGAAGAGGATATGAGCACATATGCCTTTTATGATGCGGCTGGAGTTATGGATATGGAGCTGCTGTCTGAATATTATTCGGACGTTAAGATTACAGTCTGTGAACAGGAAGATGAAGTCCGGAATCTGGTGGATTCTCAGGAGGCTGAGCTTGGATTTGTTGTAACCTCTCCGACCAGCTATGACTATTATGTATATAATAAAGAAATGTTTGCTGATTATCAGACGCGTTTTCAGGAGTATCTGGCAACGCTGGTTAAATATTCTTACTGTGAAAAAAACAATCTGAATCCGGAAGAATTCTTTGCTCTGGATTCTGTCAATATAACGGCAAATGAAAATATTCTGGGAAAAGACAGCTCACAGAACTATTGGTATTGCTATATTCTTGTGATTATTGTATTCATGGTAATCGTTATGTACGGAACCATTATCGCAACCGGCGTTGCAAACGAAAAGGGAAACCGGTCTATTGAAATCATGGTGACAAGTACCTCTTCCACCTCTTTGTTATTTGGTAAGGTATTTGCGGGTGCAATTGCCACATTATTCCAGGTGGGTCTGATCGCCCTTTCTCTCTTAGGCTCTTATCAGCTTAATAAGGAATATTGGGGTGAGGGTATCAGTATGTTCTTTGATATACCAACAGGTGTATTGATTGCATTTGCAGTATTCGGGCTGGGCGGATTTTTACTGTATGCATTCCTTTACGGTGCTTTAGGCGCACTGGTATCTAAGGTGGAAGACCTGAATAAGAGTGCAGGAACCGCACAGATGCTGGTAACGATCGTTTATATTCTTGTACTGGTTCAGCTCACCAATATAGACGGTATTCTCATGAAAATATTATCATTCCTGCCAATTAGCTCCTATTCCGCCATGTTTGCCAGAGTAGCGATGGGAAGCGTAGAAACATGGGAGGTCGTTGTGTCTGCCATCTTGTTATATGCATCCGTAATTGGCATGGGATTTTTGGGTGGTAAAATATTCAGAAATTCAACCTTACGATACGGGAATCCGATTAAGCTGTCCAATGCATTAAAGGATTTGAAGAAGAAATAAAGCATACTGACGGATGGAAAACGGAGTTATAATAAATAATAAAGGAGGAATATAAATATGCCATTTATTGATTCTAAAGTTACAGTTGCGATGACGCAGGAGCAGAAGGATGCGGTTAAGTCCGAGCTTGGAAAAGCAATCACTACCCTGAATAAGACAGAGTCTTTTCTGATGGTGGGGATTGAGGACGCATATGATCTGTATATGGGAGGTAAGAAGCTGGATAAGGGTGCATACGTTTCTGTCAGTTTATTTGGCAGTGCATCATCAGATGCTTACAATCAAATGACAGGAAAAATCTGTGATATTTATGAAAGAGTGCTTGGCATTCCGGGACAGTCAGTGTATGTTACCTATCAGGGCATCCGGGACTGGGGATGGAATGGACAAAACTTCTGATTGCGGAAAGAGCGTCAAAATAAAATCAAAACAGAGGGATATGGAAGCGGCCTGCCCTCTGTTTTTTATGTGAAATGAAGGACATATGAAGTTTAACTTCAGCATCCTGACGATCAATGAAGTTTACATAAAAACGAAAATAATTTTCCTTTTTTACAAAAAAATACAGAATATGGAATCGAAAAATTCTGTAGGGGAATCAGATATTTGAAAAATGTACAAAGCGTTTTGTTGCAGATGTATAGAAACCGCATATGGAAGAATTTATCTCGAATAAATACTTGCATAGTAGACATAATTATGTTAAACTTGCCTTATCTATACATAAAAAGTAAAAATAGGGAGGGTGTAGTATGAGGAAAAAAAGAAGATTGAAGCTCATGGC
Source organism: uncultured Coprococcus sp. (assembly GCA_947632705.1). GTDB lineage: Bacteria > Bacillota > Clostridia > Lachnospirales > Lachnospiraceae > Coprococcus. The sequence goes on along the minus strand of CANRQE010000031.1, from coordinate 1,888 downwards.
AGTTATGATTGCCCTATGTATGGTGATATGTTATATGCCAAGTGCGAGCGCACAGGGAGCGAGTGGCAGCAGTGATGCAAAATACGACGAAGGATATGAAATTTCCTCCGTATTGAGCCAGTTCCAGTTCTTCCTGTCTGGAAGTGTGACAATGGGTGGCGGCGGCCATACGGTTGGCGCTGTAGTTGTCGGAGATACAATGCAGTTATCAAATACATTTGGTGATGCCGCCATTGTTCCGTCTTACATAAAGAAGCTGGAAACAGGAACCTTTGGTAATGCATGGCATGGAAAGTATCCTGATAAGAGTAATATTGTTTATTATGGAACCGGTGGTGAAAATCAGGATCAGAATATTTGGATTCACAATCCGGACTATATAAATACGAAAGAAGCATTTGATGCTTTGAAAAAAGAATCATCGGATCTTGCAGAAGCATCCGATTCTATTCAGGCACAGGATGGGGTTGTTACAATTGACTGTACCGGAGATGACGATGTATATGTTACTATGGATTATGCCACATTTATAAATGCAAGTCAGATTAACGTTAAAGTAGATGATGTTGACTGGTTTAAGGATCATATCTGTAGTGTTTCCTTTACAGGTGTAAATGAGGCGGAAGTGGAATTCAATTGTACTGGTAAGATTGCACTGAATGGAAACGGAATTGTAAATCAGTTAAAGAATATGACTGGTAGTGATGAGGAGTACAGCTCACAGTTAAATGTAGGTGGTATGAACCTTTTATGGAACTTCCCGGATGCAACCGGAACGATTAAGGCACCTGGTCTGGGAGGACATATGGTTGCACCACAGGCAACAGTAGATTTGCAGTGGAACTATGAGGGTGGTGTGATTGCTGCCAATATTACAGGAGATGCACAGGGACATTTTTATCCGATGTCACGCACGCTGAAGGTGGAAAAGCTTGAGGAAGAAGAACCGGATGAGGTAACTGCAACCGGAACATTTTCTAAAAAGGCTGTAACCGGCGGTGATGAGCTGCCTGGAGCCACACTTTCCCTGACCTATAGAGGTGAAGGCAGTCTTGCAGATGTTACGAGTAAATCCGGACCAAAGATTACAATCAATAATAAATCAAAAACGATAGTTTGGAAGAGCGGAACAGAACCGGAGGTTTTGGAAGGCCTTCCGGCCGGAATTTATATGCTTGCAGAGACAAGCGCACCAGCCGGTTATAAATATGCGGATACCATTATTTTTAAGGTAGATCAAGATGGAAAGATTTATAAGGGTACTTACAATGGTAAGACAATTACTTATGAGAAAGAACCATCTGAAACAATTGAGATGATCGATGAAGCAAAGGCAGGTAGCTTTACTGTTAAGGGAACAAAGAAAATTACAGGCAAGGCTCCAAAAGAAACCTATAACTTTGTTGTAAAAGAAGGAAATAAGACTGTTGCAACCGGAAAAGTAACAGGTGCAGGTGAAATTGTATTTACTGAAATAAAGTATGGACCAAGTGATATTGGCAAACATACTTATACCGTTACAGAGGAAGCAGGCTCAACAGAAGGAATGACATATGACGATACAGCCTTTACAGTCATTGTAACCGTTCAGGATGTAAAGTTTGAGATGGAGGATGGTAAGATCAAGTATGACGAGAATGGAAATCCAATCGAAATACCTGATTTGACGGTAACGTCTCAATATGAAGGCGGCAAAGACATTGTATTTACAAATGTTTTTGAAGAAGAGGAAGAACCACAGACAGCCAAGGCAACTTTCCGTAAAGTAACAGAAGAAGACGGCACATATTCAGAGCTTCCGGGTGCTACATTGAAGCTGACCTATGATGAAGGAACGTCTGACCTGAGCGGTGTTGAGAAAGTATCCGGTTCAGACATAACAAAATCC
>CANRQE010000030.1 GCA_947632705.1 uncultured Coprococcus sp. | reverse complement strand
TTCTATTTTACCATTTTTTCTCAAAAGAGCCTATTCTTAACAGAATTAGTGCGAATTATTTTTTCCTTTCAAAGCTGTTTCGTCTGTCTCAGGTACAGAAGCCGGCTTTTCTCCAACCTGACGTCCGTCTCTTTTTGCCTTTTTGAGTGCCAGAAGCGCAAAAAAAGCAGCAAACCACCCTGTCAGTGCTGTTGCGACAGCCGGATTCCCATATGCCGTCCCGTCAAAAAAATATTCCGCAAGCCAATACGCCGGCATTCCCGTAATTGCCCATAAAAAATAGTTTCTCTGTGCAGTCAGCGTCTGTATAACCGCTTTTTTGTATGCTTCCTTACTGATTTTCCGTTCTTTCGAAAATATCCCGTTTGACATATGCGTTCTTATAATAACTGTTTCCCGTATCAAACAAGCTGCATAACATACCAAAACCGTAGCAGCAATGCATATCATAAAATAAAACGGAATATGGAAAAAATTCCGTTTTCATTTTCCATGACTCCCAATATTGTTTCTTTTATTCTAACACGTTTACAGATTGAATTCTACAATAACTGTCCGGTCGGAACAAAAACCGGTTTATTTATAAAAGACTGCTGCAAAAGATGAAAAAAATCTTGACAATGGAATTTCTTTCTACTATGATTGAATGGTATGTTTACATTGAATTGTCCGTGTCCGGTTTTAATGTAAAACCTTATTATATGAATACAAATGGAGGTAAGAACTTTGGCAAACATTAAATCTGCAAAGAAGAGAATTAAAGTTATTGAGTCAAAAACCCTGAGGAACAAAATGATCAAGTCTAAGGTTAAGACAGTGATCAAGAAAGTAGAAGCTGCAATTGCTTCCGGCGATAAGGCTGCTGCACAGGAAAATCTGACAGCTGCAATTTCTGAAATCAACAAGGCTGCTTCAAAGGGTATCTATCACAAAAACAATGCTGCCCGTAAGGTTTCACGTCTGACTCTTGCCGTAAACAAAATGGCATAAGACAAATCGATATATAACCCATCTGTTCTGATTATATTTTTCGGCTGCAATATATTCAGGACGGATACAAACATGCCCCACAGTGTTACATACGAAAATCACTGCGGGGCATATTTTTTGTTTACGATATCTGTCTGCTCAGGGTTACGATCAGCAATTCTACCGCTATCACATCTGCAGTCTGTCCCGTTTTAATCCGATAATCTATTTCCTGACAGGATTCGAGAATATTCCGAAGCTCCTCTGCACTATACCGGCGGCACCGGCTGCTGTACTTTTTGACGGACCAAACAGGCACCCCGATAGCGGCTGCCGTCTGCATCTCGCTTTTCTTCTCTACCATGCAGAGCTTTGTCTTTAACAGCATATCATACTGTCTGGCTATCAGAAAAAGAATTCGCATGGCGGGCTCCCGGTTCTCTAACAGCTCATGATATAAATGCAGGGCTCTCTCCTGGCGTTTCTCCGCAATAGCCTCTATCATTTCAAAAATTTTACTTTCCGTATGCTCCACACACAGCTCTTCTATATCCTGTATCGTAACTGTCTGCTTATCCATACAATAACAAATCAGCTTTTCTATCTCATTTTTAATCCGGCTCATATCGGATCCCGCCGTTTCTATCAGTCTGAAAACTGCCGGATCCTCTATAATCTTTTTTTCTGACTGAAACTGATGCTTTATCCAGATACTGAGCGTTCTCTCATCCGGAGTCTGAAAACACAGGCACTCACCATTTTGATCCACGGTTTTATACAGCTTATTTCTTTTGTCCACATCCGATTCGACAAAGACTACCACTGCAGTATCCGGCACCGCCGAAAGCTGACTGGCAAATTCCTCGCAGCCCGTTTTAAACAGCCCGCTGTCCTCAACCAGTACCACACGTCTTTCCGCCAGAAAAGGCATGGTTTCGCAAAAATCTATGATTGCGACCGTATCCGGTTTTTCTCCTGTAAAACGGGAAAAATTCATCGTATCCTGCATATCCGTTACTGCATGCAGCAGCTTATCCCGATATTGTCTGATCAGATATTTTTCCTCTCCATATAACAGATAGAACCGGGCAAAGCTTCCTGCTTCAATATGATGATTGATGATGCCCATGGCGTCCTTTTCATTTTGCTTTTTCGCAGGCATTAATCCTTCCTCTTTTCATACGGAAAATTTCTCTTATACTATCCGCAGCTATTTGCTATTATAAGGGATATTCTTATTTGAAACAAGTATCTGTTTGAATCATACCGTTTTTTTCCCGGACGATTACCGCTCCGTTGATATCCGTCCGCCAGACTTTAGCACCGGTTTTTCCCAGCCGGTCTAAAGTCTCCGCATGAGGATGTCCGTACCGGTTGTCTTTACCGCATGAGATAACCGCCATATCCATGTGACAGGCTTCCAAAAAATCTGAACCGGAAGAAGATTTGGAGCCATGATGGCCTACCTTTAAAATATCACAGCTGATATCTGCCTTTTCATTTAACAGATACCGCTCTCCCGCCTCATCCAGATCCCCCGGGAACAGGATGGAAATTTCCTGCGTGGCAAGCTTCCATACTCCGGATAAGGCGTTTGTATCCTGCAAAGTCACGCCGGCGTCAGGATACAGACAGGAAAGCCGGAAATCCTGCATTACCATACTGAATCCCTGATCCGCATACAAAACCTCCACTCCTTTTTCTTCTGCTGCCGCAATCAGCCCGGAAAACGCATCCCGGTCTCCATATTGCGGTATCACAATGGTTTTGATACGGATACCCGTATATTCCGTCTGCAGGAAATACAAAATACCTGATATATGGTCCTGATCTCCGTGACTGACAAGCACATAGTCTAACTCCTGCATGGCAAAATACTTTAATGCAGGCGTAATCAGATATCGGCCCGCTTCTTCCTCATCCATGGAGCCTCCGTCTATCATAATGTTGATACCGGAATCCGTCCTGACCAGAATACAGTCCCCCTGTCCGACCGACAAAAAGGCCACCAGAAATCCTCTGTCGAGATGCCTGTATTCAAACAACGCTGCTGCCAGCAATACCGCAAACAGCAGTATCCACCTGCCCTTTCTTTTTTTTCCCTTTTTTATCTGCCACAATATCACAAGTATAAAGATCAAAGCTATATAATATAGCCCTGCCATTATCGGGGAAATATGACCGATATGAATACTGCTGCAGGGCAGCTTTGTACATATTCTGCCAAGGAAATCATAGCATTGTAACACTGCTGTGGCAGGAATCGCACAGATTCCTGCCGCCGGAACCGAAAACATTCCGACGATACCCGCCAACAGACCGGCAGACAGGATAACAGACACCAGGGGAACTACCGCCAGATTCAGCAAAACAGAGTACAACGGCCATTCGTAATAATTGTATATAATGACCGGCATGATGGCCGCATTGACAGAAAAGCCTGCATAAAAAGCCTGCCTGAGATGTCCGCCCTGTCCCAGGAGTTCAGACAATACCGGACAGATGCCGCCTAACCCCATAATCGCCAGAAATGACAGCTGAAAACCCACATCCCGGATAATACAGGGATTCAAAAGCAGCATCAGCATACAGGCAAATCCCAGAGAAGTCAGCAGATCCGCCGTCCTTCCAAGTATCTTTCCCAACAGCAGAATTCCTGTCATAATAACTGCCCGCCTGGTAGAGCCGGACATACCTGTCATCATTCCATACAGCAGTACAATCCCAAACGTGAATCCCCCGCTCAAACCATAGGAGCCAATCGTTTTTCTGAAAAACCGGAACAGGCCCAACCCCAGTACCGCAATATGTACGCCCGAAATTGCAAGGATATGCGCCATTCCGGTCATCTGATACATACTTTTTGTCTCCTCATCCAGACCGTCCTTTTCACCAAGCAGCATGGCATTTACCACCGATGCATACCGGGGACTCAAAATACTTTCATAGAGTCCGGCCAATTTCTCCTTCAGTTTCATCAGACCTGCCGACACTCTATTGTATCCGGATTTTTGTTCCAGAATTTCTGCAGAATAAAGAATAAAAAAAATTCCCTGATTCTCATAATAGCTTCTTGCGTCAAAGGCACCGGGATCTGCCGCAGCATCCGGTCTTTTCAGGATACCGGAAAGCACGACCGACTGTCCGGGTTTTATGTCTGCCTCCGCCGGCAGATATGCAATCATATCCATATTGCCCCGATACGACTGTATCCCGGTTTCTGTATCTGCATCTATCTCCGACACGGAAAGCCAGGTCATATAATGATTCCCCTTTACAGAGAATTTTGTAATCCTTCCCCGGATCTTACTGTTTTTTTCATCAGAAAAGGACCGGAGCTCATACAGGCCGGTCTCCGGATGCTCTGTCATCCGGTCGTTCTCCCAGGCTTCTTCCATCCGGTCTGCAAAGGCTTCCTTCATGTTCAGACTTCTGACATTCAAATATCCGATCACCAGCACACATAAAAAAACAGCAGATATCCGAAGCACAGAACAAAAAAAGGCCGCAGTTTCAGTTCCCTTTATACAGGAAAACAAAATTACAGCCATACAAAACAAACATATTCCAAGTATCCAACAACTGTTTGTCATAGCGTAGGTCTCTCCAAGCACAAAGCCACAGGCTATCCAGAACAGTGGTCGTTTTATTGTGAATCCTCCCTTTCCATAACGGATATATAATTGATATCTTCCTGGCAGACAAAGGAATCCATATTATAGGTCTCTTCCTTTACATTCTGATTGTCCAGCAGATCCACTAAGCTGAAGGTCACTGTATCAATTCCGTCAATCTGACAGAGCGTATTTACAAACGCGGATTTTGCAAGCAAAAACTGATAATCATCCATACTGCTGTAATCGATATTGAACACCAGCGTAAGATTCCCTTCTCCGTCAAATGTATACCTCTGATATGCCGTTCCATTCGGCAATGGATTTTTTGCCTCCCCTTCCGTTTTTGGCGTAATCAGATGATTCATAACGGTATCGATAATATTTTCTGTTGTGGTCAGCTGGTCGATATCCAGATTTTCATTTAAATACCCGTTCCAGTCTTTATTGATAAAATACAAATTAATTGACAGCATTTCATCCTGATTCTGATTTTCTGCAGACCCATTTGTTCCATTGATCGCTGCGTCCTCATCTCCACATGCCGAAAGAGACAGCAGGCACAGAATCAGGATCATTTTGATCATATTCATTTTCATCCGTTTATACATAACAATTCCTTTTTCTGATATGTTTACCTGATTGTATTTTCCTGTTTCACATAGTTCATCGGAACCCTGACCGTAAAGGTTGTGCCCTTTCCGGGCTCGCTGTATACATTGATCGTTCCCTTATGCATGGCGATAATATTTTTGGAAATGGCTAGCCCGAGTCCGGTTCCGCCGGTATCTCTGCTTCTCGCTTTATCCACCCTGTAAAACCGTTCAAAAATATGGTCCACGCAATCCTCCGGTATTCCTACCCCTGAATCGGCAACCTTAATATACAGATTTTTATGATCCGCATTCAAAGACACACGAATCCAGCCGCCATCCACATTATATTTAATCCCGTTTTCAATCAGGTTGGAAATTGCAAGCGTAAATTTCACTTTATCTATATCGGCATTAATCTCCCTGAAGCTCTCATAGGTAACTTCAATATTCCGCTTCTCAGCCAGAGGTTTCAGCCGCTTCAGAATGACATCCATCAATGCATTCATATCGACATTCTCAAAATTCAGGCTGTCAGGACCTTTGTCGGTTCTGACAAGCGTCAGAAGGTCGTTGATAATCTGCGCTTCCCGGTCAATTTCCTGCACAATGTCATTCATAAATTCCCGATACGTTTCAACCGGAACATTCTCCTGCATCATCAGTGATTCGGATAAAACCTTCATAGATGTAATCGGCGTTTTCAGTTCGTGGGAAACATTGGACACGAATTCCTGTCTGGACTCCTCCAGCATCTGCGTCTTTGCGAAAATGTCATTAATATCACTGGTCAGCTCTTCCACCTCATAAAAAACCTTTTCCAGTGCTACCTGTCCTAACAGTCCGTCCTTCATATTTTTCAACTGACGTTTCAGCCGTTTAACATCTCTGACAGACACCTCGGATATTACATAGCCTGCCAGAAGACTGATAATGATAAAAACCGTCAGAAGTATATTACATTGATTTCTGAGCGCTGCCGCTATCTTTTTTACTGAACTGATATCAGCCGTGATTATGGCAACGGCCTGAATCTGATCATCCTGTCCGGTAACAGGAAACGCATATCGTATAAAATGATTCTCCCGATACATCCCATCCTGGCTGTCGCCGGTCATGATCTCGTGTATATCCTGATCCACAAGATATTTCTGCGTATCCAGATCATAGGAATCAAAGATCATACAATACGTTGTATCTATGATCACAATACGGCCGTTCAATGCATTTGCCATCATATAAATACCGGCAGCATCCGTAGCCTGCATATCAAGCACGCCGTCGTTGATATATATTTTTTCTGCAAGATAACCGGCCTGTGTCCTGACATGGTCCTCCATTTCATTCATGATTCTGGAGGAGGCATATTGCCGGATGCTTAACCCTGCAATCAGGGTAACGATCACCATAGATATCCATACCAGAAGAAAGACAACGACCTGTTGTCTCATATGCAGTTTTTTCTTTGGCGATGTATTCGGTTGTTTCAATACCTCTTCTGTATGAATCCCATTTTCCATAAAAGCAATCTACCAGTTACTCTTTCTATCATTTTTTAAAGAAATATCCGACACCCCACTTAGTATGAATATAAAGCGGCTCTCCCGGATTAAGCTCAATTTTTTCCCGCAGTCTTCTGACATGGACATCCACCGTTCTGGCGTCACCCGGATACGTCTTGCCCCAGATCAGCTCCAGAAGTTCATTTCTGGAATATACTTTATTCGGATGTGACATTAAAAGCTCTAAAAGGTCAAACTCCTTTGCAGTCAGGTTCAGTTCTTTTCCCTGCACAAACACTCTTCTGCTGTCTAATTCCACCTTCATTCCATTAATCTCCAGAGTATTGGAAGGCTTGATTTCTTCCACCTTCTTACCGCTTCGGCGCAGGATTGCCTTGATTCTGGCTTTAACCTCCAGAATATTAAACGGCTTTGTAATATAATCATCTGCGCCATATTCAAGGCCCATGATCTTATCCATGTCTTCGCCCTTTGCTGTGAGCATGATGATCGGTACATTGGAAAATTCTCTTACCATCTGGCATACTTCTATTCCTGTATAAACAGGAAGCATAATGTCAAGCAGAACAATATCATAATGATTATTCTGAATCTTTTCAAAAGCTTCTCCACCGTCATACGCAGTATCGACCTCCATATCATCCTGCTCAAGGCTGAATTTCAATCCCTTTACAATCAACTTTTCATCATCCACAACAAGAACTTTTTTCATAAATAACACCTGCCTTATTCTAAACTGATATCTCTATTCCACCGTAATGTATGCCTCAATCCGGGTATAAATGCTTTCTCCGATCCCACTGACATTTTTGATATCCCGAATATCCCGAAACGGACCGTTTGTTTCTCTGTAAGCGACAATCTGATCTGCTTTGGCATCCCCGATTCCCGGCAACTCCTTCAGTTCTTCCTTCGTAGCCGTATTGAGGTTTACCTTTTGCTCCGATGCAGTCCCGGGCTCCTGATTTTCTATGATTTCTCCTTCATAAGGAAAATAGATCTTTTGCCCATCCCTTACAGTATCCGCTAAATTCACTGCATCCGTATCCGCTTCCGGCAAAAATCCGCCTGCTGCCGACAGTGCATCCTGAATTCTGCTTCCTGCGTCCAGTTCATATACATCCTCATTTGCAACTGCTCCGCAGACAAACACAAAAACCGTTTCTGAAACCACCGCAGCATCCGTACTGATATCTGCTCCCGATTCCGCATCCGCCGCAGCATCCTGCCGGCTGTCTGTTCCGCCTTCCTCCGTTTCTTCATGCACGACACTTTCCGTTTCAAAATGCACCGTTTCTTGTTCACAGCCTGAAACGCACACTATCAGTACGAGAACAAAGATACCCGAAAGCCATTTCTTTTTTCTTTTCACACCTGCATACCTCCTATGCGGGCATAAAAGCATACACATTTATTTTAACGGACTTTAGACAGATTTACAATCATTTATTTCTTAATCTTTTATCATCAGTCGCGGATTTTCTCTTCAATGAAGGACTGCAGCGCATTGAGCTCTGTCTGCACATCCGCCCCTTCCCATATATGATCCAGCGTAATCTGGCTATACGCCCAGAACTCACTCATTTCCATCGTTTTCGGAACAGAATCCGACAACAGATACTGGGAATACAAAAATGCTTCATTCTCGCTGACCCGGTTAATGGAGCCCTTACATCCTGTTTTATTGATCAGCGTAAACAGATTCTCTGAATACTCATAGGATAAATAAGCGGAAAACAATCTGGCAGCGTCCTTTTTCTCCGAAAAATAGCTGACGCAGGCCCCATAGGTAATGGATAAAGAGCCGGACTCCAGTTCATCCGTCAGGGCAGGAACTATGGCCAGATCATACTTCCCTTCTTCTACGTCCACAATGCTTAAAATATCATCCCTGGCGATTGCAAATACAATATCTCCCGCCTCAATCTCTGTTTTGATATCATCATAGTTACTTTTATCAATCTGGACGGAATAGTATTCACCCAGCTGCTGGTAATAGGTCATGGCGGCAACGACATTCTCATTCGTCAGGTCAAAATCTTCCTTATCCTCACCATATTCCCCAAAAAAATCTGCATAGCCGCCCATAAACATATAGCAGTAAAACGGATCATCAATATCCCATGCAAATACGACTTTTTTGTTCTCCGGGTCTTCAAAGCTTTCGGAAAACGTAAGAATATCCTCAATCGTATCAGGAACCTCCGTTACAATACTGGCGTCATATACCAGAAAATAGGTATCAAAATAAATCGGATAACCGTAAAAGCCTCCGTCAGACGTCAGCGCATGGATAGACACCTGCGGAAAATTTCTTGCAATAAATTCATCTTCATAAACGGTATTTTCCTCTATGATGCCGGCACGCCTCGCCTTCTCAATCTGATCATTGGAAAGGATGACTACATCCGGCCCGGTTCCTTCAATATTGGCGGTATTAATATCCTCTAAAAAGCTCACGCCGTCATAATATGTCAGATTGACCGTAATGCCGTATCTGTCATAAAAGTCCTTCGCCGCCGCCTCATAATAAGCGGCATCACTGCTGTCGGGATACCATAAATCTATTGTAATCCCGCTGTCCGCAACACTGTCCGTCGGCGTGGCAATGCCCAGCCTGCCGCATAATTCTTTTTCAATCGTTTCGTAGGTCTGGTCCCCCGTTTGTTCCGGCTTTCTGTTCCCGCAGGCGCACAGACAGAAACAGACAGAAATACAGATAAGCAGCATAAGGAATCTATGCTGCTTATCTGTATAGGAATTTACAGGATGTCCGGACCGGCAAAAATGATTTTTCTCCAGCTTCATCTTATGTTCCTCCACATTAAAATATCCGGCTAAAATAAAGGTTCTTTCAGGATTGCCGTTCCAATACCCTTCTGGGTAAAGAACTCCAACAGCAGACAATGTTCCAGACGCCCGTCAAGAATATGCACACGCGAAACTCCCTGTTCCATGGCCTCGATACAGTTGTTCAGCTTCGGAAGCATACCACCGCCCACGACCCCTTTTTCTATGATTTCTCTTGCTTCCTTGAGATCCATTTCCGAAATCAGGGTGGATTTGTCTGTCGGATCAATAAAGACCCCTTCTATATCTGTCAAAAATACCAGTTTCTCCGCCTTTAACTCTGTTGCTACCGCGCACGCCGCATCATCAGCATTGATATTATAGCTTTCATATTCTTTGCTGACTCCGATCGGGGCAATTACAGGAATAATATCATTCTCAATCATGGTATAGATGATATCCGGATTTACCTTTATGATATCACCGACATATCCGATATCCTTCCCTCCCGGAAATTTCTTCTGAACCGTGAACAGTCCGCCGTCCTTCCCGCTGATACCCACTGCCTTCAGGCCCACCTGCTGCATCATGCTGACAAGGCTTTTATTCACCTTGGACAAAACCATCTCCGCAATCTCCATGGTCTCTTCATCCGTCACACGAAGTCCGTTGATGAATTCCGGTTCCTTTCCGATTTTTTCTACCCATTTGCTGATTTCCTTACCGCCGCCATGGACGATCACCGGTTTCAAGCCCACCAGCTTAAGCAATGCCACATCCTCAATCACCTTATATTTGAGTTTTTCATCCAGCATGGCGCTGCCGCCATATTTCACAACAATGATCTTTCCCTGAAATTTCTTCATATAGGGAAGCGCTTCGATCAGGGTCTGTGCCTTTGTTATAACCTGATCCACTGTATAATCTCCAATCAGCATTTTTCGTCTCCTCCAGTTTTATTTCACATTTATTTTCTGTATTCGGCATTTTTCTTTATATATTCATAAGTCAGATCACAGCCCCAGGCCGCCGCGCTTTCCGCGCCTGCATGCATGTCTGCAATAAAACACACAGAATCCGGTGACAGAATTTCCGTAGCCCGGTCTTCATCATAATCCGTCGTCATACCGTCTTTTACGATCATAAGCTCTCCGGCTTCACTTTTAATACAGATATCCACCTGATAGGGATCAAAGACAATTCCGGTCTGTCCCATCGCACATACAATCCTGCCCCAATTGGCATCTGCACCATAGACCGCGCATTTTACAAGATTGGACGATACAATGGACTTTGCCAGCTTTCTGGCATCCTCTTTATGCTCCATTCCCCGCAGCACCACCTCAAACATCTTGGTAGCGCCTTCGCCATCGGATGCGATTGCCTTTGCAAATCCGGTATTGATCTCCCGCAGCGCACGGACAAAATCCTGATACTCCGGATCAGTCTCTGTCAGCTCCTCATTTCCGGCCATACCGTTTGCAAGAACCATAACCGTATCATTTGTAGATGTATCTCCGTCAACGGAAATCATATTATAAGTATCCAGCACATCCCGCTCCAATGTTTTCTGCAGCAGCTCTGCGGAAATATTCAGATCAGTCGTCAGAAAACTCAAAACCGTTCCGAGATTTGGATTGATCATTCCTGAACCCTTGCACATTCCGCCAATCGTTATGGTTTTCCCTTTGACCTCCAGAGTCACAGCCATCTCTTTCCTATAGAGATCCGTTGTCATAATTGCTTCCGCCGCTGCCGTACCTGCCTCAGCAGAATCGTCCAGACTCCCGGACAGCCTGCGGATTCCATTCTCCACCACGTCCATGGGAAGGGGAATTCCGATTACACCGGTCGAAGCCACCGCAACCATCTCCGGTGCAATGGATAACAAATCTGCCGTAAGCTCCGCCATATGAACCACATTCTCATATCCCCGGGGGCCCGTACAGGTATTGGCCACTCCACTGTTCACGACCAGCGCCTGACATTTCCGGACTTCTCCGCACAATTTCCGGTCCCATATTACCGGCGCTGCCTGTACGGTATTCGTCGTAAATACCCCGGCGGCGTTCGCCGGCACCTCGCAAAACAACAAAGCCATATCTTTTTTTAATTTATTTTTTCTGATTCCTACATGTAAGCCCGCGGCGTAAAACCCTTTCGGAGCCGTCACCCCGCCCGGAATTATCTTCATCATTCATACCTCTGTTTTCTGTCAGTCCTATGGGAACAGCGGCGGCATTTTTAAGCCCTCATCCTCCGGCAGACCAAACATAAGATTCATATTCTGTACTGCCTGTCCTGCCGCACCCTTTACCAGATTGTCCAACGCTCCCATCACAATGATCCTGTTTGTCCGGTAATCAATCTTAAAATTAATATCCACATAGTTACTGCCTTCCACCCATCTGGTTTCAGGACATACATCCGGATCCAGCATCCGGATAAATTTCTCATTGCCATAATATTTGTCATAGACAGCCCTGACAGCTTCTGCATCTATCTGCTGCTGCAAATCTGCATAGGCCGTAACCAGTATGCCTCTGTTCATCGGTACTAAATGCGGCGTAAAACTGACTGTTATCGGCCCGCCGTTTGCATATCCTAACTGTTCTTCAATCTCCGGCGTATGCCTGTGAGTGGTAACGCCATAGGCTTTGATGCTCTCATTGACCTCACAATACAGATTTCCAATCTTGGCGCCCCTGCCGGCTCCCGATGTTCCCGACTTTGCGTCGATAATAATGGAATTTGCCCGGATCAGTCCCTCTTTGACAAGCGGGTATAACGACAAAATAGAACATGTCGTATAACAGCCCGGATTAGCCAATAACCTGCAGTTTCTGATTTTTTCTCTGTTAAGCTCACAAAGCCCGTAAACCGCTTCTTCAATAAACTGCGGACTCTGATGGGTCAGCTTATACCATTTTTCATAGACTGCCACATCTTTCAACCGAAAATCCGCACTCAGATCAATGATCTTAACTTTACTCAGAATTTCTTCGTTTACAAGAGAGGCGCAAAGGCCCTGCGGCGTTGCCGTAAAGACAACATCCACCTTATCCGTAAGCTCCTCCAGATTTTCTCCCATACATACTGCATCAACAAGCTGAAACATATTCCCGAATATGTCATAATATTTCTGATCTATAAAGCTTCTGGATCCATACCATACAATCTCTGTATCTTTATGCCCCAGAAGAATCCTTACAATTTCCTGTCCTGCATAACCTGTAGAACCAATGATCCCGGCTTTTATCATAGCATCCTCCTGCCTATTTCATAATATACACACACAGATCTATACTACTCCTAAACTATGTTTTTTGTCAAATAGCGATATACAATCATCTTTTGCATGCCTCTATCAGGCAAATCCTTCGGTTTCTCTCCATGCGTGTTTTATAATTATACATTTTTTATGTATAATATGCAATATGTTTTTTGTTCCGATATACAATTATTTCAAAAAAATATAAAAAATAAAAGAACAGCTTGCATATTATTCATTCTCGTTGTATATTTAACGAAGTGGATAATCAACACATTTCTATCATAACAGATTATTGTTTGAAGGAGGACATTTAAAATGGCAAAGGAAAAAGTTGTACTTGCTTACTCAGGCGGATTGGATACGACTGCCATCATTCCCTGGTTAAAAGAAACTTACGATTATGACGTTATCTGTGCGTGCATTGACGTCGGCCAGGAAAGTGAACTGGACGGACTGGAAGAACGGGCAAAATACTCAGGTGCGGAGAAATTGTACATATGTGATGTCGTAGATGAACTCTGTGACGAGTATATTGTTCCAACCGTACAGGCAAACGCCGTATATGAAAACAAATATTTACTCGGCACCTCTTTTGCAAGACCGCTCATTGCAAAGAAGCTGGTTGAAATTGCAAGAAAGGAAGGTGCTACCACCATTTGTCATGGTGCAACGGGAAAAGGAAACGACCAGCTGCGTTTCGAGCTGTCGATCAAAGCGCTTGCACCGGATCTGAAGGTAATCGCAGTATGGAGACAACCGGAATGGAAACTGGATTCCCGGGAGGCAGAAATCGAATACTGTAAGCAGCACGGCATTGATCTTCCGTTCGACGCATCCCACTCCTACAGCCGTGACCGTAATATCTGGCACATCAGCCATGAGGGACTGGAATTAGAGGATCCTGCCAATGAGCCAAACTATGACCACCTTCTGGTTCTCGGCGTTACCCCGGAAAAAGCACCGGATGAGGGCGAATATGTAACCCTGCATTTTGAAAAGGGTGTTCCAACCGCCATCAACGGAAATGCGATGAAGGTTTCCGATATTATCCGTGCATTAAATAAACTCGGCGGAAAACACGGTATCGGAATCATCGACATTGTGGAAAACCGTGTTGTCGGTATGAAATCCCGCGGCGTCTATGAGACTCCGGGCGGAACAATCCTGATGGAAGCACATACACAGTTAGAAGAACTGATTTTAGACCGTGATACTCTGGCATATAAGAAATTAGTTGCAACCAAATTTGCAGATCTGATTTATGAAGGCAAATGGTTCTGCCCGCTGCGTGAATCACTGCAGGCATTCGTAGAAAAGACACAGGAACGTGTAACCGGCGATGTAAAGATGAAATTATATAAGGGCAACATCATCAAGGCCGGAACCACCTCCCCATATTCCCTGTATTCAGAAAGCCTTGCAAGCTTTACTACCGGTGATCTGTATGACCATAAGGATGCAACGGGATTCATTAATCTGTTTGGTCTGTCCATGAAGGTACGTGCCATGTTAGATGCCGAACGGGAAGACAAATAGAGGACAAAATAACGTAACTGCAAAAAAATCTGAAATACAGACGATCCAACAAAGATTGCCTTCCGTATTTCGATTTACGTTTTAGACAAAACAGCGGCAGGAAATAATGCCTGCCGCTGTTTTGCGTAAACAATAGAAAAAGCATAATTTTATGTTATAATGACCATATCAGCAAATCACCTTCATAGATCGTACGGAATACGGTTGCGAGGTTCCACGGAAGGGAGTGTCGGAGAATTTGTATGAAATTAACCTGAAAATTCATGAAGAAACGGACTTATATAATCCTTTTGATGAGAGCTGTCGGACATTGAACAGCGAGGTATCGGATTATCTCGCAGGCCAATATGGCAAAAAAGAAATCGGCGATGAAATCATCCTGAAAATCAAATGCAACGGTCCTGTGAATTTTGAACGGATACGCAATGCATTTCAGGAATTAATCCGGGAACAGGAGGTACATAACGCCGCCCAAAAACGACTGAACAGAATCAAACAGCTATGGTTATTCTGCATCGGCGTCGTTTTTGTGGCAGCTGCCATTCTGCTGGACGGGATTCTCGGCTCGGTTCCCGTGGAACTGATATCCATTGTAGGTTCGTTTGCCGTATGGGAAGCGGCGAACATATGGATTGTAGGAAATCCCCGCGTCAGACTTGCCAAGCGGATGTTAAAGAAACTCAACGCTACAAAAATCGTGATTGAACAGACCGATGAAACAGAGCACCATTCCGTATAAGATTTTCAAACTCCATCAGAACATATTTGAAAAAAGACAGAATTATGCCTCCACTCTCTTTTTCCTTGATATTGTCATTCCGAGTACCACAAGGGTCGCCGCAAATAACAGTTCAATACCCATGCAGGTTAAAATCTCTCCCAACGCACCGTTCGTATAATGCTCAATCCTGCCGCAGGCCTGACTGTACCAGTAGGCAGGAAGAAAATGGGCAATTGCAATGACGCCCTTTCCCAAAACCTCTGTCGGAACAAAAATACCGCATAAGAACGCCATTCCAAGAGAAATCACATTTGCAAACATATTTACAATTTCTACATTCGCGGCAAGGTTACTGACTAAAAATGCAAAGCCCAGTGCCACAAGCATGTAACTGAACATATTCAGTATATACAGACCTCCGCTTGCAGAAAATACATCTCCCTGAAATGCAATCACAGCCCCTGCAATGATGACTGCACAGATTCCGATACCGGTCAGTACTACTCCAAGCAGTATTTCCTGATGGATCCTGGAAAACGGATACGCAGAACAATGGACTCTTTCTTTTAGATTTTTCTTATTGTATACCATCAGAATCGGTGCAATCCCGATGACCATCATACATATCAATACCCAGCCCAAATAGTTAAAATAGTAATATCTATTTCCCATTACAGATGTATCTCCCTGTTCGGGCAAACGGACGTCCACCTGTTGATTCAAGGCCGTATCTGTGTGTTCTATAGCAATCTTACTATCGTATCCTGCAAGCAGATATGCGTTTACAAAATTCAGATACGTATTTAAGTCTGTCTCAAACAACATAGATATTGTTGTTCCCATAATTGCAACTATCTCCACAAGGCCCGTCTGCTCACCATTTGCAAGCTTTTCTCCGAAGCCTTCAGGAATCCTGAGGACACAGTCAATATTCCTGTTAAACAGTTCATCCTGTATTGTTTCTGTATCATCTTCTTTCAATTCCACGATTATATGAATTCCCTCCAGATAGGAAATCAGCGCTTCACTTGCTGCTGAATGGTCATAGTCAAATACAGCAAACTTCGCCTTCATACTGGTATACTGATTTTCTCCATCTTCTCCCATATCATTGGGTATAATAAAGCAAAAAAGCACCACCATAAATATACTCAGATACATGATCATCTGACCTTTATATCTATTTAAAATCTTCCAATACGATTTAAAGACTTGCATACTTATTCCTCCCTAAAATCATAATACTGATTCCAAGCAGAAGGACTGCCATGACAGAAAGGATCAGCATATTACCGGTATATCTGCTGTAATCATCATATACATTTAACGCATAAAAGCTGTCAGATATGACAACCGCCGGATTGATCCGATTTAAAACCGGCACATGATGCTCTATAAAATCTTTAATTCCTGCCGCACATAAATCTGCCATAACAGAAAGCAGCATACCAATCGATACGGCAATTCCCATTTTTGCCCCCTCTGACAATTTATATATAGATGCTATGATCACTCCGATCGATAAACCGATACTGCATCCAAGTAAAAGAATCAGGGCAATTGCCGGATAATGGCCTCCGAAATCAACTCCCAATAACATAAGATAGGCAAGTACGATCAGCTCTATGATAAAATGCACGATCAGAAGTGCAAGATACTCGGCCGTTACGGCCACTATCTTGCCGTTTGGCGACAGGCATCTTCTCATGCCCAGGGCGCTTACATTTGCCTGCAGCTTATTAATTCTTGAAATAGCTGAAAAAGAAGCAAACAGACAGCTCATGGCAAAGATTGCGTAAAAGTAATTATAGTATTCGTTCTGGCATCCATCGGATGTCGTTGTTTCTATAAAATATTCCTGATCTCCCATCAGCTGCATAACCACCTCAGGAAGCATGCCCGGATTGTTTGTTCCGATATCCGCACAGACATACTCGATCTGTTTATATTGTTCTAACACAGTCTCTAACATTGATGCGTTCAAATTACTTTCATTCACCAGCAGACTGGTATCAGATGTGTAGATCACTCCTTCTACCTGCTCCTCCTCCAGAGCCTTCAGCGCATCTGGTTCTTCCATAAATGAAACCTTCAACATCGGATCTTCCCCTTCTGACAGAGCAAGAAGGACCGTCTCCAGTTCGGAGTTTTCTTTACCTGAAACAACTGCAACGGGTACAGAGTGAAACATTTCTTCCTGATCCATCAGATTGCCAAAGGCCATATACATAAACGTGCCAAGCGCTATGGGAAATATCAATGTCCAAAAGATGGTTTCCTTTGTTTTCAATAAGGACTTCAATGCATATTTAAAATTATGAAAAAACATACAAATCCCCCTTAATCCCTGAGTGCTTTACCTGTAATTTCAAGGAACACATCATTTAATGTCGGAAGCTCCGAATACACTCTGCCAAACGGAATATTTTTTTCCTGCAGATATTCAAGCACGCGCACCAGATTATGTTTTCCGCCGGAAAAATTAATCTTTAAATGATTATCTGCATATTCCGCACTGTATGCATGCGGAAGTCTCTTCATAGTATCTATATCCTCCTGTGCAAGTCCCAGGATCTCTACAGAAATACTTTCTGTATTTTTGATCATCTTCTTTAATTCTTCCTTCGTACCAACTGCCGCATTTTTTCCGTTATCCATAATCACAATTCTGGTGCAGATCTGCTCTACCTCCTCCATATAATGAGACGTGTATATAATCGTAGCCCCGTTTCGATTTAAAGCCAGAATCCCTTCCAGAATCTGATTCCTGCTCTGGGGATCAACAGCAACCGTCGGTTCATCAAAAAAGATCAGCTTTGGCTTATGCGCAATTCCACAGGCAATATTTAATCTCCGTAATAATCCCCCGGATAACTTTTTAGGAAGAAATTTTTTATAATCCTCCAGACCTACGAACGCAATTGCCTCTTCCACATACTGTTTTCTCAGATTTTTATCCTGAATATATAATCCACAGAAATAATCAATATTCTCATACACATTCATTTCGTCGAAAACAGCCACATTCTGCATGACGACACCGATATTTTTCTTGATCTCATAGCTGTCCGGTTTCATTTCCTGATCAAATATCAGAATCTCTCCTTTATCATAAGAAAGAAGGGATAAGATACAATTGATCGTAGTAGTTTTACCGGATCCGTTGGGCCCGAGAAGTCCCAGGATTTCTCCCTCCTCCACTTCCAGATTAAAATGATCCAGCGCCACCAGATCCTTATATCTTTTTACCAGATTGGAAACCTTAATTGCCAAAGCCATATCCGCTACCACCTTTCCAGCATGATCCTCTATGTTCTATGTAATCTGCAAGTATATTCTACTCCTTTCACTTTCAAATCATAAGTGATAATTATCCAAAAATCCATATGACAAATGTCACATTTTAAAAGTAATATACTGCAAAAACAGAATTTCCGTTGTATACTGTTAATAATCATATGACTGTCCCTGTAAAAAAGCTGCCACAAGCAAATTTTTGTATACCATGGTATCTGAAACAGGCAAAATATTTTCAAACCAGAGGTGCATGATATGGAAAGAACGATTGATAAATTAATATTATTTGCCGCTTCCTGCACGATCTATATCTATATATCTTCGGTAAATGCCGCTACTGTAACCGCAATTTTGCTTACTGTTATTTTCGGATGTGCGGGTACTCTGATTGACATGCAAAATCCCAAGGATAAAACTATGCATATGCAGACCAAGCGGAGGCTTCTTACAGCATCATTGGCAGGTTATACCTTGTTAACTCTGGCGGTGCCAAATATGTGTCTGTTCCTTCCTTTCATTTTCTATGATATTTTCAGATACCGGCTGAAAGTAAGCGGAATCTTTGCCGCCGCATGTCTCATATATAAAATGCTTCATATGTATGTTATGTTTGACGTTATTGAATTCCTGTTATTCCTTTTTGCATTTTTACTGCAGAACAGATCTTCAAAAAATGAAACTTTATCAAAAGAAATGATTCATTTCAGGGATACTGTCACCGAACAAAAGCTGCTGCTTGAGCAAAACCAGAAAATGATATTACAACAGCAGGATTCCATGATCTATACAGCAACTTTAAAAGAGCGAAACCGGATTGCAAGAGAAATCCACGACAATGTCGGACATCTGCTGACCCGCTCCATTTTAATGGTGGGAGCCATAAAAACGATAGAAAAAGACCCTGCCATTACCGCTCCTTTAGATGCTCTGCACAGTTCCCTGAATGATGCCATGACAAGTATTCGCTCCAGCGTGCATGATCTCCACGATGACTCCATTGATCTGTACGCTTCCATTTTGGATATTCTGCGTCCGATTCATCAATTCGAAATCGATCTGGATTATGACGCCGGAAATAATATCCCCAGGAACGTCAAATACAGCTTCATAGCAATCATAAAAGAATGTACCACCAACACCATCAAGCACAGCAATGCAAGCCATATGGATATCATCCTGCGGGAGCATCCGGGATTCTATCAGTTATTGATCAGGGATAACGGAACCAACATTTCATCCAGCCATACCCCAGGCATTGGTCTGATCAATATCAGAGACCGTGTCCGGGCTCTAAGCGGAACACTGCAAATAACAACTGAATCCGGTTTCCAGATTTTTGTCTCCTTTATGAAGGACAGACTTCCTGAACCGGAAACAGATTAAAAGAAAGTATGAGGTGCAATATGAACATCGTAATTGTCGATGACGACCAGCTGGTATCTATGTCACTAAAAACCATTCTGGAAACACAGCCGGACATCCGTGTGTCTGCAATCGGGAATAACGGAGAAGCTGCCATCCGCTTATATGACACATGGCTTCCGGACGTCCTGCTCATGGACATACGAATGGATAAAATGGATGGGCTGGCGGCGGCGGATGCCATTATGAAAAAACATCCTGATGCAAAAATTCTTTTATTAACCACCTTTTCCGATGATGAATATATTATAAATGCTATCCGGATCGGAGCAAAGGGATATATCTTAAAGCAGGCCTTTGAAAGCATTGCGCCGGCCATTCATGCCGTTTATAACGGTCAGACCGTATTCGGCGGAGAAATCATGGATAAAATTCCGACATTGATTCAGGGGCAGGAACGTCTCTCCTATGAAAGCTTTCATCTGTCAGAAAAAGAATATGATATTATCCGTTTCGTCGCAGACGGATGCAATAACAGAGAGATAGCAAACGAGCTTTTCTTAAGTGAAGGCACTGTGAGAAATTATATCAGCACCATTCTTGAAAAACTGAAGCTTCGGGATCGTACACAGCTTGCATGCTTTTATTATAAGCATCTGAAATAAGGAAATCTCATACTATATGATAAAAAATAAAACCCTGCTGCCACACATTTCGTCTCTGTGTCAACAAGGTTTTATCTGGATTCAAATATTTGAGTTTTGCCTTAAGCTTTTAATAAAAGCAATGATTACCAATGATCTGATAAGAAGAAAGGGAATCTGTATCTATGTAATTCACATTTAAGAAGCTCATATAATTTCCGATATTGTTATTACCTGCCAGTGCATCATTGGCTGCCTGCTGTGCAGTCGATAACGGTCCGTTCTGCAGATATCCCTGCATTACACTTCCGGTTGCGCACGGGAACTGATTCGGTGCATAGATTACATCAGAAATACTGCTGCCCCAGGCTCCGCTTCTCACTCTGTTCAGCACGACATTTGCAACTGCCAGCTGTCCCTCATAGCATTCCGAACCGGCTTCCATGCTGACAAGGCAGGCAAGCAGATATGCATCACCATAGCCTGAAGCGTCAACTGTTACGGAAGGTTCCGGCTCCGGCGCCGTACTTCCTTCTGTAGAAGGTTCCTCCTGTCTGCCATCATCCGGAGTCTCCGTTGTCTGGCTCTCCGTTGTCTGGTTCTCTGCCGCCTCCTCATCGGACGAAGCTGGTTCTTCCTCCTCCGGTGCATCATAAACAGCGTTATATTCTTCTATAGACAAAGCCACACGATAGGTCTCTTCCACAGAAATATAATCCGCCGCAACATACCCTTCCTGTCCTCCGGCAGTTACAACCTTTACCCATTCTGCGCCGTCTGACAACACATCCAGCTTTGTTCCTTCTGCAATCAGATCCAGTACATCTGACTCCGTAGACATATCACTTCTTAAGCGTACAGTTTCATCCGTAATCGTTCCGATCAGTTTTTTACAGCCGGCAGCATATGCTTCTGCAGCCTTACCGGTCAGGATATATTCTGTTTTGACATATCCGGTTACATTTCCGGAGGAAATCTGTGTCCATTCCCCCTCTGTACCAAGAATATCTCCCACCGTACCGTCAAACATCTTACCTACGATTGCCGCATCTGTGGATGCAGATTCCCTGATATTCAGAGTATCGGAAATCTGAACGATAAAACGGCCGTCGAACTCAGATTCCTGTCTTGCTTCCGAAAGCACGTCGCTGTGATGCGCTTCCATCTGCGCAGAAGCCTTCTGTTCCGTATCAGCGGCTGCAATATTTTCTGTTGTATCTTCTGTTACAGAAACAGTGTCTTCTGCTGATGGATTTCCGACATTGTATCCTGCTTTTTGGTCCAAAGCCTCTCCATATTTTACGACCACCGTAATCAGCGCAGTCATGGCAACTACCAGGGCCGCAATCAGAAGATTTCTTTTCAAATATCTGTAATTAAAAACATCTCTCCGCATACGGGCAGACATTCTGTTTCTTTTTGAACTTTTATGCATAGCGCTCATTTGATTGTTCCTTCTACCGGCATTCATTTCATTCAGAAAACTTTCGGCCGGATATATGACGAATTCCTATTTCTTTAGTAAATTCATCTGATTTTTTTACAAAATTAATCTAAATGTTACATTTCTGTTAAGTATAATATACCAATCTATGCCATCTGTCAATATACGATACGTATAAAAACCGCAAAAAAATTAGTAAAATGTATTAAAATTTGATCGATCGTTCTGTTCTTTTTTTGTTTATTTTGGATAAGTTCACATAACTCTGTCATTAGTAAACCGCTTTTAACACTTTTGTCACAATTCGATTCCCCTGAAATTCTAGTATGTCAGTTTCTTCCCGTTTTAGTCATTGCTTTTTTCCTTTTTATCATGTAAATTATTGGAAGAATCATAGAATTGGAGACGGTATCATGCGTTTGGATAAATTTCTGGCACAACAGGGCGTAGGCAGCAGAGCCGAAGTAAAACAGCTGATCAAAAAAGGATGCATTACAGTAAACGGCCGTTCATGCAGGCTTGCGGACATGAAAATCGATGAAAATGCGGATGTTGTTCAATATAACGGTGTTCCTCTGTCCTATCAGGAATTTTACTATTATATGCTGAACAAACCCGCAGGCGTTGTCAGTGCTACCAGCGACAATGTCAATGATACCGTACTATCCCTGTTAAAAGGAGTGAATACCAAAAACCTCTTTCCGGTCGGCCGGCTGGATAAGGATACGGAGGGACTTTTGCTCCTGACAAACGACGGACAATTGGCACATGACCTTCTTTCCCCTAACAAACATGTTAAAAAAACATACTTTACAGTTATAGACGGCAAAATTTCAGTAAAGGAAATAAAAGCGCTTGAATCCGGAATTGACATCGGAGATGAAACGATTACCAGACCTGCCGGATTACAGGTTCTGAACCCTGATACGGCGAAGCGATACCTGCCTCCGTCTTTCAATGTCGAAAAGGCAGAGGCATGCTATATTCTGCTTACGATTACGGAAGGCAGGTTTCATCAGGTCAAACGGATGTTTCAGGCAGTCGGAAGAAACGTTCTGTATCTGAAGCGCATAGCAATGGGAAATCTGTCTCTGGATCCGGGCCTGAAAAGCGGTGCATTCCGGGAACTGAGCGCCGATGAAATTAAGAATCTGAAAAAAGTATGACCACCGGTTTTTATCTATCCGGTGGTCATATTCATGAAATATCAATTCGTTGACAGGCTTGTTCTATTCCCCTGCTGACAAGGAAGCAATATAGGAATCAACGCCATTTGCAATACCTTCTGCTATTTGATTCTGATAATCCTCCGAAACAAGCAGCTGCTCTTCTTCAGCATTTGTCAGATATCCTACCTCCACAATCGTGACAGGAACCTCACACCAGTTAATGCCGCTCATAGAGTCTGTTTCCCAAACGCCTTCACTGACTGCGCCGGTCGCCTCCGTCAATCCGGTCAAAACAGCAGAGGCAAGATTTTTGGAACTGCTGTAAAGATTGGAATTATATGGATTGGACGGTGTCTGGCAGATCGTCAGACAGCCCTTATCATTGCTGTCTGTGGAACCGTTGGCATGTATTCTGATAAATGCATCCGCATGAGCCTGATTTGCAAGCTCCGCCCTGGCAGCATTACTGATATCCACATCATTGGTGGTCCGGATCATGACCACCTCATATCCCCGGGACATGAGCTCTGTCTGTAATTTTAATGCAATCTCAAGATTGAGCTCATATTCATTTTTACCGGTCGATACGCCTGTCGTTCCGGCAGAAACCTTTGTTTTTTTCTCCTCTGCACCCGGGCCGATTGGCTCCTCTCCGGTATTTGGCTGTGCCTGATGCCCTGCATCAATGCAGATAATCTTCCCTGCAGTCTGCACCGGCCCCTGCGCCGTCACACTGCCTCCGGCATTTGCATCACTGACTACCGTCACATATTCTGAAAAGATATACAGGGTCTGACCGTCAATATTGACCTTACTCCACTCATCATTATATCCGATTCTGTTTACCTCGGCATCTATGGCAAGCTGCATAACCTTTTCCGCATCCGTGGACGGTCCTTTTCTTACATTGACGTAATCCGTGGTTTTAATCACCTGATTTACAATTGTAAATCCTTCCTCGTCCACTTCAGGCTGCGGTTCTTCCGTCGTCGCTTCGCTGGTTGCCTCTGTCGTCATTTCCGTAGTGCCGTCATCCTTCTTTTTATCTTTATGATCTTTCTTTCCACATCCGGCCATTGTCAGACTGCATACTACGATCAATATCATCGCACACACTCTTCTGAAAGATTTTTTCATAAGCCGCCTCCATTCTCCATCCTTATATATCAATATCGTTATTCGTCGAAATCTGTCTGCAATTATAATCAGTGTAACACAAACAACCATATTTCACAAGCATGGTTTTCCTTAACAAACAGACAGCCAAATGCTGCATCATAAGGACATCTTCGTTAAAATATCTGTCTGAATCCGTATGAACAATTTTTCTTACATTCACAAAAAAAGAGCTGTCAGCAGATCTGTCAGAGCCTCATAATCCTTCCTGTGCGCCAGTTCCCTTGCCGAATGCATTGCCAGAACGGGAATCCCCAGGTCTGCAGCCAGTACGGGCAGATAAGAGGATACAACCGGCCCAAGCGTCTGTCCGCCTGCCATACCGGAACGATTTACCTGCCGTTGTATGGAAATTCCGTTCTGCTGTCCAAGAGCCAGAACGACGGCTGACGCCTCGCTGTCCGTAACATATCTCTGGCCGGCGCTGGTTTTTAATACTACGCCCTTCCCGGGAATCACTGCATTGGTCGGATCACTCTTATCCGCATAATTCGGATGCAGGGCGTGTGCCACATCCGCAGAAGCAAGAAATGCATGCTGCATCAATGCATATCGATCCGCCTTTGACAAATGCAGCGCATCACAGATTCTTTGAAGCACAGACTGTAACATAACAGAATCTGCCCCCTGTTTGGATCTGCTGCCGATTTCTTCATTATCAAATAATGCAATAATATTCAAATTCGACCGGTTCTGTTCTTTGCCGTCCGTACATTGATCCTGCGCTTTTCCGGAAGCCCGGACAAGCGCCGATAAAGAAGCCGCTACCGAAGACAGATTATCAATCCTCGGTGCCGAAAGCAGCATCCGGTCCGCCCCAAGCAATTCAGGCTGATCCGCATTATAAAGATACAAATCATAATCTAAAATATCATTTACGCCACAACCGAGCGCATCTGCCACCTTTGTCAGAATTCCGTTTCCCGGTTCTTCACTCCCATCAACACCGTATAAAGGTACCAGTTCCTTTTGTATATCCAGCTTACCGGCTTTATCTTCCTTCTTCAGATGCGGTGCAAGACTTGGAATCACAAATACAGGTGCTTTTGAGTCATACAGTCTGACTTCCGGAGAAAATGGCAGTCCGGTTTTCAAGACGACCTTTCCGGCCATTCCCAAGGGACGGTCAAACCATGTTTCCATAATCAAGCCGCCATAAGGCTCCACATTGACCATATGATATCCGGATTTCTCCCAGTCAGGTTGGCTCTTTAACTTTAACATCGGAAAATCCGTATGAGCCGTTACAATCCGGAGCTGCTTTACCGTTTTCCCAACGGAAAAGGCAATCAGTTCAGAAGGAAACGGGGTAATATAATAATTTCCATATGGCAGAAGTTCCCAGTCCGTTCCCATATCGAGCGGAGAAAATCCCTGTTTTTTCAGATAAGCTTTGGCCGCTTCCACTACATGATACTGGGTAACTCCTTTACGAATCAGCTCTATGAAATCCATGTCAGTCTCCTTTTTTCATTTATTTTTATACGTTCATATTATAACCGGACAGCAATCAAATCAATTACCTGAATGAAAAATCCTGTATATTCTTTACCGATATAGGAGAATCCTGTTTCTTTTTTCACCTTTTACTTTGATGCCTATTGCCCGGTTCATTCCTGAAAATAAGGAAAGCACCCACATAACTTTATATGGATGCTTTCTGTCGTGCAGTTGATGGGA
>CANRQE010000029.1 GCA_947632705.1 uncultured Coprococcus sp. | reverse complement strand
AAATATGAACAATTGGTTGGGAAATATTTAAAAGGAAATAAAAAAAGAACCATTTTCACCATGTTCGGGGTGGCATTTGGAGCATTGCTGATTTTTGCGGTCATCAATATCACATTCTGTACTATCAGACAGGGAATTCTGAATGCGGAGCAGGTGTACCGTTTTGATGCTGTCTTTTATGGTCTGTCAGAAGAGGAAAAGACGGAGATAGAGAACTATCCGGGCGTGGAGACTGTCTATGGCGGAGCGTTAAGGACAAATAATTTAGGAGGTATTACGGCAGACCTTGTAATGATAGATGATTGGAATCATAATCCGTATGTCATACAAGTAGAAGATGGAAAATATCCGGTAAAAAGCAATGAAGTGCTTGTGGATGCGGAACTGGTTGAATATGGGGACTATCAGATAGGGGATATGGTCTGCCTGAATCTCGGAACCATTACCCGGGTAGAGGAGGAAAATTTTCTCATTACAGGAACCTTCACCTACAAAGGCAATTATTATGACGTATCTCATTACCAATATTCCTATGTCGGTTTTTTAGGATTGCACAAGGAGGATTCGGAACAGTTAAAAGATGGTAATGCAGTATTTGTGAAATATAAAAATCCTTACCGGATCAAAGCTTTGACCAAAAAGATTGGGGAAAAACTGGGTACAGAATACTTTATTAACGACTCCATTGCCGCTTATTACAATCAGACAGCGGATGGCAGTGAGCAGGCAGTCAATGCGGCAATCATCCTTTTTCTGGTCGTTATGATATCTTTGATGGCAATTGCAGTGATTAAGAATACGCTTCGTATCTCAGTGGCAGAACGGATCAGGGATTATGGGGTCTTAAGATGTGCGGGCGCATCCTTAAAACAGTTAAAGAAGATGCTTGTAAGAGAATCCATGATCATCGGTGGCATATCAGGATTTACAGGCATTGCAGTATCTTATATGGTATTGGTAATATTCAGCAGCAGATCTCCTTATTATGACTTTACACATTTTTTTATTCTGGCAGCTGTTCTTACCATGATCGTCATTGGGATTACCATGTGGCTTGCCACCATCGATCCCTGTAAGCTCATTGCAGATCTGACGCCTATAGAAGCTGTCAGAAACCAGATGAAGTCAGGGAAAAAGACGAAATATAAAGTACGGAAAGCAGGGCTGGTTACAAAGCTCTTTGGAGTTACGGGATCGTATGCTTATAAAAATGCAATGCAAAATCCAAAGCAATTTGTAACAAAGGTGCTTTCGCTTACGATTGGAATTGTGGCATTTATCTGTACGGAAACCATCTGTGCAACCTATATGCAGATTGCGCTTATGGATGTGGAATTGGATAAGTATTATAATGTTGTAGTGAATCCAAATTGGGAAGGAAGAAATATCATGTCGTCATTAGAAGAGACCCGGGAGGAATTTGCTGCCAACCAGAGGAATATGACACAGGCAATCTCTGAGCTTCGAACGTTAGATGAAGTGGGAAAGACAGTTGGAACCTATATCCGCTCAGTATCAGATGTTGACACCTTGTTTGTTTTTTATTATTTGGATGCGGAAAATATAGAGGATACGGATCCTGCAGACAGATACACAGAGGAATTCAGAAATTATATTCAAAATAGTACATATTGGGAAACTTATCCGGAGGATGAGACAGATTTGGAGGCTATGGATAGTTATGCAATAGCCTCTCTCTTAACCAGAGCGGATACTGTCTATGCTTTTGACAGGGATTTGCTTCCGAAATTATCCGGTGCTTTGACGGAAGGAACCTGTGATCCGGACAAACTGGGTGAGGATGGCATTATTTTGTGTAATAATTACACGGAATGGCGATATAATCCCGATACAGATACAGATGAACCATATAATATAGAGGTTTACAATTATAAGGTAGGGGACAGAATTACACTGATTACCGCTCCCTATGATGAGTTTTGCAGACGGTTACAGGAAAAAGAGAATTCCTTTTTTACACAGCACAAGGGAGAGATACCGGAATCGGAATGGGGACCGGGAGAGTATGAGGATGAATATCACTTTTTGACATATCATTTTCGTGGTTTGATCCGCTTTGAAGTATTTCGTGATCTGTATGAAGAGGGATATTACAAGACCTATACCATTAAAGGAATTGTTTCGGATAATATGCTTTTGCCTGATTTTGCTGTGCTGGGTTCGCACTATATTTTATCCAAGGAGCAGATGCGGGAATTATTTCAGGGATACGAAGAGGTTTTTTATCAGGAAACAGGGCTGCATGTGGATGGATATAATGAAGATGTTTTGGAAATCCTTGAGAAATACGGGTTTAATACAAGTGAATATCAGGAAATCATGCATGATTATGAGATTGCAAAGGAGGAAAGAGATATCTGCGATATGATATTAGCTGTTTTACTGATATTTATGACCATCAATATTTTTAATACATCTGCAAGCAGTATTGTATTCAGAAAAGGTGAATTTGCATTTCTTCGGTGTGTGGGTATGAGTAAGAAGAAATTGTCTTATATGATTCTGTTAGAAAGTATCATTGCTTTACTTTTTGCCCTGTTCTTCGGAACTGTGATCTCATGCGTGTGCGGATATGGGATCTATCGGTATATGCTGGCATACCTGGGAACATTTCAGATGTCCTTTGTGCCTCTTACCAGAATTCTCGGGGTCTCGTTACTGTTGTTAGGGATTATGATGCTTGCAGCGTGGATACCGCTTCAGTCTATTAAAAAAGAGATTGCACCCGGACTTGCAGGAATGGATGAGTAGATGAAAATGAAATATAGGAAGTGGAGGCGAATGCTATGAAGATTGTA
This sequence comes from uncultured Coprococcus sp., assembly GCA_947632705.1. Classification (GTDB taxonomy): domain Bacteria; phylum Bacillota; class Clostridia; order Lachnospirales; family Lachnospiraceae; genus Coprococcus. Next base: position 24,176 of record CANRQE010000029.1, on the reverse strand, counting down.
GAAATGGAAAATGTCACGAAGATATATGGTAGCGAAAAACTGGGAAATGAGGTTCGTGCTCTGGATGGAATCAGTCTTACGATAAAAAAAGGAGAGATGCTTTCTGTCATCGGAAGCTCAGGCTCCGGTAAGACCACTCTGTTAAATATGATCGGAGCAGTGGATCAGCCAACCGGCGGGAAGGTTCTGGTGGATGGAGAGGATGTTTCTAAACTGAATGATGACCAGTTGTCGGTATTTAGAAGAAGGAAGATTGGATTTATCTTTCAGTCCTTTCACCTGATTCCAGTTCTTTCTGTAGAGGATAATATCAAGATTCCGGTACTGTTGGACAGAAAGAAACCGGACAATGAATATATTGAACATATCATAGAGATGTTAGGCCTTGTTGACAGAAGGAATCATCTTCCGAATCAGTTATCCGGAGGACAGCAGCAGAGAGTTGCCATAGCCAGAGCTCTTGCAAACCACCCGTCTATTGTGCTGGCAGATGAACCGACCGGAAGTCTGGACAGCAAAAATGGGGAGGAGGTTATGGCACTGTTAAGGGATTCTGTTGCGGAGCTTGGACAGACATTAGTGGTTATTACACATAATATTGATATTGCAAGGCAGATGGATCGGATCATTAAGATCAGCGACGGGAAAATCGTTTCATGATTGACCCATTCCCCGCACTTTTGCAAGCAGATGAATAAGATACAGAAATACAGTTGACTTTAGAGTATTCATGCGTTATATTATAATCGTCCGTGGGACAAAGAAGGTAATATTTACTATTTATGTAGGAGGAATTTTAATTATGTTCGAGAAGATTAAAGCAATATTTGAGGAGCAGTTGGGGGTATCACAGGACGAGATGAGCCTCGATACAAACTTTAAGGATGATCTGGGTGTTGATTCATTGGATTTGTATGAGATTGTTATGAAGATGGAAGATGAATTTGATGTTGAAATTCCTGCAGAAGAACTTGAGGATGTAGCTACATTCGAGGATGTTATAAATTACCTGAAGAGCAAAGGTGTAGAAGAGTAGAATTTCATATATGTGATTCTATAGGCAGCAGATGCCGTCAGCATACCGGTTATCGCTACGGGCGGACTTGGAAATGGCGAGGCATGGCTGCTTCTTTTGTATACCATAGTATACGGAGCGGTTTTTCTCTGACATACTGTGGGCATATACAGGCAGAAAGAGGTGGTTGTTATGGGTAAAACAGCAATTATTTTTCCGGGACAGGGCGCACAGTATGTAGGAATGGCAAAGGACTTTTATGATGCATTTGAGGACAGCAGACAGGTCTTTGATACTGCGGATGAGGTTCTGGATATAGACCTGAAAAGGATTTGTTTTGAAGAAAATGAAGATATTAACAAGACGGAATTTACGCAGCCGGCAATGGTTGCTGCTGAGGTCGCAATTTATGAACATTTGAAGAATATGGGAGTTTCAGCGGACGTATTTGCAGGATTGAGTCTTGGGGAATACAGTGCGCTGACAGCATGTAAAGCCATGAGCCTGACGGACGCTATCCGCACGGTGAGACAGAGAGGCATTTTAATGCAGAATGAGGTGCCGCTTGGCCAAGGAGCCATGGCGGCGGTAATTGCCATGGATGCGGAAAAGATTGCAGAGATTTGTGAGAATACGCCGGGCAACGTGCAGATTGCAAATTATAACTGTCCGGGACAGATTGTAATATCCGGTGAAACGGAAGCGCTTGACCGTGCAGTCGAGACCCTGCAGGCGGCGGGAGCCAAGAGAGTGATTAAACTGAATGTCAGCGGACCATTCCATTCCAAGATGTTGATCCCGGCAGGCGAGAAGCTGTATACATATCTTCAGGATGTGACAGTGAAGGAGGGCTTCCTTCCGTATGTATGTAATGCGGATGCCAGATATGTAACCGATGCATCGGAAGTAAAAGAGTTGTTGAAGAGACAGGTATATTCCTCTGTCAGATGGCAGCAGAGTATTGAGACCATGATTGCCGACGGGGTGGATTGTTTTATTGAAGCCGGTCCGGGAAAAACCTTAAGCGGCTTTATGAAAAAGATCAATCGGGATGTAACATGTATCAATATTGCAACGGTAGAGGATTTGCAGAAGTTGGAGGAGTTCAATGCTTAAGGAAAAGGTAGCAGTCATAACGGGTGCCGGAAGAGGAATCGGAAGGGAAATCGCAAAGACATTTGCCGGATACGGGGCAAAGGTAGTCGTCAATTATAATGGCTCGGAAGCAAATGCCAATGAGCTGGTAGCAGAAATTACGGAAGCAGGCGGAATTGCCTGTGCATATAAAGCGGACGTATCTGATTTTTCAGAGGCGGAAGGATTGATGAAATTCGCAGCAGAACAGTATGGAAGGATTGATATTCTGGTAAACAATGCAGGAATTACAAGGGACAATCTGATGCTTGGCATGAAGGAAGAGGATTTTGATCAGGTTATCCGTGTGAATCTGAAGGGGACCTTTAACTGTATCAGACATGTGTACAGACAGATGATGAAGCAGAGGTATGGCAGAATTATCAATATGTCCTCTGTTGTCGGTATGGAAGGAAATGCAGGACAGGTAAATTATGCGGCATCAAAGGCGGGCGTCATCGGAATTACCAAATCTGTTGCCAAGGAGCTTGGAAGCAGAGGGATTACCGCCAATGCCATTGCGCCGGGATTTATTAAAACAGATATGACAGATGCGTTAAATGACAAGCAGAAAGCAGCCATGTTAGATCATATTTCCGTAAAACGGCTGGGGGAAGTTTCTGATGTGGCAGAGACTGCAGCATTTCTTGCATCTGATAAGGCTTCCTATATTACAGGGCAGGTGATTAAGGTTGACGGCGGCATGAGTCTGTAGGTTAGAGATTGAGAGAGAGGTACGACATGAAAAGAGTAGTAGTAACAGGTATGGGTGCTATTACCCCTATCGGAAATTCTGTAGAGGAATTCTGGGAAAATATAAAAAAGAATACCGTCGGCATTGGTGAAATCACGAAATTTGACATTTCAGAATATAAATGCAAAATGGGTGCAGAGGTAAAAAACTTTGATCCGAAGCAGTATATGGATGCCAAGGCGGCAAGGAGAATGGAGCCGTTTTGTCAATATGCCGTTGCCGCCACCGGCGAAGCAATCAGGGATGCCGGATTGGATCTGGAACAGGAGGATCTGACCAGATTCGGTACCTGTATCGGAAACGGGCTCGGCGGAGTTCATACGATTGAAAAGGAATATCAGAAGGTATATACAGGCAAGGCAAACCGCGTCAGCGTTATGATGGTGCCGATGATGATCTCCAATATGGCGGCCGGAAATGTAGCCATTGCTTATGGATTAAAGGGAAAATGTACGGATGTCGTAACTGCGTGTGCAACGGGAACAAATTCCATTGGAGAAGCATACCGGTATATTCAGGCAGGAGAGGCAGATATCATGGCAGCCGGCGGCGCCGAATCTCCGATCTGTGAGACAAATGTGGCAGGATTTATTTCCATGACGGCATTATCCAGTGCAACGGTGCCGGAGAAAGCATCCATCCCGTTTGATAAGGACAGAAGCGGCTTTGTAATCGGTGAGGGAGCAGGTGTTGTGATCTTAGAATCCTTAGAGCACGCACAGGCAAGAGGCGCCAGGATCTTTGCGGAGATTGTAGGTTATGGATCTACCTGTGACGCTTATCATATCACATCACCGGCGGAAGACGGGGACGGTGCGGCCAGAGCCATGTCGCTTGCGATCAGGGAGGCCGGTATTACTCCGTTAGATGTGGATTATATTAATGCACATGGAACCAGCACACATCATAATGATCTGTTTGAAACAAGAGCCATCAAAAAAGCGTTCGGAGAAGCTGCATACGGGGTTCATATCAATTCGACCAAATCCATGATCGGACATTTATTCGGAGCCGCAGGTGCGGTAGAGTTTATTACATGTGTAAAATCTATAGAAGAGGGATATATTCACCCGACAGTGGGACTGAAGGAAACAGAGGGTGAGATGGATCTTGACTATACGATGGGAGCAGGCGTTTATCAGGATGTACGGTATGCACTGAGTAATTCCCTTGGATTTGGCGGGCATAACGCAAGTATTCTTGTAAAACGCTTTGAAGATACTATAGGATCAGTATAATCCGGTGAGGAGGTATATGACAATGGAGAATGAAAAGGTATATGAAAATGCAGATATGCTGTGCTGGCTGGGGTATTTTGCAGATATGATGGATGTCAGTCCGGAGAAAATCAAGCTGTTAAATATTTGCGGCAAAGCGAAGAATGTTGTTCCGACGATTGATACACATAAGCGTGTTTTGATTTTTGCAGATACCTCGCATGAAGATTTGTTCTACAATCTCTGGGAAGCCGGCTTTGGTGAGTACGACGTATGGGTTGGCGAAGGAAAGGAGCCGGACGGAGATATTACACAGACAAAGCTTAAGAATATCCTGAATAAGAAGCTGACCGGACCAACGGTTATTTTTATCGTGAATGAAAAGACGCGGGAATCTGTCAGATTCGGTATGAAGAATGAAATGTTTACGAAGGGTGCAGTGCATTATGTAGGCCATGAAATCCGCGCGGTCATTATGAGTCTGCTTGCGGTGGATACCCATGATACTATTCTGGCCCTGATGGCAGAGAGTATTGTAATTGAGGCGGCAATCAGTGCCAGTGAGGGAACGATCATTGCTGTTGAACCGGATGCAGGATCAAGACGTTCGATGGAAGAAAATGTGGAGAAATTCGGAGTACATAATGTACAGATCATTCCGGATATGAGCGAAGAGTCCCTGAAGAACATCCCTGTTCCAAGGCTTGCATTTATTGTGGCAAATAAATATCTGGAGTCCGATATGGAAAGGCTGCTGAAGATTAATCCGAAGATGCAGTTTGTCATCTATACACTGGACCTTGGAGTGCTTGCAAATGCAAAGCTGATATTTGACAAGCTGGGTATTACCAATATGGAGGCAACACAGATTTCCGTATCAAAGACAAACAAGGACAATGTATTTGTTGCCCAGCCGTCTCCGTGGCTGATTACGGGCGGTCTGGAATAGAACAATGTAAAGATAAAGGTCAGGGTTTAATTGATGCCCTGACCTTTATTTTCTGCTATCCGGATGATTCCGATAATGGTTCCGATACAGATAATATCATCTGTATAGAAAAAGGATTTGTTGCAGCTGCTGATTGTTTCCAGATACATGCTGCCGTCTTTTTCGGTATACCGTCTGATCATTTCCGTTCCCTGACTGTCGATAAATACTCCGAGACTTCCAATCGGAGGAAATTTTTTTTCTACGGCAAGCATATCCCCTTTTGCAAAGATCGGATAGAGCATATTGGATATGATTCGTACGGCAAAGTCTGCAGAATCGTAATATCCTGCCGGAAGTGTAATATATTCTGCATTATGCATGGAAAAATCTACATCTGAGGTTTTTGCCATAGCGGGTGTAATGCAGGGAATTTCTCTGGTAGGACCGGTCATGGAAATCTGCATATGATGCTCCGATTCAAGAAGCATGGAAATTACTTTTTTTCCATGACTGTTCAGCTTCCGAAAGCCTGTAACAAGTTTCATCTCTTCAGAGGAGAGGTTCTCACGAAACAATAATCCGTCTATAGTACAGTCCAAGGCATCTGCGATGGATGCAATAACCTGAATGGTCGGATTTTTGGTTTTGCCGCTTCGGATTGCTTTGATGGTATCTTCTGACAGTTCCGTGGCCTCTGCAAGCTGTGCAATGGTAATCCTTCTTTGTGTCATGATTGTTTTCAAACGTTCGCCGATATTGTACTGGTATTCCATGTGTATTCCTTATTTTAGTCTATGCTAAATGATACAGTTACCCACATATCCTATAAGTTTTTATAAGATATGTAATAGTATAGCATAGCGGCATGCAAAAGTCTATTCAAAAAGTGTAAAAGTATACACTTATCGAAAGAAAAAAATTTTGTAAAGTGTAGATGCATCCCTTTTAAATTATCATAATTCTGTTAGAATAAATTTATCTGTTACAAGAAATCGGCAAAGGGGTCTATTTCGGGGAATGCCATAATGGGGTGGCATTTGCGACAGGGGAACCAGACTATCACGGAAAGTGATAGTCTTTTTCTTTGTCTTTTTTTGTTCTTTCCTTTGTTCTTTGCTTGACGTGTTCTTTTTTGAACATTATAATATTATCTGTGAATTTGATATAATATAATTACATAAATAATGTATACTACGAAAGGATAAAGCAGGAGAATTTTATGGCACGTTTTATTTTCGTTATTATTTCGTGTTTCTTTTTAATCATATATTACGTTCCCAAAATGGCATATTATGCAAAGCATCCTGAGAAATACGACGAGACCGTCTGTTACAGGATGGCGCAGGTTATGATTGAGCATGTCAAACGAAGAGGACGTATTTCCACGGTTGCAACGGGCGTTGATAAGCTTCCGCAGGAAGGCGGGTATATCATGTTTGCGAACCATCAGGGGAAATATGATGCATTGGGTATCATTTCCGTGCATGACAATCCTCTGTCCTTTGTTATGGACGTAAAGCGTTCCAAACTGTTTATTGCAGATCAGTTCTGTAATCTGATGCGGGCAAAGCGGTTAGACAGAACGGATATCCGCCAGCAGGTACAGATTATCAATGAGGTTGCGTCGGAAATTCAGACAGGGAAAAGATACCTGTTGTTCCCGGAGGGCGGATATGACCATAATCATAATACACTCGGAGAATTTGTACCGGGCAGCTTTAAGATTGCAAAAAAGGCGCATTGCCCGATTGTTCCGGTAGTGCTGTTCGATTCATTCAAGCCTTTTGAAGGCAAATCCCTGAAAAAGGTTATTACGCAATTGGCGTTTCTGGATCCGATTCCTTATGATGAATTCGAAAAAATGAAAACTACAGAAATCCGGGACATGGTGGTAGAGAGGATTCAGGAACACTTAAATACAATGGAAACCTTAAATGACTGGTAGCTCTTTGCATGATGCAGGGAGCTGCTTTTTATGTAACCGGTGTGATAGACAGAAAAAAGAAAAGAGGATAAGAAAAGAGATGGAAGAACAGGATCTTAAAGGCGAGCAGGAAACGGAACAGAGCGTTCAGGACGAAGAAAATGAAGATGAAAAAAAGGGAAAAAAGAAACAATCATTTTCTATTCTGAGATGTATTGTGATTGCAGCCGTACTCACGGTTGCTGCCCTTGCCATGCTTTATTTTGGTCTGGTATACAGAAGTAAAAAGGTGGCAAAGGATGTGGCGGAGATTTATGCGGACGGAACAGGCGAAGATCTGGCGGAACTGTTTGCACCGGGTTATGTGGCGTATTTTGAAGAGCAGTTTTCCTATGCTGATTTTGCATCGGCGCAGGAACAATATCTGCAGGCATTTCGTACGGAGCTGCAGCCTGATGTGGGAGTTATTCAGGATATAGATGTGAGAATCGATTCCCTGATAACGGCAAGTAATGTTTCTGAATTTGCGGATAATTTCGAAACCTACGGAGTGCAGGGCGTATCCAAATACAAGCAGCTGGATATGACATGGTCGGTTACAGGTACGGAGGGAAAGAAAAATATTCATGCACAGGCCTGTATTTTCCGATGTGATGACGGCTGGTTTTTGGATTATATTATCTTTCAGTATGACTAGAAGCTTGGCAGTGATTTTTGCCGGAGTATGGCAGATTAGATTTTTTTGGCACTGAAAATGCAGAATCTGCTTGTATATATAAGCGAAAAAAGATATAATGGTTTTGTAAAACATAGCGTAAACAACTATATGAATCAGTAAGGAGAGAAAAGCATGGATAATAACATGAATGACGGTTCACAGATGGCTTCAAACCAGCAAATGGACCCGAACCAGCAGATGTATGGGGAACAGCAGATAGATCCGAACCAGCAGATGTATAACGGACAGATGTATGGCGGACAGATGTATGGCGGGCAGCAGACAGATCCGAATCAACAGATGTATAACGGACAGATGTATGGCGGACAGCAGATGTATAACGGGCAGCAGACAGACCCGAATCAACAGATGTACAATGGTCAGCCGGGAGCACCGGCAGGTGAGAAGAAAAGCATCAATCTTGGAGAGCATAAAACTGTTATTCTTGGAGTCGTTGTAGCCGTTGTTGCACTGGTTCTGATTGTATCCTTGTTCCGCGGACTGCTCGGACATGGAAAGCAAAGCCCAAAGGCAGTTGCAAAAGCAGTTGCAAAGGCTGTAGAAAATGAAAAACCAAAGCAGATATATAAGTTATATGACAAGAAATATCTTGATTATATGATGGATGAGTATGATTATGATAAGGATGATGTGCTTGACGAGATAGAGGATGAGATCGATTCCTTTGTAGAAGATGCCGAAGACTGGTATGATGTCGGTAAGATCAAGAGAATTAAGGTCGATATTGAGGACGTTGATAAGGAAAAAGGAAAATCTCTGGATGAAGCCAAAGAGAGTATGAAGGACGAAATGGACATCCGGGTCAGCCAGGTTGCTACGGTTGAGATGGAATGGGAAGTAATCGGTAAGGATGATGATTATACTGCAGATGCAGAGGTTTATGTATACAAGAGAATGGGTAAATGGTATCTGGTAGCTTGGTATGCATATTAAAATTTGATACATAATCAGACTGAGAGACACCTCTTACATATATGATGCTCCGGCATTGTAGTGTGAGAGGTGTTGTCTTACAAAAAAGGAATGATAAGATGAAAGATCCTTCAAATGATGATAGGACGATGCAGCAGAAAATGACAGAAGGTATGGAAATAACAGAACAGGTAAAAGAGACAGGAGAGGGCAGTCCGTCAGAAGTGACGGGAGGGATCCCGGGTAAAAAGAAATTGTCAAACAAAGGTAAGCTGATGCTGGCGGCAGCCGGGACCATATTGATACTTGCCGGAATAATACTGACTGTGTGGATGGTTAAAACCGGAAAAACGGGCAGGTCTCCGGAAAAAACAGCAGCCTGTTTTATCGAGGCGTTACAGCAGAGAAATCCGGATGCCATGTACGAGCTGTTGAGTCCGGAGTATGTCCGGTATATGAATCATGAGGGAAGCCTGTTCGGAATGACGGTTGAAAAAGATGTTGCCGATCAGCTGGAATACTTCTATGAAGATCTTGAGGAGTTCTATGAAATTGGAGAAGTAAAAGAGCTTTCCTGTGAAAAAGAGGATATCCAGATGGTGGAATATACAGGTGCAGACCTGGATGAAATGAAGGAATATTTTACGGAAGCATTTGATATGGAAATTACGGCGTTCACGCAGGCCAATCTGGATATCCGTGCACGCGGAAGCGAAGCTGAAAAGAATGTGACGGTTGAACTGTATCTGTTTTGTAGGGATCATGAGTGGTATTATATTGACTGGTACTGGGATTGATAGAAAAAGGCAGGGCAGGCCGGAAGAAATACGGAAACAAAACAGACACTGAAAAATCAAAATAAAAAGAGGACTTGTAGGATGTATGACAGAAAATCCATGAAAGCAGAGGAGTTTATTGACCATGAAGAGATTCTGGAAACTCTGGATTATGCAGAAAGAAATAAAAATAATATAGAGCTGATCGACCGGATTATTGCAAAAGCAAAGGAACGAAAGGGATTGGAGCACAGAGAGGCGTCTGTGCTCCTTGCCTGTGAAATGCCGGAAAAAATCCGTGAGATATATGATCTTGCGGAACAGATAAAAAAAGATTTTTACGGCAATCGTATTGTGCTGTTTGCCCCGCTGTATTTGTCCAATTATTGCGTAAACGGATGTGTCTATTGTCCGTATCACAGGAAGAACAGGCATATAACCAGAAAAAAACTGACGCAGGCAGAGATTGCAAAAGAGGTAACGGCGTTACAGGATATGGGTCATAAGCGGCTGGCGATTGAAGCCGGAGAAGACCCGGTCATGAATCCGATCGACTATATACTGGAGAGCATTGATACCATTTACAGCATCCGGCACAGAAATGGAGCCATTCGCCGGGTCAATGTAAATATTGCGGCTACGACAGTGGAAAATTACAGGAAATTAAAGGATGCAGGCATTGGCACTTATATTCTTTTTCAGGAGACGTATCATAAAGAATCCTATGAAAAGCTGCATCCGACGGGACCGAAGAGCAATTATGCCTACCATACGGAGGCAATGGACCGGGCCATGGAAGGTGGGATTGATGATGTAGGTCTTGGAGTTTTATTTGGGCTGGAGCTTTATAAATATGAGTTTGCCGGCCTGTTAATGCATGCAGAGCATCTGGAGGCAGTGCATGGAGTAGGCCCGCATACTATCAGCATTCCGAGAGTCAAACGGGCGGATGACATTGACCCGGAGACATTTGATAACGGTATCAGTGATGAGATTTTCTGCAGGATTGCTGCCTGCATCAGGATAGCGGTACCATACACGGGAATGATTGTTTCGACAAGAGAAAACCAGAAGGTACGGGATCAGATTATCCGGCTGGGAGTTTCCCAGATCAGCGGTGGATCCAGGACCAGTGTAGGGGGATATTATGAGCCGGAACCGGAGGATGCGCGTTCAGAGCAGTTTGATGTCAGTGATACCAGAACTTTGGATGAGGTAGTCCGCTGGCTGATGACCCGGGGATATATACCGTCCTTTTGTACCGCCTGCTACAGGGAAGGCAGAACCGGAGACCGTTTTATGAGCCTGTGTAAAAGCGGACAGATTCAGAATTGCTGTCACCCGAATGCCCTTATGACCCTGAAGGAATACCTGGAGGATTATGCTTCAAAGGAGACTGCAGATATCGGCAATGCATTGATCGGAAAGGAACTGGAACATATTCCGGACGAAAAGGTACGGAAAATCGTTATGGAGAGGTTGTCAGGAATAGAACAGGGAGACAGAGATTTCCGGTTTTAGGAGGTGTGGATATGGGACTGAATGATACTCCTGCATCAGAGCGTCTGCATATTGGTTTTTTCGGACGGAGAAATGTGGGGAAATCCAGTCTGGTAAATGCTGTTACCGGGCAGGATATTGCAGTGGTTTCAGATGTGGCCGGTACGACGACGGATCCCGTTTATAAATCAATGGAGCTTCTGCCGCTAGGCCCGGTAGTGATCATTGATACGCCGGGCTTTGATGATGAAGGTGCGCTTGGTGCGCTGAGGGTCAGGAGAACGAAACAGGTTCTTGAAAAAACGGATATTGCGGTATTGGTGGCCGATATGGACAAAGGCCTGTGCCGGTCTGACAGAGAGCTGCTGCGTCTGTTTCGGGAAAGGAATATAAATTATATTATTGCCTATAATAAATGTGATGAGACAAAACGGCTGTCTGACCATATGGAGGAGCCGGGTATCTGTGTCAGCGCAAGGACCGGAGTACATATCCGGGAATTAAAGGAACAGATTGGCAGCCTTGTTCCGGATGCCGGTATGGATAAAAGGCTGGTCGGGGATTTGTTAGTACCCGGTGATCTGGTGGTGCTGGTAGTACCCATCGACCGTGCGGCGCCGAAAGGGAGGCTGATCCTTCCGCAGCAGCAGGTCATCCGGGATATTTTAGAGGCAGGAGCCCTGTCTGTCGTGGTTCGTGACACAGAGCTTGCATCGGCGCTTAAACAGATGGCCGTCAGACCAAAGCTTGTGATTACGGACAGCCAGGTATTTGCCTCTGTTATGAAAATTGTACCGGAGGACATCTGTCTGACATCGTTTTCCGTATTGTTCGCCCGATATAAGGGACAGCTTCCGTCGGCGGTTTCGGCGGTAAAAATATTAGACGGAGAAATTTCCGATCAGGATAAGATTCTGATCGCGGAGGGCTGCACGCATCACAGACAGTGTGATGACATCGGAACCGTAAAGCTTCCGGCATGGATCCGGAAATATACCGGCAGCAATCCTTCCTTTGACTTTACAAGCGGAACGGGCTTTCCGGAGGATTTATCTAAATACAGGCTGATCATACACTGCGGCGGCTGTATGCTGAATGAGAGAGAGATGCTCTACAGAAGCAGACAGGCGGAAAAACAGGGTGTTCCGATGACCAATTATGGCATAGCGATTGCTCATATGAACGGGATTCTTGCCAGGAGTATGAAGGCGTTTGAAAAGGAGGGAAATGAAAATGTCTAAGACAGGACTGGTATTGGAAGGCGGAGGATTAAGAGGGATCTATACGGCGGGAGTCATGGATGTATTCCTGGAGGAAAACATTGTCGTTGACGGAGTGATCGGCGTATCCGCAGGCGCTATTCACGGGGCGTCTTATGTCTCAAAACAAAAGGGCAGAAACCTGCGCTACAGCCTCAGGTACAGAAAAGATAAACGGTATATGAGTCTGAATTCCCTGATTCGGACCGGTGATCTGTTCGGTGTGGATTTTTGTTATCATGACCTTCCGGACAAACTCGATCCATTTGATTATGATACATTCCGGTCCAATCCTACAAGAATGTATGTATGCTGCTCCAATCTGGAGACGGGAGAAGCGGAATATCTGGAATGTAAGGATATGAAACAGGACATGGAAAAGCTTCGGGCGTCCGCATCCCTGCCGCTGGTGTCAAGAACGGTGGAGATAGACGGGATGAAGCTGTTAGATGGCGGTATTAGCGACAGCATTCCGATTTTTGCGTTCAGGCGCATGGGCTACAGAAGGAACATCGTTGTACTTACAAGACCGGAGGGTTACAGAAAGAGCCCGGACGGCATGTTGAAATTTGAAGCAGTCAAATATAGGGACTATCCGGAATTTGTAAGACGGATGGCCCTTCGTTACAAATATTATAATAAAACACTGGATAAGCTTGAGGAGCTGGAACACAAAGGAGAGGTTTTCATCCTCCGCCCCAGCCGTACACTCAAAATATCCAGAATCGAGCGGAATAAGGACCGCATTCAGGCGATGTATGAACTGGGTGTGCAGGATACCAAAGATAAAATAAATGAAGTGAAAGAATTTTTGGGATAGGACTTGTTCTTACGCTATGGAAAACAGGAAAAATACGGAAAAGCAGGATATACAGGCACAGGATAATCATGTCAGAATGACAGAGACTTCTGTGCCTGCGCTTGTTTTGAAATTATCGTGTTCCACTGTTGTCAGTATGCTGGTGGGCGCGACATATAATCTGGTAGATACTTTTTTTGTATCAAAGCTTGGCAATAGCGCGACAGCGGCAGTCGGGGTATTGTTTTCAATTATGGCAATGATTCAGGCGGTAGGTTACACCTTCGGTATGGGGGCGGGAAGCAGTATAGCCAGGCTGCTTGGAAAGAAAAACCGGGAAGAGTCTGACCGCATGGCTTCCTGTGCTTTTGCAGCGGCTTTCGCGGCGGGTCTGGTTCTGATGGCGGCAGGCTTATGTATGTTAAGACCGTTGGTCGGTTTTCTTGGAGCAACGGATACGATCCGTCAGTATGCAATGGATTACGGAAGATATATTCTGATTGCAGCTCCCATTATGTGCAGCGCCTATGTATTAAACAATGTGTTGCGCTCGGAGGGAAAGCCGGTCTGGGCGTTGTTGGGGATCAGTGCCGGCGGTCTGGTCAATGTGGCTCTTGATCCATTTCTGATTTTTACGTTGAAGCTTGGTATCCGGGGAGCCGGCATTGCAACTTTGATCGGGCAGACGGTTGGACTGATTGTGATGTATCTGGCTTTTTTGAAGGATAAGAGTGTCGTGCATCTGAAGCTTCGGGCATGTCTGCAAAAGCCCGCTGTTTATTTCGGAATTATCAGGATGGGTCTTCCGTCTTTCTGGAGGCAGGGACTTGTGTGTGTGGCGGGAATTCTGCTAAACCGCAGATGTATGCAGTATGGTGATGACGCCATGGCCGCCATGTCTGTTGCAAATAAGGTGTTTGCCATTTTATTTGCGGCGCTTGTGGGATATGGACAGGGCTTTTCTCCGGTGGCAGGATATAATTACGGAGCAAAAAAATATGACAGAGTGAAGCGGGCCATGCTGTTTTCCATGTTCAGTGCAACCATTGTAATGGCTGTATTTGGTCTGCTGATTTATATATGGGCAGAGGATATTATACGGCTTTTCAGTCCGGACGATACGTTACCGGATCTGGGAAGCTTTGCGCTCAGGGCACACAGCATCTCACTGCCGTTTCTGCCTGTCTGTCTGATTGCCGGTATGCTGTTTCAGGCAGTCGGAAGCTATGGCAAGGCAACCCTGCTTTCCTCTGCGCGGCAGGGTATTTTCTTCCTGCCTCTCATCTGGCTGCTTCCGGTTTTTTTTGCTTCCTATGGCATCGGCATGACACAGGCAGTATCGGATGTTTTGTCAGGACTGTTTGCGATACCGTTTTTTATATTTGCGGTGAAAAAACTGTCCCGCCGGAGTGCAGTCTTGCAAAATGAAGAAAATTAGATTACATTAGAACTATATTTGTATGCAAATAAGGGAATCGGGAGTGGATTCGTATGGACCGGCAGAAAGTGATTTTTCATATAGACGTAAACAGCGCCTTTTTATCATGGGAGGCGGTACATCGCCTGAAGGACCTTGGGGATACTGTGGACTTAAGGGAGATTCCCTCTGCGGTCGGAGGAGACCGGGCCACCAGACATGGCATCATACTTGCAAAATCCGTTCCTGCAAAAAAATACAACATTCAGACGGCAGAGCCTGTTGCGGATGCTCTGAAGAAATGTCCGGAGCTGGTTCTTGTACCTCCGGATCAAAAGATTTACAGCCGGTACTCTCATGCATTTATGGAGATTCTGAGAGAATATTCTCCCGATGTGGAGAAGTTCAGCATAGATGAGGCGTTTGTGGATATGACAGGATGTCAGGCCCTGTTCGGCGAGCCGGTTGCCTGCGCACATACCATAAAAGACCGGATTTATCATGAACTGGGATTTACGGTCAATATCGGTATTTCGGATGTCAGACTGCTCGCGAAGATTGCGTCCGATTTTGAAAAGCCGGACAGAGTACATACCCTGTATCGGACAGAGATAGAAGATAAGATGTGGCCGTTACCCGTGTCTGACCTGATCTATGTAGGTAAGGCTTCCGTAAGGCTCCTGCACAGTCTGGGGATTTATACGATCGGTGATCTGGCAAACAGTGATGTTGACATTATCCGCGCGCATATGAAAAGTCATGGGGAATTCATCTGGAAGCTTGCAAACGGGCAGGATGTTTCTATTGTAGAAACAAAGAAACGGGAGAATAAAGGATATGGGAATTCCACAACACTTGCGTTTGATGTAACGGATGCTGAAACGGCGAAGCAGATCCTGATGTCCTTATGTGAAACAGTTGCCGCCAGACTGCGCGCCGACCATAGAAAGGCAGAAGTAATCGCAGTGACGATCAGAGATACGGATTTTCGGAACAGATCTCATCAGATGGTCCTTCCGTCCCCAAGCAATATTACGACGGAGCTTTACAGTATGGTATGTCTGCTGTTTGATGAGTTATGGGATGAAAGCCCGATCCGTCTCCTCGGCGTCCGGTGTACCAAGCTCTATGAAGAGACGGCGGCAAGACAGCTGAATTTGTTCGATACGGTAGATTACGAAAAACAGAGCCGTCTGGATAAGGCCATGGATGATATACGGGCAAAGTACGGAAATGATGCCGTAAAGAGGGCGTCTTTCATGGATCAGGGCAGGAAAAAATAATAGACATACATAGGTTAGAGTGATATTCTGTACTTTAGAGAACCATAAAAAAGACAGTTTTTCGGAAGTAGAAATAATTGGAAGGGTTGTTGCTATGATATATGTATTTGTGGATTTTGAGATGAATCAGATCGATAATTCGCATCAGGATGTATTAAAAATCTGTAAAAATGAAATAATAGAAATAGGGGCAGTCAAGCTCAACGATACATATCAGGAAATAGATTCTTTTAAAACCTATGTCAGACCGGTCATCACGCCGGTCATGGACAGGATTACGAAGCTGACCGGGATTACAAATGAAATGGTGGATTCTGCACCGGAATTTGCTGAAGCGGCCGGCCGATTTATCGAGTGGTGTATGGATGCGGATGTAATCTATGCATGGAGTGAGAATGACCTCCGGCAGTTTAACAGAGAACGTAAACTGAAGAAGTACAACAATCCGGCGGTACAGAAAGTGGTTGGAAAATGGAAGGATTTTCAGAAGGAATTTGCAAGGCTGCTTGGCACAAAAAGACGGATTGCGCTTTCAGATGCGGTATTTTATCTTGGAGAGGATTTTCAGGGCGAAGAGCATGATGCGTTGTGGGATGCCAGGAATACAGCCGAGGTATTTATTCTGTCCAAGGATCGGGAGAAGTTTGAGCGGATTATGGCACCGATTATGAATGCTTATCAGCCGAAAAAAACCATGACATATTCTATTGGCGATTTATTTAAGGATATTCATATCGATCAGTAGATGAGGTGTTCAGCCAGAAAGGAAGTTGTTTGTTTGGAATTTAATCGAAAGACTTACAGGAAGCTTGTTCTCACAATATGCGGAATTATTTTATTTACATATGTATTGTTCCGGTTTGAAAATTGTATTGCCGCGTTAAAATGGGTGCTTTCGCTTCTGATGCCGTTTATTATAGGATTTGCGATTGCATTTATTATTAATGTGCCGATGAAAGCGTTTGAAAATGTATTGTTTAAGAACGAGAGCGGACGGTTTCACAAATTCAGACGCCCTGTGTGTCTGGTTCTGTCTCTCTTTTGTGTTGTGATTGTTCTTACGTTTGTAATTACCAGATTGATTCCGGAGATATCCGATACAATGTCGGTTATCGGAGAGAAATTTCCGGGTTTTATGGAGCGTGTAAAAGACCGTGCGCAGGGATTGAGCAAGGATTATCCTGAAATTGCAAAGCGGATTATGGAGATTGATATAGACTGGGACAGCATGCTGGATACTGTCTTTGATATGATGAGAAACGGGGGCAGCAGTCTGGTATCTTCTACCTTTTCCTTTGCAACTTCTCTGGTATCTGCGGTTATTGATATTGCGGTCGGAATCTTTTTTGCCATTTATATCCTGATGCAGAAGGAAACTCTGAAAAGACAATGCAAGGGTCTGTTGTATACCTTTTTCAAGGAATCTGCCGCTGATAAGATGATCAAAACCTGTGCAATGGCAGATGTCACCTTTACAAATTTTATTTCCGGACAGTGCCTGGAGGCCTGTATTCTCGGACTGATGTTTTTTGTTTCCATGAGTCTGTTCCATATTCCATATGCACTCACGGTCAGTATTACAATTGCAGTAACGGCCCTGATCCCGGTATTCGGTTCTTTTGTGGGCTGCGGAATCGGTACCTTTCTGATTCTGGTAGATGATCCGAAAAAGGTAATTGTTTTTCTGATTCTGTTTATTGTATTACAGCAGATTGAAGGAAATCTGATTTATCCGCATGTGGTTGGAGGCTCTGTGGGACTTCCTTCTATCTGGGTGCTGGCGGCAGTCATCGTAGGCGGGAACCTGATGGGGATTGTCGGAATGCTGATTTTTGTTCCGATTTTTTCCGTTGCCTATGCACTGATTAAGGAATATGTTATAAATACACTGAAAGAAAAGAAAATAGCAAAAGAAAAATATTGTGATGCTTATGATATACCTGACCGGACCTGGAAGAGCAGAAGCAAAAGAAAGAAGGAACAAAAATGTACAGGGAAATCGCAAAATTAGTATTATACAGAGATTTGGGCGCTGACAGCATTCTGATGCAGCTGTCCGGAATATTTGAGGATTTTGATACGGGAAACAGCAGAAAAGAAGATCTGGTGGCAAGAATCTATGACCAGATCAAACGGCTGCTCGATCTGGCCACCAGTTATGGCTTTGATACCAACTTATGGCATAACTATCTGGCGTTTATCCTGATTACCAATGAGAATTCTTTCAGCATGACCTGTGAGAAGGTAGGTGCAAATGACGGAACGGTCAATCAGTTTGCCAGAAATGATTTCAGGATATTCAAGCATCTCTTTGAATATGATTTTACGAAAATTGAAACAGAGCTGGAAATTGACTGCTTCTCTACCATCAGCCACTATCATGCGATTGGAAAAAAGGAGAGAATGTATAACAAAAATGTGAGTACGAAGGTTCAGGCCATCAGCCGCGCGATAGAGGCGGCAAAGGATGAGGAGGATATCTTCCGGATTGTGACAGATTTCTACCGGGCGTATGGCGTAGGAATGTTCGGACTCAATAAGGCCTTCCGGATTGCAAGAGACCGGAATAATGAGCTGACGTTTATGCCGATTAATAATACGGAGGACGTCCGATTGTCCGATCTGATCGGATATGAGATCCAGAAAAAGAAGATTGTGGACAACACGGAGGCCTTTGTGGAAGGAAGAAAGGCGAATAATGCGCTGCTGTTCGGAGACAGCGGAACCGGAAAATCCACCACAATCAAGGCGATTATCAACGAGTATTATGACAGAGGACTTCGTATGATTGAAATTTATAAGCATCAGTTTCAGGATCTGTCACAGGTAATATCCCTGATCAAAAACAGAAATTACCGCTTTATTATTTTTATGGACGACCTGTCCTTTGAGGAATTTGAAATCGAGTACAAATATTTAAAGGCGGTGATAGAGGGCGGTCTGGAAATGAAACCGGATAATGTCCTGATTTATGCAACGTCAAACAGGAGGCATATTATCAGGGAGACCTGGAGCGACAGAACGGATATGGAGAACAATGACGGCATGCATCGAAGCGATACCATGCAGGAAAAGCTGTCACTTGTGAACCGGTTCGGCGTTACGATCAGCTATTCAAAACCGTCCCAGAAGGAATACTTTGAGATTGTGACGGGACTTGCCAGGAAAAACGGAATTCAGATGGACGAAAAGACGCTTTGTCTGGAAGCGAACAAATGGGAGCTGGCGCATGGCGGTATATCCGGCAGAACGGCACAGCAGTTTATTAATTATCTGGCAGGCATGCGCAGTTTACAGAGCTGAATGCATAAGGCAGGAGATACATATGAAAAAGAAAATATCGCAGAAGGAAAAAGAAAGAATTGCAAGACTGATAGAGCTGCTGAACGAAACCTATACGACAGAGTACAAATGCTATCTGAATCATGAAACTGCATGGCAGCTTTTGATTGCGACGATGCTGTCTGCACAATGCACGGATGCAAGGGTCAATATGGTGACGAAGGATCTGTTTGTAAAATATCCGACTCTGCAGGCGTTTGCGGATGCAGATTTAAAAGAGCTGGAGCAGGATATTTATTCAACAGGCTTCTACAAAAATAAAGCGAAGAATATTATCGGCTGTGCCAAAAAGCTGGTGGAGGAATATAACGGAGAAGTTCCGTCAGAGATTGAAGAGCTTACGAAGCTTGACGGTGTCGGGAGAAAGACGGCAAATGTAATCCGGGGAAATATTTTTCATGAGCCGAGCATTGTGGTGGATACGCATGTAAAGAGAATCTCCAGACTGCTTGGTCTGACTGACGAGGAGGACCCGGTAAAGATTGAATATGATCTGATGGAAAAGCTTCCAAAGGAGCAGTGGATTCTGTATAATATCCAGATTATTACACATGGGAGAAATGTGTGTATTGCAAGAAGACCGAAGTGCGAGGAATGCACTTTGCGGGAGGTCTGCCCGTCTGCGAAGGAGAAAGGAAAGCAATAGGAAGGAAACTTCACCATTGCCGAAACAGAATTTATTTGTTATGATAAGGATGCCTGAATGGAATGCCAAAGATGCGGGAATATCGGCCGGATTCCGTTTTTTCCGCATCAGATCAGATACATGTGAATAGAAGGAGAAAACAGATATGATTAACTTCAGCAGTCAAAAAGGAAAAAAGTGGATTTCCAGAATTATTGCGTTTCTGCTTGCACTGGTAATGATTATTACGGCGGTCATATATGCCATAACCTAAGGAAAGCAGGAGATGTTGGATGAGCAGAAGAAAATTCAGCGAGGTGCAGATAAAGCGGTCTGTACTGAAACATATTCCGAAAACAGAAAATCCGTATATCAAAAAAGCCGGCATAGGAGATGACTGTGCGCGGCTTTTCTTGTCAGAGGAAAAGAAGGAACAGCTGCTTGTGGCAGACGGAGTATGTCTGGAAAACAGCCTGGGTAATGTGAAAAGCGACTTTATCAGGCTGTATAATAATCTGAAGGCGGCAGGGGGTCTTCCATATGCCCTGACGGATACGCTGCTGCTGCCGGAAGCGGATGAAAGACGGGTAAAAAATATTATAAAAGAGCTGACCCGGTTAGCGGGAGAATATGGAATTACGGTTATCGGCGGCCATACAGAGATCAGTTCCGCCTGTAATGAACCGATTCTCGCACTTACCATGTTTGGATCTGGTCAGACGGCGTGGTCAAAACAGTGGCATGCCGGTATGGATATTGTAATGAGCGGATTTACCGGAACCCTGGGAACCGTGCTGCTTACAAAAAGCAATCGGAAACAGCTCCTGACACGTTATTCCGAGGATTATCTCATGACGGCAGAGCAGATGGAGACGCTGGCTGCGCTGCGTACGGAGATAGAGATTGCAAAGGAAGCAGACGTATGCTATGCCCATGACATTTCGGCCGGCGGCGTCTATGCTGCCTTATGGGAGCTGGCAGACGGGGCGGATGTGGGAATAGAGGTTTCCCATGATGCAATACCGATCAGACAGGAAACCATAGAGGTGTGTGAGTTTGTCGGGTGCAATCCTTATATGATCGATGGAAGCGGCGGCGTATTATATGTCACAAAGGATGGGGAAGCGCTTAGCCGGGCGCTTTATGCAGCAGGCTATGAAGCGGCTGTCATTGGACATATTACAGATAACAAAGACCGGGTGGTACTCCGTCAGGAGGAGCGCAGTTTCCTGACGCCTCCGGATGGGGAAGATGTATCTATGACCCGTGGAAAGGAAGTCTGAGATGTTAAATATAGTTTTGCATGAACCGGAAATGCCGGCCAATACCGGAAATATCGGAAGAACCTGTGTTGCGGCAGGAGCCAGACTGCATCTGATTGGGCCTTTGGGATTTCAGATCAATGAAAAACAGTTAAAAAGAGCGGGACTTGATTACTGGGACAAGCTGGACGTTACCATATATGATGACTTTTCGGATTTTCTGCAGAAAAATCCGGGCGCGAAGCTCTATATGGCAACTACAAAATCCAAACAGAAATATACGGATGTTTCTTACGAAAGAGATGCGTATATCATGTTCGGAAAAGAAAGTGCGGGGATTCCCGAGGAAATATTACTGGATTATAAAGAGACGGCAGTCAGGATTCCGATGTATCCGGAAATCCGTTCCTTGAATCTTGCCAATTCCGTAGCAATCGTTTTATATGAGGCGCTCAGACAGCATGACTTTGAAGGGCTGGAGACGAAGGGTCAGCTTCACAGGTATGAATGGTAGTCTGCACAAAAAAACAAATGTCTGACAGGATAGAGGCGCATATACAGGACAGGGAGGATACAAATGTATATTGAAAGAGGAAACGGATATATTTCCGGCGGAAAAAAATTGTTAAATATCTGCATTCTTGAGATTTTAATGAAATATACGGATGCAGACCACAGAATGGACCAGAAGGATATCGTGCGGAAGCTGAAAGAGGATTACGGTATGGAGGTTGACCGGAAGTCCGTCAAAGCGAATCTGATGAGTCTTGTGGATTTTGGATTTGATATTGAATATCAGGAGACAGAACGGAAACGGAGCAGCGGTGAAACAGAGATGCTGACATCCGGCTGGTATTACAATCATGCCTTTGATAAGACAGAGCTTCGCATGCTGATTGACAGTGTTTTGTTTTCAAGAACCATTCCGGCCAGTCAGTCCCAGACTCTGATCGATAAGATTACTTCCCTGTCAAATATATATTTTAAAAATACGGTAAAGCATGTATGTAATCTTCCCGAGCTTGAACATACGGATAATAAGCAGACCATGTTAAATGTGGAGGTGATTGATGAGGCTATCGGGAACAACAAAAAGATTGCATTTTTGTATCATAAATATGGGACGGATAAAAAGCTGCATCCAAGGAAACCGGAGAAATATATAGCCAGTCCTTATCAGATGGTCGCCAATAACGGGAAATACTATCTGGTCTGTAACCATGATAAATATGATACGCTCGCCAACTACAGAATTGACCGTATGACAGAGGTAGAAATCCTAAAGGAGCCTGCAAAGGATAAAAAGCTTGTGAAGGGGATGGAATACGGGCTGAATCTTCCAAAGCATCTGGCAGAGCATATTTATATGTTCAGTGATGATCCGGAAATGATTATTTTAAAGACCGGGCCGGATGCCATGGGGGACTTTGTAGATTGGTTTGGGAAGAGCTTTGATCTGTTATCCGGAGAATTTGTGCGGAAAAATTACGGCTATCCGGCAGACTGCGGCGGGGATACCGTGTATGTGAAGGTGAATTGCAGCCCGATGGCCATGTTCCACTGGGCGATGCAGTACGGAACAACGGTAGAAGTTATCTATCCTGAGAAGCTGCGCGCCGACATCAGAGAAGCTGTCAGAAGGATGCTGGCAGCATATGAGCAATAGATGGATACAGTATTATAAAACGGAGAACCTGTAATCAGATTCTCCGTTTGTTTAATCCTTCTTAATACGGAATTTTCCGTTGGAGAAGGTATTCTGTTCTTCACGGCGTTTTATGTGTACAGGCTTAATCGGAACCTGCATTTCTTTCTGCATCGGAAGAGAGAAGGTAAATTCACTTCCCTCATTGACTTCACTCTCTACAGTTATGTGTTCTCCATGCGCTTTGATAATTTCCTTTGTGATTGCCAGTCCGAGCCCGGTGCCGGTTTTATCTTTGCCGCGGCTCGGATCAGTCTTATAAAAGCGGTCAAAGACCTTTTTAAGAGCGTCTTTTGGTATTCCGACACCCTCGTCTTTGACGCTGGTATAAATCTTGTCGTTTTTCTCTGTAACCTGAATCGTGATCTGTCTTCCCTCAGGCGTGAATTTAATGGCGTTATCCACCAGATTGTAAATAACCTGCTGTATCTTTGTACGGTCTGCGTAAACGATTGTATTGTCCGTGAGAAATATACAGCGGAGGTAGATTCCCTTATCCTGGCATCTTCCCTCAAAGGTGTTGACAGTCGGCGTAATGATACTTTTTAAGTCAAAATTGGACCGGTCAAGCTGCAGATCGAAGGAATCAAAATTGTTGAGCTCAAGCAGGCCCTGTGTCAGCTTGGTCAGACGCTTTGTCTCGTTTAATACGATCGTCAGGTATTTTTCATGTTTTTCCGGCGGAATGGTTCCGTCCAGCATTGCTTCAATGTATCCTTTGATGGATGTGAGAGGAGAACGGAAATCATGGGAGATATTGGAGATGAAGGTCCGCCGGTATTCATTGGACCGGCTGAGCTCGTCTGCCATTTCTTCCATATATCTGGCCAGCTCCCCGAATTCATTTTTAGAGGACACGTTGACTCTGGCATTGAAGTTTCCGGCGGCATAGGATTTGGAGGTCGCAATAATCTCCCGGATAGGCTTTAGTATACTGTTGCTGATGCTCATCAATGCCAGCAGTGCAAGGATGACCAGAACCAGAAACGGCGTATAGGTAGTGCTGAAGATGTTCCGTACGATCTCATTCCGGAAGGAAAGAGATGTATGGAGGATTAATAATCCTGCGTAACGGTTATCCTTGTATACGGGAGTTCCGACACTTAAGACATCAGAGGAAAAGAAATTGCCAAAGCTTCCGGTTGTGGTAAAAAAGGTATGCTCGATCCCGGGGTCGATACATTCTGAGATGTGGGTCGGAGGATTATTTTCTGCACTATTATCGGAAATATATATAATATTGCCATCTGTATCGGAAAACCAGATATAACAGTCTAAGGTTTCTGCATCGTTATCCAGAATCTTTTGAAACTCGGAATTTTCCAGACCATGATAGAGGTAGTCCGCAACCGTCGTGTTGGCAATCAATTTGCTTTTATTTTTTAAATCTGTCGTGGTCCGTTCCATGATATTTTTCTGTGTATTGTAAATCGTTAAAAGGACTAACACGGTAAAAATAATAACGACAAGAAAAACAAAACCGACTACAATTTTATCAAATACTGTTTTTTTCATGTTTATTACCCGTCTTTCTGCGAAAGACACCAATGCGTCATGAAACTGGCGCACTGACCTTTCACTA
>CANRQE010000028.1 GCA_947632705.1 uncultured Coprococcus sp. | reverse complement strand
ATACAGCCGGGATACGGAATGCCGGTGCAGGGCGGACCTGTACAGCCGGGATACGGGATGCCGATGCAGGACGGACCTGTACAGCCGGAAAATGGGAATCCTGTGCCGGAGATGAATCAATATGCGGCAGCAGATGCACCGGAGATACCGGGTCAGCCGCAGCCGGAGATACCGAGTCAGCCACAGCCGGAGATGCCGGAACAGCCACAGCCAGAGATACCGGAACAGCCACAGCCAGAGATACCGGAACAGCCACAGCCGGAGATGCCGGAGCAGCCACAGCCGGAGATGCCGGAACAGCCGCAGCCGGAGATGCCGGAACAGCCGCAGCCGGAGATACCGGAACAGCCGCAGGTGTAAAAAAAAATAAATACATGATGTATATTTAAATTTATAAAAATGAAACAAATAAGGGAATTTGCTTTTGCAGTTTCCCTTATTTTTGTTTTATTAACAAAATAAACATAAAATGGATTTTTTTATATGTTTTATTTTCTTGGTATACAGTATGTATATATCTGAAAAATATAAAATTTTCTTTATAATTTTTCCTCTTTACAAGCCTTCAGATAAGTGTTAATTTATGTGTACGCTGCTGATGCAACAAATGGCGGAAAGGAGGATATTGGATTATTATTTTATTCTTATGATTTTTTTAGGTGCAGCAGTGGTATCTGATTTTTGTTTCTGGAGGATTCCGAATCAACTGATTCTGGCAGGACTGATTTCCGGTATCATGAGTGGGATTTTCCATAACGGTATGGCGGTGGGCCTGAGGCACAGTCTGACCGGCGGTCTGCTTCCGCTGATTTGTCTGATCCTTCTTTTTCGCTTCAAAGTGATAGGGGGAGGAGATATTAAGCTTCTTTCATTGACAGGCTCCTTTGTAGGGGCAGACATTATCTATATTATCTTTTTTTCATTTATTTTTGGCGGTATTTTATCTGTCATTTATATCTTAAAAGTTTTTTGGTTCAGGGCTATGCATCATAGCCGATTTTCAACAACTGGGTTACCGGAGCAGAAGGGGTATCAGGGATGTATTCATTTTTCCCTTGCCATATTTGCCGGGACGGTTTACTACCTGTTATCAGGATAAAGGGGATGAGTGGAATCAGGCAATATAAAGTGGGTATTATTGATGCGGATGAACGATATGTGCAAAGGCTGATGCAGTATATCAACCGGGATATCAAAAATCCGATTCTGGCGCTTGGATTTCTGACCATGGAAACATTGGAAGCATATCTGAAAGAACATGAACTGGATCTGCTGCTTGCGGCAGGCGATATGAAAGTTTGTTCCGGTGAGAATTGCAGGGAAGTTCTTTATTTCCGAACTGAAAGACCGGAAGCAGGTTTGGAAACGGGCAGTATCTATAAGTTTTCCCGTGCAGATGTTATTCTGGGCCAGATCGTATCGATGTTAAAGATAGAACCCCGCCATGCCGGAACAGAACTGTATTGTACCTATGGAGTGATCTCTCCTGTGGGTAGATCGGGAAAGACCAGACTTGCAATGGCTCTCTGTGCTTTTGATGAGGTCAGAGGGGGACTGTATCTCGGAATGGAAGAATATGGGGAAATTTCGGATACAGATCAAAGGGAACGGGATGTCATGTCAAATTTATTCTATCTGGTAAAGAACCGGTCAGAAGAACTGATTCCGTATCTGGAGCGGGAAATGCGACAGCTTGACGGCTTCTATATGCTTCCTTCGCCTGCATCCTATCAGGATCTGCGGAGCATAACAAAGGCAGATATGATCTGGATGATGGATGAATTGGTAAAATGGGGAAGATTTACGACGATTGTATGTGATATCGGCGGGGCGGCCCTGGGGGATTTGTCAGTTCTGGAGGTGTTTGACTATCTTCTGATGCCTGTTTTAGAGGATGAGAATTCTATGAAAAAGACAGATGCCTTTATAAGGTTACTGGAACGCAGGGAGCTTGGAAAGCTTGCAGGCCGGATCAGAAAAGTCAGACTGCCGGATGCAGGATATCAGGAACCGGCGATGCTCGGATATCTGGAAAGAAAACTGGAAGGGATTCATTCATATGAAAACAGAGGATAAGCGGAAGCTACAGAATGTCATTATACAGAATATGGATATGGCGGGAGAGATTGACGATGCGCAGGTGGGCAGGATGATTGACAGATATATTCTCGACTATTCAGGGCAGATGGCAATTGATCTGAACGAAAAACTGCAATTAAAAAAGGAGCTTTTTAATTCCCTGAGGCGGCTGGATATTTTGTCTGATATGTTAGACGATGACGATATTACAGAAATCATGATAAACGGGTGCCGGCATATTTTTGCAGAGAGAAACGGAAGATTAGAGAGAATTGGCCAGTCCTTTGAAAGTGAGGAGAAATTAAAGTCCGTTATACAGCAGATCGTGGCAGCCTGTAATCGTATAGTCAACGAGGCGTCTCCGATTGTAGATGCCAGACTGCAGGATGGTTCCCGCGTCAATGTGGTACTGCCTCCGATTGCTTTGGACGGACCGATCATGACAATTCGGAAATTTCCCAAAAAGGCATTGACCATGAAGCAGCTGATCCGGATGCATGCAATTACGGAAGAAGCAGCACAGTTCTTAAGGAGACTGGTAATTGCCGGTTATAACATCTTTGTGTCGGGAGGAACAGGAGCGGGAAAGACTACTTTTTTGAATGCGCTTTCAGAGTATATTCCAAAGGATGAGCGGATTATTACAATTGAGGATTCGGCGGAATTGAAACTTACGGGAATTGAAAATCTTGTCCGTCTGGAGGCCAGAAATGCCAATGTGGAAGGGACAAATGCAATTACAATCAGAGATATGATAAAGGCAAGTCTCAGGATGCGGCCGGACAGGATTATCGTGGGGGAGGTCCGGGATGCTGCTGCAATAGATATGTTAGCGGCCATGAATACAGGACATGACGGCAGTCTGTCAACGGGGCACGCGAATTCCACAAGAGATATGCTGACCAGACTGGAATCCATGGTTTTGATGGGCGTGGACATTCCGCTGGCGGCAGTCAGACAGCAGGTCAGCTCAGCAGTCGATATTATCATTCATCTGGGAAGATTACGGGACAGGAGCAGGAGAGTGCTGGAGATCAGCGAAGTGTTGGATATGAAGAATGGAGAAATGCAGATGCAGACGCTTTATGAATTTGTGGAGGAAGGCATCAGCAGTGACCGGGTAATCGGCAGTCTGCACAAAACAGGGCAGTTATACAATATAAGTAAATTAAAGTCAGCAGGTTTATATGTTTCAGGAGGAGAAAAATGAAAACGGATTACAGAGTATATAAATTGAAACGGGGAGAGTGTATTTTGTGCTGCATCATTTTTCTGATTCTGGTTTGCAGCATCAGCATTTTATTTTTTAATTCATGGCTGTTTTTTCCTGTTCTTCTGCCTCTTGTATGGTTTCTGTTCAAGGATTATATCAGGACACAGGCAAACAAAAGAGAAAGAAAGCTTGTGACCGAATTTAAAGAAATGATTATGGCTCTGGCCGCCAATATGGAAGCCGGTTATTCTTTGGAACGTGCATGCTATATGGCGGCTGATGAAATGAAAAGTCTGTATCAGGGCAGCAGTTATATAGAACAGGAACTGGCATATATCCTTCACGGACTGGAGATGAACGAAAATATAGAGGCGCTGCTGGCGGATTTCGGAGAGCGGTCAGGAAACGGAGATATTATGGAATTTGCACAGGTGGTAGCCGTAGCCAAAAGATCAGGAGGCAATCTGATCAGGATTGTGAAGAAATCGGCATATACAATCGGACAGAAAATTGAGGTGGAGAATGAGATTGATACAACTGTTACGGCAAAAAGACTGGAACAAAGGATTATGAGCCTGATGCCGTTTGGCATTATTTTATATCTGCGTATTGCCAATCAGGGATATATGGATATATTGTATGAGACCGTAACCGGAAGAATCGTCATGACAGTGTGTCTGGTTCTGGTCGGACTGGCAACCGTATGGGGAGAGAAGATTGTTAAGATAGAGGTGTGAAATGAAAAGAAATCCGTTTTTGTCCATAGGGGCAATACTTTATAAGCCGGTTAAAAAATATCTGAAAAGAGAAAAGCTGAAGGGAAATCTCCGAAGACTGCATGTTGTATCAGAACAGGAGCTTGACAGTCTATGCGACCAATACTATATCGCTATGATCACGAGGCTGATCACCGTAACTGCGGTATGCCTGCTGTTGTCTGCGGTTGTATGGATAAAAAACAGTATGGAGGATACATCCGTTTTTTTAAAGCGTGAGAATTATGGCGGAGATACAAATGAAATGAAGCTGGAAACAAAGATTGAAGGGGAGGTTACTTCTTTTTCCGTGGATGTGTTGCCGGTCGTTTACCGGAAGCAGGAGCTGGAGGCGGTTTTTCAAAAAGGATTTTCTTATATTGATTCTGTTTATCTGGGAGAGAACGCTTCTGCAGATGAGATATGTAGCGATCTGAATCTGATAGATGAGATTCAGGAACTGGGACTGCAGGTAACATGGAAATCAAACCGGTATGAACGGATCAATGGGAACGGAGAAATCACGGAGGAGATTCTGCCTGCGCCGGAAGTAGTTATTCTGACAGCAACCCTGCATTACGGAGACGATACGGCGCAAAGAGAGTACCCCGTCCGCCTGACGGGAAAGCGGTTGAGCCCGTCTGAATCGGCGATTTCAGAGATCAGACAGTATATTCGTAATCTGCAGGAAGCTATGCCGGGTGAAAAAAATATAGAGGTACCGGATATGATTTACGGTTATCAGATCCGGATGCCGGAAGAAACAAATCCGGGGAAGCTCCTGTTGATTCTGGGATTGTTTGCGGCGGCCATGATCCTGCTCAAGGGGCAGTCAGATCTGAAGGAGCATATGAAGCTTCGGAATGATGCTTTGCTCATGGCCTATCCGTCTTTTATTGAGAGACTGTCCCTTTATATGGGAGCGGGACTTACAATCCGGCATGCTTTGACAAAAATTGTATCGACAGACGCGGCACCCGGCAGACAAAAATACCGGAATATCTTATATGACGAGATCAAATATACCTTGAATGAAATACAGGCCGGACTGCCGGAAAGCGATGCATATTATAAGCTTGGACACAGATTGAATCTGTCCGTGTATCTGAAAGTAACATCTTTGCTGTCGCAAAATCTGAAAAAGGGGACAAAAGATATCCTTGGCATGCTGGCAGAAGAAGAGCACGCGGCATTTCAGATCAGAAAAGAAACAGCAAAGAAAAAAGGAGAGGAGGCAGGAACCCGGTTGCTGCTTCCAATGATGCTTCTGCTTGGAACAGTCATAGTAATCATTGTCCTGCCCGCATTTATGCAATTTTAATTATAAGACAGAAGCATTATGTTGAATAAGCGGCCAAAAGCCGGCTGAAAGGAGGAAAAAAATGAAAGCAGTAAAAGAGTTTATAAAGGATGAATCAGGAATGGGGGTCGTTGAAATTCTGCTGATCATTGTGGTTCTGATTGCGTTAGTGATCATTTTTCAGGATCAGATTACAGATCTGGTCAATGATATCTGGCATTCTATCGGAAACAGTGCAAAACAGATTTATTAAGGATACACAGGAGTCATGAATGAATAATAAGGGAAGAATCACGGTTTTTCTGAGCCTTTTAACAGTCAGTATGCTGCTTGTGGGTCTGACAGCCTTGGAGATAACCGGAATATATACGGATCGTGCCAAAGTGACAGAGGCGGCAAAAGGCGCCATGGAAAGTCTGAAAGCTGATTATAATGTGGATTTATTTGAACAGTATCATTTGTTGCTGCTGGACCGGACATATGCAGGTGCGGGAGAAGGTGCCATAGAGGAACGGGTAGAGGATTATCTGGATTACACACTGAATCAGGAAGAAAAGACTGAATTTACAATTGATGAGGTTGCCGTTACAGATTATATCGGTATTCTGGATCAGGATTGCCAGGCCTTAAAAGCAGAGATAACAGAATATATGAAGCTTTATTCGGAACTGTATGCCGTGGAAAGTCTGACGGATCTGATTATGGGAAATGAGGACCCGTCAGAGGGTGCGGCAGAGACGGTAGAAGCGGGACAGCTGGAAGAAAATACACAGGAAAGCGACTGGGAGGGAGAAGATCCGAGAGAAACCCTGAAGCAGGGGACGAAAGCAGGTCTGTTAACTCTGGTAGTTCCGGCGGGACGGACACCGTCAAAGAAAAGTGCAGATTTGGAAGATGCGCCATCTAAACAGAAGGGAATTCCGGATGAACAGGAAGAAGCGCTTCAGTTTGATGATATTGAGAGCCTTGAACAGAATCTTGGAACCTCAAATAGCGACTGTGCGATAACGCTGCAGGAGGATGCGTATGGTATCTTATATGCTCTGGAGTGTTTCCATTATTTTACGGATAACAGAGAAAATACGCATCCGCTTGCACTGGAAACAGAATACCTGATTGCAGGAAAGGACAATGATTATGATAATCTTTCCTATGTAGTGAATATGCTTGTGCTTCACAGACTGCCCTTTAATTTTATGTATCTGATGACGGATCAGACAAAAATTGCGGAAGTTGAAGGTATCGCACTGGCGCTGTCGCTTGTGCCCGGAGTTTCTTATGGGGTAGTGAAATATCTGCTGCTTGGCTGCTGGGCATATGGAGAAACAATAGCGGAAGTCAGGTCTCTTCTCGCAGGAAACCATATATCCTATGTCAAAAGGAGTGACACCTGGTTGACAGATATTCATCATTTGAATGGGCTTTCGGATATAAAGACTCTGGATTATAAGGGAATAGACGGGATTGATTATAAAGGATTTTTGATGATCTTTCTCGCAGAGCATCCGGGGACAATGTATTATCGAATGTGTGATATGATGCAGTTGAATTTGAGGGAAAAAAACGAAAATTTCAGAATCTCGGATTGTATTTATGCGATTTCTTTGGATATTCGTATAACGGGCGGACAAAGATACCGGACGTTTATTCAGTCGCAGAGCGGTATTGATGATATAGATCATGATTTATATGATTATAGTCTTTCAGCAGGAACAGTTTATTAGAGGAGGAAGGCAGGTGTTATATGTTCTCTTATCTATCCGATACAAGGATATCCGGTTATATTTATACGAAAAATAAAAAAACAAGGTCTCTCCAGGCAGATTGCATCCATTCATCCGGTTATTTTGTTAATGGAGGTAAGAGGGCATATAAGACCTGCCGGCTGTGTTCTGACCAAAGGGGAAGTGCGGCTGTAGAAGCGTCTCTGATATTACCGCTTTTTATTTTATCAATGCTTGTCATAGTATCAATGTGCGGCTGCGTCCGCACGCGGCATGCAATTTATGAGGGATTGCAGGAAACAGCACAGTATCTGGCAGAATATGAATATCTGTATCACAGGATAGGAGAAGGAATCGACATGGATACGGATGAAAGTCCGGCAGGTACAGTGATCAATCTTGCCGCCGCATATGAAAAGCTTCGGGATTATATTGATGCTCCGGATCTGATTGGACAATATGTGGCAGGCGGAATGAATGGTCTGATCATTACGGAAGCAGATTATAATCCTCAGGATGGTTTTCTATATCTGGAGCTCCGGTATAAATTGAAATCCGGAATCTCTTTCTTTGGAAATCAGGAATGGGACGTCCGTGAAAGAATCAGACAGAAAGCTTATTTAGGATATCGGACCGCAGAACAGTCCGGAGAACAGACCCGGTATGTGTATATTACAGAAAATGCTTCTGTGTATCATACAAGAAGAAGCTGTTATCATATTTCCTTATCCATCAGCCAGGTTTCGGAATCGGACAGGACTGCCGTACAGAACAGCCTGACGCCATGTGCAATCTGTGGGAAATATGCCGCAGATACAAGTGCTTTGTATATTACAGAGGAAGGGGAGCATTATCATACTTCGTTGGGCTGTTCCGGGCTGAAAAGAACAGTATATCGTGTAAAAGCGGAGGATTACCAGTATCTTCCGGCATGCAGTCATTGTGGAGGGTAGGAAAATTGCATATGATGTGGAAGAATAATGATGGCTCGTCGGTGGTGGAAGTATGTCTCATTTTTCCGATTGTCGTCTGGTGTGTATGTTTTGTCATGCATCTGTTCATATCGGAGCTTAATCAGGGAATTGTAACAGGGGATATATACGAAACGATTTACAACAGAGAAGCCTATATATATAACCATACGGAAGGGGAATCGTATCAGAATATTCTGGAAGACAGGGTTAGCGATGATTTAAACAACCAAATGCTTTTTTTGAAAAGTATGGATACCTCGTCTGCCTTTTATGAAAGCGGAACAGCTTTTATACACAATATGGAACAGTTCAGTGCAGGAGATCTGGAAATAACAGTTTCCTATAAGGAGATCTGTCCCGGTATATCCAATATCGTTGATGCACCGTTTATAAATAAGACGATCCGGGGAAAAGAGGAAATACGGGATACCGCGAATAATCTCAGGAGGTGGCAGTTATATGGACAAGTATTACCGGACTGACGGTATGCATGCATATATGGTGTTAAGCGGAATCCGGATCATGGAAAATTCTTATGAAATGGAAATGATCACTCATAATGAATTGCCGGCTCTGTTATCCTTTGGATTTCGTATGCTGGATAACTGTGAAGAGGTATATTATCAGATAGACGGATTGACGGAAATAAAAGCTTTAATGGAGAATGGCGAGCTGGAAAGCCGCTGGGCCATCTGTATGATGCAGGATCTCGGAAATTTACTCGGAGCGCTGTGTGCATATCTGTTATCGCCGGATGATCTGGTATTAGATCCGGATGGAATCTTTTACAGCAGCGAAAAGAAAATGTTCCAGTTTCTGTATCTGCCCGGATACGGCAGAGATATCAGATCCCAGATCAGGGAGCTGACAGAGAAGCTTTTAACCATTATCAGCCATAAAGAAAGACGGGGAGTGGATTTTATTTATGGGCTGTATGACGTCGTTCAACAGGAGTATTATGATCTGGAGCATATGAAGGAATATATTGATTCCTATGCAGAGGGTGATCAGATGCAGGAAAAAAAGCAGGCAAAAGCATATGATGACGCCGGCTCTGAGGATTATGATACGGAAAAAAACAGCCTGAAACCGAAAGAACAACCGGAAGGCGTCAGGGATTCTGTATCAGGGTCAGAAGCTTTTCCGGAAAGAGAAAAAATGATGGAGCTGTTGTTTTCCAACAAGGAAGCCTGCATTGAGAAGCAGAATGGAAAAGCGGGGACAAAAACCGAAATTTGGAAGAGAATCATCTTCGGAGTAACGATAGGGGCCGGATTAATCTGGACTCTGGCAGAGGTAAGGCAGTATGGGGAGCTATATCATACGAGACCGCTCATGTTTTTGCTTCTTTTACTCGCAGCGGAAATCTTTATCTGTATGGGAACAGAAAGGAAAACAGAAAAGCTTTCTGCATCTGAACAGCCGGATGCATTACCTGCACCCGGAAAGCAGGCGGAGGTTTTATCCGTATCCGGAAAGCAGTCGGATGCATTATCCGTATCCGGAAGACAGGTGGATGTTTTATCCGTATCCGGAAAGCAGTCGGATGCATTACCTGCATCCCGAAGGCAGGCGGATGCATTACCTGCATCCGGAAGGCAGGCGGAGGGAGAGACTTCCGTGCTTTCAGTATATGGGGAGGAAACCTCTGTGCTGCCGGCAAAAGAGGAGGAACGGGGAAAGAAAGCGGTATACTGTCTGGTTCCGGATAGAACCTGTATCTTTAACGCCGGAATCACGATTGCCGATGAGGATGCATCCATCCTGCCGGAATTCCGGATTGACAGAGATTCCGGTGTAATTGGAAGGGACAGAGCCTGTGCGGATTATTGTATTAAGGATGAAACAATCAGCAGACAGCATGCAATAATCCGCCAAAAGGAAGAAACGCTTATCCTTGAAGATCTGAATTCCACCAACGGAACATTTGCGAATGACATGCCCGTGCTGCAAGGGCATCCGGTAAAAATAAAAGAGGGGGATTTTATCCGGTTCGGAGGAATATCCTATTATCTGGTCAAAGAAAGCCGATGATTGATTTCACGGCTTTTTTTGTATGCACCCTGCAATTGATTTGTGCCTGCATGTGCGTTTTCCATATTGATATAAAGTCATATTTCGGATATAATAAACGTAGTATATTTTGGAGGATATTGGTATGTCTTACATGGCATTGTATCGGAAATGGCGTCCGGATTCATTTGAAGAGGTTAAAGGGCAGGATCATATTGTTACGACTTTAAAAAATCAGATCGTGAATAACAGGATTGGTCATGCTTTTTTATTCTGTGGAACAAGAGGAACGGGTAAGACGTCCATTGCGAAGCTGTTTGCGAAGGCTGTCAATTGTGAGCATCCGATTGACGGAAGTCCCTGCAATACATGCTCCAGATGCCTTGCAATTGCGGAAGGGACGGCCATTGATAATGTCATTGAGATTGATGCCGCTTCTAATAACGGCGTAGATAATATCAGACAGATTCGGGAAGAAGTGCAGTATCCTCCGACGGAAGGGAAATATAAGGTTTATATCATAGATGAGGTACATATGCTGTCGCCGGGTGCCTTCAATGCTCTGCTGAAGACTCTGGAGGAACCGCCCTCCTATGTTATCTTTATTCTTGCTACTACGGAATCCCATAAGATTCCGATTACAATTTCTTCGAGATGTCAGAAATATGATTTTCGCAGAATTCCTGTAAAGACAATTTCTGACAGGTTGATGACATTGTTAGAGCGGGAACAGATTGAAGCGGAAAAGGAGGCGGTGGATTATATTGCCAAGGCCGGAGACGGCTCCATGCGGGATGCATTAAGTATTCTGGATCAGTGCATTGCATTTAATTTAGGACAGAAGCTGACATATGAGAAAACACTGGAGACCATAGGAGCCGTAGATATTGATGTATTTGCAAAGCTGTTTGAGTGTGTGGCGGACAGGAACGTGGCCGGAGCCATTGATCTGGTGGATGAGATTATCTGGCAGGGCAGAGAGTTGGGAAGATTTGTCAGTGAATTTACCTGGTTTATGCGAAATATACTCCTGCTTCAGGTTTCGCCTGAGGGAGATCAGAAGCTGGATATGACTGCTGAAAATCTGCAGAGAATCCGGGCTTTGGCTGACCGGACCGAGCCTGATACCCTGATGCGCTATATCAGTGTATTTTCCGAGACATCGGCAAATATCAGGTATGCCACGCAAAAAAGAGTCGTTTTGGAGCTTGCCGTGATCAAGCTGTGTAAGCCTGAAATGGAGACGGATTACAGTGCGATTCTGGACAGACTGCGGGTTCTGGAGCAGAAGCTGGAGCAGGGGATTCCGGAGCCTTCGGTATCCCGTTTAGATATACAGAAAATGATTGCTGAAATGGGTATGCAAAATCCGGTCATCCGGACAACAGAGACGGATGGCATGAGACCGGAGAGCACCGGGCAGACAGAGACAGAGCTGACAGAAAGGCTGAGGCGGGAAATGCCGGAGGCAGATTATCAGGAGCTGATGGAATTCATTGAACAGTGGGATATGATAGCCGGCAGTTATCAGCATATTACAAGAAGCTTTCTGTTAAAGGCGAAAATCAATCTGGATGATGATCAGAAAGGGCTTTTGCTGACATATACGGACTGTGAAGAGAATAAGCGTGCAATCGAATATTTTAAAGATAAGGAGCGGATGCAGACGCTTCAGGATAAGATAGAAGAGATTACGGGGAGAAAAACCCGGATTGCCCTGCGGGTAGTTTCCAATGATGAAAACACCAGGCAGCAGATCGAGAGAAATGATCTTTCAAAGGTCAGATTCAAAATAGATTATAAATAAGAAGATGGTTTGAAAGGAAGGAGATTGTTAATATGGCAAAGAGAGGTGGATATTCTGCAGGCATGATGCCCGGGAATATGAACAATCTGATGAAACAGGCGCAGAGAATGCAGAAGCAGATGGAGACCACAACAAAGGAATTAGAGGATAAGATTTATGAATCCTCCGTAGGCGGCGGCGCAGTGACCGCAAAGGTATCCGGTAAAAAGGAATTGATGGAGATTAAGATTGCTCCTGAGGCAGTGGATCCTGAGGATGTTGAGACTTTGGAGGATTTGGTTCTTTCCGCAGTCAATGAAGCGCTGCGTATGCAGGACAAGGATTATCAGGAGAATATGTCTAAGATTTCCGGAGGCATGAATCTGGGAGGATTACCGTTCTGATGGATATTTACGGCGGAGAAGTCAATAAGTTAATCGAGGAGCTTGGAAGACTGCCGGGAATCGGGTCAAAGACGGCACAGCGGCTTGCTTTTCACATCATCAGTATGCCGGAGGAGCGTGCGAAGGCTCTGTCAGATTCCATTATAATGGCAAAAAAGAACATAAAATATTGTAAAAACTGCTATACTATAACTGATCGTGAGGTCTGTCCGATCTGCAGTGCGCCCGGCAGAAATCACAAGGTAATCATGGTGGTGGAAAATTCCAGGGATCTGGCTGCGTATGAAAGAACCGGGCAATTTGACGGGGTATATCATGTCCTGCATGGAGTAATCAATCCGGTACTTGGAATAGGACCGGCAGATATTAAGATTGCCGAGCTGATGGTAAGGCTTCAGGAGGATGTGGACGAGCTGATTATTGCGACGGGTTCAGGACCGGAAGGAGAAGCTACGGCAATGTATATATCCAAGCTTGTAAAGCCGGCAGGCATCAAAGTCAGCCGGATTGCCAGCGGAGTACCTGTAGGCGGAGATCTGGAATGTATTGATGAAGTGACTCTGCTTCGTGCATTGGAGGGCAGAGTCTATTTATAAAAATAAAGAAAGAGGTGTTTGTATGTTAAGAGTAGGAATGCTTACGAGTGGCGGCGACTGTCAGGCTTTAAATGCTACGATGCGCGGCGTTGCCAAGGGTTTGTATGAGCTGTTTGATGAGGTCGAGATTTACGGATTTCTGGAAGGCTATAAGGGCCTGATGCGAAATAATTATATTAAAATGAAGCCGTCTGATTTTTCGGGCATTATTACAAAGGGCGGTACGATTCTTGGCAGCTCCAGACAACCGTTCAAGCTGATGAATGAGCCTACAGAGGACGGTCTGGACAAAGTAAAATCCATGAAGGAAACCTACAAGAAGCTGAAGCTGGACTGCCTGTGTGTACTCGGCGGAAATGGCTCGCAAAAAACGGCAAATCTGTTAAGTGAGGAAGGCTTAAACGTTATTGGACTCCCAAAGACGATTGATAATGATCTGTGGGGAACAGACATGACCTTTGGTTTCCAGAGTGCAGTGGATATAGCAACCAATACGATTGACTGCATCCATACAACGGCTGCTTCCCATAACAGGATTTTTATTGTTGAAATTATGGGCCATAAGGTTGGCTGGATTACGCTGCATGCAGGTATCGCAGGAGGTGCAGATGTCATTTTGATTCCTGAAATACCATATGATATCAAAAAGGTTTATGAGGCCATTGACAAGAGAACAGAAAGTAAAAAAGGCTTTACAATTCTTGCTGTGGCAGAAGGTGCTATTTCCAAGGAGGTTGCTGAGCTTCCGAAGAAAAAGAGAAAAGAGATCCTTGAGAACAATCCTTATCCATCCGTTGCATATGAGATGGCGGATAAGCTGAAAGCATATACGAATCAGGATATCAGGATTGCAATACCGGGACATACCCAGAGAGGCGGAAGCCCGTGTCCGTATGACAGAGTCCTTTCTTCCAGATTTGGTGCCAAGGCAGCAGAGCTGATCAAGAAAAAAGATTTCGGAAAGCTGGTGGTATACCTGAACAATCAGGTAACGGCAATTCCACTCAGTGAAACGGCAGGTAAATTAAAATATGTCAATCCGGATGATGATATTATCAAAGAGGCAAAGACATTAGGAATTTCATTTGGCGATTAAGCTTCACACAATCTCCCTGTCTGCATATAACATATATAGAGGATTGCAGATAGGGAGATTTGTATGAGCAACGAATTTAAGTATATACCTTATAACAGCAAGGATGAGGAACTCAGGGGACTGGTAAAAAACGGGGATATTTTTAATGTCAGACAGAGTATGTCCGGGATTCTTCTGCCGGAGGATTCCGAGGCGGATATCAATGAGACAGAGCGGGATTTACAGTACATGAAGGAAATGTATCCGTCAAAGGTAAAAGCAATCAGTGCAATGGTAGAAGAGGAATGTGATAAACTGGAATATGCAGGAAGTCCTATGCTGGTGGAATATCCGGATAAGGAATATATCAGAAAAATAGCAAGGGAGATTTACGACCAGCTGGATGTCAGCGATGATATGGAGTTCCCTTCCGATCAACAGCAGAAGGAGGACCTGGAAGCAGATGTTGCGGCGGCCTATACGCCGGATTATCCAAGCAGGCAGAGGCCCGGAAGACCGATGCCGGTACCGCCTCCATATGTTCCGGAAAATCATGGGTGTGTCAACTGTGTGTTGAGGAACCTGATTGAAACCATGATCTGTAATGAATTCTATTGCCGCAGAGACAGATACAGGAGACGTAGAAGAAGGTTTTATTAGTGAAAAAAGTCAGAAATACCATGATCAGAGTCGTCGTTATGATAGCAGTCTTTATCGTAACGATTCTCTTTGTAAATAAATTTGAAAACAGACAATATGAAAATCTTGCAACAGAGATGGAAGATTCTACACTTCCGCTTGCATATATCAGATACGATGGCGAATATATCAACTGCATGCATGGATATACCTCTGCAGTGGACCTCGTTATGCTCAGGGATTCCATTACCCCTGTGGATGAGAATAAGAGCATTACTGTCGCCATAGATGATAATGCGCATTTTGCAGATAGTTATGCTTATGAGCTTCGTTCGATTGCGGGAAATTCTCTGATTGAAAACGGAGACCTTGAAGCAGCTGAGGGTGAAAACGGTTTTCAGGTGGTAAACATCAATATCCGCATGGATATAGAACCTGAAATGGAATATATGCTGGTAATCAGGATAAACGGAGAAGACGGCAGGGTTGCCCGCTATTATACGAGACTGGTTATAAATGCGGATTATCATGCCGCCGCATTGTTGGAATTTGTCCATCAGTTTAACAGAGCAACCTATGATTTTGAAATGAGTGAGGAACAGTCCATGATTACTCCGTATATGGAGGCCTATCAATCCTCACATACAGAAGAGAAGCTGTCTTCTCTCGGCCATATTAATCTGAATTCCGACTATCGGGATATTACATGGGCAAACCTCCGGCCAATGTGTATGACATCGCTGGTTCCGACCATCAAGGAGATTGATGTGAACTATGCAGTTATTGAACTGGATTATAAGGCCATGAATCTTACGGAGGAGGAAGTCATCAACTATTATTCTGTCAAGGAGTTTTATCGGGTAAGCTATGGGGAAGAAGAGATTACGCTGATGAATTTTGACAGATATGTGGATGAGTATTTTAACCGGAATGAAGTAGATGTCCAGAAGAACATATACGAGATTGGTATTATGTCGGATGACAATGTTGCTTACAGATACAGCACGGATAACAAGAAACTTTCATTTGTCAGAAACGGACAGCTGTGGCTGTATGACTACAGTAATAACAGGATTACCATGGTTTTCGGATTCTGGCTCGATGATGTGGAAAGCTTCCGAAATACCTATGATAACTATGATATCAACATTATCGCAATGGATGATAATGGCAATATGGATTTTGCAGTGTACGGATACATGAACCGTGCCGGTCATGAAGGAAAGCTGGGGATCAGCCTCTATCATTTTCAGGCAGAAAATCTGGAGCTTACAGAACTGTTATTTGTCGAAAATAATGTACCGTATAGTGTTATGAAACGGGAATTGTCCAGACTGACCTATTATGATGGTGAGAATTTTTACTTTATGCTGGGGGATAAGATCAACTGTGTCCGGGTTGCGGACAGGCAGATGTCTTATTTTGTGGATGAGGTTTCCATGAAATATGCTTATACATCAGATAATATGGAGGTTCTGGCATATTGCGACAACGAGAACCAGACCGAGAACAGGAAAATCCATCTTGTCAATCTGAAAACCGGAAACAGATATGTTCTGACGGCAGATGCCGGATGTTGTCTGGTATGTTACGGCTTTCAGAATTCGGATTTTATATATGGAGAATGCAGAATGGAGGATGGGGCATATCCGTTTAAGCCCAATGCATTTTCGGATGGAACGGTTTCTGATGAGAGCCTGAAACAGATTCCGGCAGAAAAAATCTGTATTGTAAACGATTCCGGCCAAATTGTCAAAGAGTACCGGAAAGAGGATTATTATGTTGTCGCTGCAAGGCTGGACGACGATCTGATCTATCTGACAAGAGCGAAGATAGAAGGGCAGCAGTTTGTACCCGCAGAGGATGATTTCATTACCTTTAAGGAGGATGAAGAAAATCCTGTTATTAATATTGACTATCGTATATCGGCAGACGGATATGGAAAATGGTATTTTACCATGCCGGATACCATATATCTTACCTATATACCCAGACTGACAATTACAAAGAATAAGATGAACGATGACTCTGTCAGTATGGTGGTGGATATTGTAAATGAATCGGCAAAGTACATGGTGTATGACAATCTCGGATTAAACGATATATATGAGCTGGCAGGAGATGCAATCAACGCTGCGCTGGATATCTCCGGTATCGTCATATCCCAGA
Organism: uncultured Coprococcus sp.; assembly: GCA_947632705.1. Taxonomy (GTDB): domain Bacteria; phylum Bacillota; class Clostridia; order Lachnospirales; family Lachnospiraceae; genus Coprococcus. The sequence goes on along the minus strand of CANRQE010000028.1, from coordinate 10,503 downwards.
GCGGAGAGGTAATCTATAGAGAATCAGAGAGTCTGGAATACAATACGATTGCGTCTGCAGTGCCTTATTATCCGGTGGGACAGGCCCAGAATCTGACTTTACAGGCCTGTATATACATGACGCTTGGATATCAGGGTGCAGCCGTTACCTTTGATGAGATATCGGCCCTTGACTGTTCTGATCCGGCAGCTGTACTGACGGAGCTGGGTTCTTTTGAAGGACTGAATATAAGCGGACTCGGACTGGATATGGCATTCCGGTATGTGGGTGACGGGATTCCCGTGATCGGAAGGATTGACGACGGAAGATATGTTATGATCGTCAGCTATAACAGTGAATATATCCGGTATTATGATCCGGTGATCGGAGACGAAGTGCGTATAACAAGAAGTGCCTATGAAAAGCTGATGGAGCCATGGGATAATGAGATGTATACGTATTTTAAAGAGTAGCGGGAAGAAGCCGGATTCCGGTTTTTCAATATGAAGCAGAAGATAAAAATAAAGCGGACTGTAAAACAGCCCGCTTTATTTCATAAGTCTTCAGAGATTATTCTTCTGAAATAGTACCAACTGGACATGAACCAGCACATGCACCACATGAAATACAAACAGAACTATCTATAACGAATGTTCCGCCATTATCGCTAATAGCGCCAACAGGGCATGTTCCTGCACATGAACCACATCCGATACATGCGTCACCAATTACATATGCCATAGTATTGTGCCTCCTTTAAAGTAATAATTAATATTAATCACACATCCATTTTAAATCAAATTGCGACATATATCAAGACAAAATGTGTTTGAAATATATAGCATTTTGTGTATTTTTCACTGTAATCAGATCAAATGCTGTTTATTCAGCTCGATACGGCGCTCTTTCATGGCGTCCAGAATGATTTTCTGGGCTTCTGCAGCTTCCTTGTTGGATAAGGGTTTTGTATCCTTTAAAGGATAATCGATACCCATTTTTTTGTATTTTTCTTTTCCCATATCGTGATAAGGCAGAACCTCAAGCTGTTTCACGTTGACCAGTTCAGCCATAAAATAGCCGATTTTTTTCAGATATTCAGGTTTATACGTGATATCAGGTACGATTACATGCCTGATCCGGATCAGATTTCCCTGTTCGTTTGCATAACGTGCAAAATCCAGAATATTGTCAAGCGGCTGCTGTGTCAGTTTTTTGTGTTCTTCCGGATCAATGTGTTTGATATCCAGCATGATCAGATCCGTGACCTTAAGCAGACGTTCATATTTTTTCAGAAGTTCCGGATTCTTCCGGTTAAACATGATTCCGGAGGTGTCCAGACAGGTGTGTATATCCCGTTTTTTTGCCTCCTCGAACAGTTCTGTCAGAAAATCTATCTGCAGCAGGGGCTCCCCGCCGGTAGCAGTAATGCCGCCCTTTTCCATAAACGGCCTGTATCGCTCAAAATCATCCAACAGCTCTTTTGCGGTTTTCTTTTGTCCGCCTCGCGGATCCCATGTATCCGGATTGTGACAATAGGCGCATCTCATCGGACAGCCTTTAAAGAAGATCACATATCTTGTACCGGGTCCGTCCACGGTTCCAAAGGTTTCAATGGAATGAATATTTCCTTCTAACATAATCTCTCCTTCCTATATATATCAAAGTTTTTCTGAATATATGACAAAGACTTTGATATGTAGGATGTGGTTAAAAAGAGGCACCGGATTAGCGATGCCTCTTGTGTTTTTGATACCATAGTCTGCAAGAAAAAACTGTTATATCAGCTTTCCCGTGCAACGATATCTGTCCTTAGATAGACTCATGGAATGTACGTGAGATAACGTCATTCTGCTGCTCTTCAGTCAGTTTGATGAAGTTTACAGCATAGCCTGAAACACGAATGGTCAGCTGCGGATAATTCTCCGGATGCTTCTGTGCATCAATCAATGTCTCTCTATTGTATACATTCACATTCAGATGATGTCCGCCTTTTGTAGCATAACCATCTAACATACTTACTAAGTTATCAATTTGCTGTGTGCTTGCCATTTTTAAATATCCTCCTTATAATAATAGAATTTTAATGAGTATACCCTCATTATTATTTATTCAGTTTCTTCTTCGCTGCCATCCTGCAATGTCGGAACACTGCAGGCCATTGGATGCTTAGAGCAGTCAATGCAGCCCATGGTTTCCACCATTTTGTCATTTTCCTGCTCCGGATCTACGGTCACATCTACGTGACCGTGTCCGTTTGCAAACATATCATCAAGCATTGATACTATATCATCAATTCTGCTTTTGTCGTCCATGCAATCCATCCTTTATTATTTGTTCAGATCAATTTCAATATCTCCGGCAAATACCTGATCTTCCTTACCAAGAGCACCCGGAATGATAGAGAAGGTATTGGAAATACCATCCTGTGAATCCATGAATGGAAGCTTTGCAACGGATGAAAGGGAAGCCAGAGCACCGCTCTTATCTCTTCCGTGTAAAGGATTTGCACCAGGAGCCAGAGGCTGGCCATGCTTTCTTCCACATGGAGTGTCACCGGTATTCTTACCATATACAACGTTAGAAGTAATGGTAAGTACAGACATGGTAGGGAATCCGTTTCTGTATACATGATGCTTTCTGATCTTGTTCATGAAAGTGGATACAAGATTTGCGGCAATCTCATCTACACGGTCATCGTTGTTGCCATATTTCGGGAAGTCGCCTTCTGTATTGTAACTTACAACGATACCCTGCTCATTTCTGATCGGTGTTACTTTTGCATACTTAATTGCTGAAAGTGAGTCAGCAACAACTGACAGACCGGCAATACCGGTAGCAAAATATCTCTTGACATCTCTGTCATGAAGAGCCATCTGAATTCTCTCGTAAGCATATTTGTCATGCATATAATGGATGATGTTCAGAGCGCTTACATATACGCCTGCCAGCCATTCCATCATATCATCGAATTTTTCCATAACCTCATCATAGTCAAGCGGGCCGTCGCCTGTAATCGGTCTGTACTTAGGACCAACCTGTACGCCTGTACACTCATCAACACCGCCATTGATAGCATAAAGCAGACATTTTGCAAGGTTCGCTCTTGCACCGAAGAACTGCATCTCCTTACCGACTCTCATGGAAGATACACAACAAGCGATTGCGTAGTCATCACCATGAACGACTCTCATTAAGTCATCGTTCTCATACTGGATGGAGGATGACTTGATTGACATCTTAGCACAATACTTCTTCCAGTTAATCGGAAGTCTTGTGGACCAGAGAACTGTTAAGTTCGGCTCCGGTGCTGTACCAAGGTTGTCAAGTGTGTGAAGGTATCTGAATGACATCTTTGTTACCAATGGACGTCCGTCAACACCAACACCGCCAAGGGACTCAGTTACCCATACAGGGTCGCCTGAGAAAAGTGAGTTGTATTCAGGAGTACGGGCAAATTTTACAATACGGAGCTTCATAATGAAGTGGTCTACAAACTCCTGAATCTGCTCTTCTGTAAACGTTCCGTTTGCCAGATCTCTTTCTGCATAGATATCAAGGAAGGTTGATGTACGTCCAAGTGACATAGCAGCACCGTTCTGTTCCTTAACTGCTCCTAAGTAACCGAAGTAAACTGCCTGAATAGCTTCCTGTACGTTTGTTGCAGGCTTGGAAATATCACATCCGTAGGATGCAGCCATCTGCTTTAATTCGCCAAGAGCTCTGATCTGCTCTGAAATCTCTTCTCTTGCCCTGATTACATCATCTGTGTAAACCTTACCATAGGAATCCTTCTGCTTTTTCTTATCTTCAATCAGATTGTCAACGCCGTAAAGGGCAACTCTTCTATAGTCACCGATGATACGTCCACGTCCATAAGCATCAGGAAGACCTGTAATAATATGATTGGTACGGCACTTTCTGATCTCTGTATCGTATACATCAAAAACACCTGCATTATGTGTCTTTCTGTGTGTTGTAAAGAACTCAACTACTTCAGGATCAACTGTATAACCGTTATCTTCGCATGCCTTGATAGCCATACGGATACCGCCGTATACATTCATGCCTCTTTTAAAAGGCTTATCAGTCTGTACGCCGACGATCTTTTCCTTACTCTTATCAAGATATCCAGGACCATGTGAGGTAAGGGTGGAAACAACCTTGGTATCCATATCCAGAACACCGCCTGCTTCTCTCTCTTTTTTACTTAAATCAAGTACCATCTGCCATAAATCCTTTGTATCCTGTGTTGGCTCTGCAAGGAAAGAATCATCACCCTCATATAAAGTATAGTTTCTCTGGATGAAGTCTCTTAAGTTAATTTCCTTCTGCCATTGTCCACCAACAAACCCGTTCCATGCTGTTGATTCCATCATTTCTTTAATCTCCTCCTTTAATATAATCCTTTTTGTAATTTTCTAATAGAAATCGACAATTCTATTACGAATTACTATGATTTTATTATAATTGCATATTGTATACACGTCAATTGAAAAACCTCAAAAAAATTGTACTTTTTTTAGTACAAAGCGGATAAATCAGAGGGTTTTATATCCATATTGCACAATGAACGGGAGAGGGGTCCGGTCTGATAACAGTTGGTTTCAATAAAAAATCCATCAATTCCCGGATTAAAGGTAGACATTCAAAATGCAGTATACTATAATATTATGGTTAAAACGTAACTTTCATGAGAAACTATGTATATCCGGATATACCACAGCCGGTCCGGGAATCCCGGGCATATACCGGCATACCTGTGGTATCGGGAAAAGAAAGAAACTGTTGAAGGAGGATATGACAATGGCAAAACAGATTCATAAAGATATGCTGATTAATGATATTATAGAGGTGGACCCGGGAAATGCCGCTATTCTTATGGCGTCGGGCATGCATTGTATCGGCTGCATGGCAGCCGCAGGTGAAACACTGGAGGAAGCCGCAGGCGTCCATGGCATGGATGCAGATGAGCTGGTAAAGGACATTAACGAATATCTTGCAAAAAAGGAAGCAGGGGAAAAGTAAAGTAAGAATCCAGAGAAAGAATGATTTTAAATACGGAGGATTTAACTATCATGAACAATATGGACGCAAAATCGGTCAGTGCCATAAGAGTATTGGCGGCTGATGCAGTACAGAAAGCAAATTCAGGTCATCCGGGTCTTCCGCTTGGTTCGGCACCGATGGCATATGAGCTGTGGATGAAGCATATGAAGCATAATCCGAAAAATCCGGAATGGGTGGACAGGGACCGGTTTATTCTTTCGGGCGGACACGGTTCGACCCTGTTATATGCATTGCTGCATCTGTTCGGATATGGACTTACGATCGAGGATCTGAAGAATTTCAGACAGCTCGGTTCGCGCACTCCGGGACATCCGGAATACCGGCATACAGTCGGCGTGGAGGCTACGACAGGTCCTTTGGGGGCAGGTATGGCCATGGCAACCGGTATGGCCATGGCAGAACAGCATCTGGCGTCCGTATTTAATAAAGAAGGTTATCCGGTCGTCGACCACTATACCTTTGTGCTGGGCGGGGACGGCTGCATGATGGAAGGGATTTCCTATGAGGCATTTTCTCTTGCCGGAACCCTCGGACTTTCCAAGCTGATCGTGTTATATGATTCCAACGACATTTCCATTGAAGGCGGAACCAATATCGCATTCCGTGAGAATGTTATGAAGCGGTTTGAAGCATTTGGTTTTCAGACGCTCCGGGTCGAAGACGGTAATGATCTGGAAGCAATCGGAAGAGCAATCGAGGAGGCAAAGGCGGATAAGACCAGACCTTCCATGATTGAGATAAAAACAAAAATCGGTGCGGGCTGCCCGGCCAAGGAGGGAAAGGCATCGGCGCACGGTGAACCGCTTGGGGTTGAAAATGTGGCTGCTCTTAGAGCGAATATCGGCTGGGAAGAACAGGAAGCATTTGTCATACCGCAGGATATATATGATCACTTTTCGGCAAGGGCAGATGCACTGTCCGTGGAAGAGGAAGCATGGAACCGCATGTTTGCCGAATATTGTGAAAAATATCCGGACATGAAAGAATTGTGGGATTCTTATTATGATAAAAGCAGGGCGGAGACGCTGTATACATCTGAAGCATTCTGGAAGATTCCGGATAAAGCGGAGGCTACCAGAAACGTCTCAGGCAATGTGTTAAATACAGTGAAGGATGTTCTGCCGAATCTGTTTGGCGGAGCGGCCGATCTGGCTCCTTCCACAAAAACAAATTTGAAAGGGGAAGGAGACTTCTCCAAAGAAACGCCGGAAGGCAAAAATCTTCATTTTGGCGTCAGGGAAATTGCAATGGCCGGTATCGGAAACGGAATTGCACTGCATGGGGGACTGATACCGTATGTATCGACCTTCTTTGTATTCAGTGATTATGTAAAACCGATGGCAAGATTATCTTCTCTGATGGGACTGCCATTGATATATGTGCTGACACATGATAGTATTGGTGTAGGAGAAGACGGACCGACTCATGAACCGGTTGAGCAGATGGCGATGTTTCGCGCTATGCCGAACTTTCATGTTTTTCGCCCTGCAGATGCGGTTGAAACCTCTGCAGCCTGGTATCACGCATTGACAAGCAGGTCTGTTCCGACTGCAATTGTATTGTCCAGACAGAACCTTCCGCAGTTAGAGGGAACATGTCCGGATGCATTAAAGGGCGGTTATATCCTGCAGGATTCCGACAAGGAGATTCCGGATGCAATCGTCATTGCAACCGGCTCAGAAGTCCAGCTGGCAGTTGAAGCAAAGAAGATTCTGAAAGAAAAGAATATTGATATCCGGGTGGTCAGCATGCCGTCCATGGATGTCTTTGACGAACAGTCTGTGGAATATAAAGAGATGGTGCTGCCGTCCCGGGTTACAGCCAGAGTCGGGGTAGAGGCACTGGCCGAATTCGGCTGGGGCAAATATCTCGGTTTAAACGGCGTATTTGTGGGTATGCATTCATTTGGGGCATCCGCACCGGGAAATCAGTTGTTTGAACACTTTGGTATTACAGCTGCAAAAGTGGCAGAGGCAGTCGAAGAAGTAATAATGTAATATTTAGAAAAATGGAGAAATGTATGATGAATGATGGAGTAAATCCTCCCGCGCCCCATCCTTCCGGATGGATTGATATCAATTGCCATATATTGCCGGGAGCAGATCATGGCGCAAGAAATATGGAAGAAACTGTGGAAATGCTGAAAATTGCCTATGAAGAGGGAATCCGTACAATCGTAGCGGTTTCCAGATATGACGGACAGCATTGTCTGACAGACGAAGAACGACTGGAAGAGCTGATCAGGCAGGTACAGGAAGAGGCAGGTAAGATTGATCCGGAGTTTCAGGTCTTTCATGGGCATGAGATATATTATAGCAGTGATTCCCATGAAAAGCTGATGACAGGTGAACTGAAAACGATCGCAGGCAGCCGTTATGTTATGATTGCGTTTCCTGTGGAGATCGATTACAAATCCGTCAGAAAGGCCGTCAGGGATGTCATAATGGAAGGATTTATTCCAATCGTGGCACATGTGGAACAGTATCCGGAGCTTACGATAGATATTGAAAGAATCGAGGGCCTGATACAACGGGGCGCCTATATCCAGATTACGGCAAAATCCGTGACAGGGGAGTTCGGTCATGATATCAAAAGCTTTGCAAGAAGCCTTTTGAAGCATCAGCTGGTGCATTTTATCGGAACCGATGCATGCGATGCGGACGAGCGGGCACCTTACATAAAGGAATGTGCAGATTATATTGAACGAAAATACGGCAATGATTATGTGGAGGAGCTGCTGACAGCCAACCCGCTTGCCGTAATTGAGAATGACGATATTGATATTTAGGATGAAAAAGACAACAGCTATGGTCATGAGACCACAGCTGTTGTCTTCGTTTTATGAAATGATATCGTCTGCCGTATCAGAGGGCCGATAAGGTCTGAACAGCATCCCGATATAAAATCTGTTTAAAATGCTCTCTGTAATGATAAGGCATTGCATAAGAGGTCTTCACTGATTTACCATATTCGCTTAAAATACTGCATACTCTGGTAAATTCAGGCGCTGTATTGTTATCCCTCGTGATCATAAGATAATATCTGTTGTCCGAAGGATTCTTAAATAAGGTGTTGGAACTGAAATAAAATCCTGCAATCAGCTTAGAAGCTTTTATGAGAGTATTCAGGGAATCGAAAACAAAAATCCGGAATATTTCTCTTTGCTTTGCAGGCACATCTTCGTTCGGTTTTGCAGTCTCTACATGACCGCCGGCAGTCTGCGGAGCGCCGCCGGATGCCAGACCGGAAATAGTATTGACCAGTCCTTCTATTGCATCAAAAATTGTTTCAGGCGGAACGGCACTCTGCGGATTTGCAGGTGCGAAGCTCTCCTGTTCGTCGGTTATATAATAATCATCCTTGTCAGAATCCTCATCTTCCACGTCATCCAGATCATATTCGTTGACCCTGGAAAACCGGGAAAATCTGGTATCAAGTTCTTCCGGATCTTCTACTTTGGTTACAATCAGTATCAAACAATCCGGAGAAACCGGTATCGCTTCTATCATCAAAGGAATATCGTCTACTTCAAATCCGAGTTCGATAGATGCCTGCTGCATCATTTCCTTAAAAAGCTCTTTTGCCTTTGCCGTTCCATAAGCCAACTCTGAAATCTTCAATTCCTTATCGGCCAGATCAGCCTTATTTAATGTGCATCGAATCTGGTTTTCACTTAAGCGTTCAATCTTCAATAGGATCATCCCCTTTACTGATAAGATACCCACAACGGGTAAATTTTTGGCTGTTATCTAACAGTCAGCATTTTAAACTTAAACGTGTATATAGTTTACCATATTTGACGGACAAGTAAATAGGATATCTTATGAAAAAATCAAATGTTTTATTAATTTTTTGTAAAAATGCAGCTTTTATTTTATAAAAAAGAATAAAAGGGGTATGATACAATATGCATAAATTCCCCTTTCTGTGCGCTTATTTGTGGAAAATCATAAAGCTTTTATAAAGTGTGTTGGCAAAACAGACTTTATCCTGTATTCTTACATCAGGGCAAGTTTATTTTTTCTAAAATATCTATTTTTTTCTTATCATTCTGAATCTGAGTCAGATTGTTTCCCAGGTTACATTAAGAAAAACCGCAGATACTGCCCTGACACGCATTTCTTCAGTATATGATTAATATATTCACAGAGCACCTCAATTATGTACGGAAATGCGGAAAATGCAATCGGAAAAGAAGGTGATATATGTAAAAATCTGAAAAAAATAATGTCGTTGCTGAATAAAAAAATTACGGCATAAAAGCATACACAAATTATAAGCCATATGGCAGGCAGGAGCAATCCTGCCTGTTTTTCTGTTAAAAGGAAAGAAAAGAAATAATGCCGTTTGCAATGGATTCAGCCATGAGCTTCTGATATTCAGCAGAGGACAGCTTTTCACATTCTGCCGCATTGCTTAAGAATCCGCACTCCACGATCACGGCAGTGCAGGGACTTGCCGCCAGAATTTTATATTCGGAATTTCCCTTGATCTCCCGGGTGTTTTCGGGATCGGCAAGAAGCCGGATGTTTTCCTGTATCATACCGGCAAGCGCTTCTCCTTCGGAAGAATTGCTGTAGTAGAATACCTGTGCACCGTGGACGGAGCTCTGGGAAAAGCTGTTTTGATGAATACTGACCAAAAGATTTGTCTTTTTTTCCTGTGCAAAAATAATCCGGTTGTTCAGATCCGAGGATTTTTTGTGGGAAGCACCGGGGTCGTTTAAAGCGGTATCCGTCTGTCTGGTCAGAAATACCGTGTATCCCTGTTCTTCCAGAATATCCTTCAGATATCCTGCAATTGCAAGATTAATATCCTTTTCCAATACCTCATTCACACCGATTTTACCGGGATCAAAGCCTCCATGGCCGGGATCGATGGTAATCACGACGTCCTGCGCGGCGTATCGTTCGGCTGTTTCGGAAATATGCAGGGTCAGGGCCTGAGACCAGCAGGACATCAGGGTTGCTGAAAGTATGACAAACAGAGTAAAAAAAAGGATTCCGAGCTTGCTTCGGATTTTCTGATATAACGCCGGGATATATTTTCTCATGGAAACTCCAGTTTCATTTAACTTGCAGTTAATACAATATATGTATCCGGAAACTAAAATATGAAATTGACACAGGATTGTAATATCGGTAAAATATGAAATATAACGAGAAGTATCAGACTGGAAAAATGATAAAAGGGAATGGAGGAACAGAACTTGGGAACAGAAAATAATCAGGAAGATAACGGATTCCGGCCGGATCAGAACACATACGGGAATCCCCAGATAAACCAGAATGCATACGGGGGTCCGCAGACGAACCAGAACGCATACGGGAATCCGCAGACGAACCAGAATGCATATGGGAATCCGCAGACGAATCAGAATGCATACGGGAATCCGCAGACGAACCAGAATGCATATGGGAATCCGCAGACGAATCAGAATGCATACGGGAATCCGCA
>CANRQE010000027.1 GCA_947632705.1 uncultured Coprococcus sp. | reverse complement strand
AGACTCTTTGATGTATTCCTTAAATGGATCTTTATTCACTCCATATCACCTCGCTGCTTTTTTGTTCTCATAAGAAATTCACCTCTTCCACAGGTATCGTCATTAACCTTTGATATACGGCACAACCACATCATAGAACTTCTTCGTCCAATCAGCGTGGAAGTTAGCCATCTGGAGCCAATCGGTCTCATTCTCGATACTGACGTTATTCAGCTGAATAAATACTTTAGAGGATTTGATGTCGTCGCCACGGTTCCACTGGAGCGTCGTGCCCAGCGCAGATTCTATTTCTGCTTTATGTGTATACAGGCTATCGAAGGCATCCTTGTTTTCTTGCTTATTGCCTCTGCCAAATACGACCTCTGCCCGCGCTGCATCAAAGTTTGCTACGCAGCAAAGATAGAATCCACCTATACCAAAGAAGCCATTGATCCAGTTATCCCTTGACGGATTAACATTAGAGAAGGAACCGTCCTCGCCGTGTGCCTTCTGGATAATCGGAAGCGCGTATGTCCAGTATTTTCTCCGGAGCTCATATCGGCTGCCCGGTTCATCCTCATTGGCCTCGTTTTCATCACGCAAGTAAAATACCAAATCTGCCGGATCTTCATCATACAGTTTGAAGAGACGACTCAGGACAGACAGCTTGCTCTGCGTACTTGTGTTTGTCCACACATAGATGCCATCGCCAATCTCAAGCGACTTCGTGAACACATCCTGATTTGTATTGAAGTGGAGAGCAATGTTCTCCTCCTCCGACATGGCCAGCTTAGTAATAATGGCCTTATCCTCGGCATACAGAATCTGAATAACCTTCTGGAACATCTCAACCCAGCTCGTTACCGGCTGCTCAGTGTTCTTAAAGGTAAACTTCGCAATCAGTCGTCCGGTCAACTCGCCCTCATCCTCAAGCGTATAATTGTCAAGCTGCTTTTCTTCCGGTTTGTATTCTGTGACAGGTGCTGCCCAGATTGACAGCGCCCGACCCATGAGATATTCGCTGCGCTCCTCCAGCTCCGCCAGCGTCCACTTGTCCTTCTTGGCAATCCATGTATTCATCCGAATACCACTGTCATCGAAACCGTTCTGCATGGTTTTCTTTTCAGTGAAAGAGCTATTACTGTATTTCGAGTTATAGGCCGTCAGCGTAAGATTTGCCATGCGATGCAACCACAGCTCATGTATCTGCTCATAGTCATCGCCCAGCTCCTTCTGCCATACTGGCGTTAGATGCTGAGGCATAATGTGCTCAATCGAATAGGTGCCGTCGTCACAGTGACGATATACATCCTTATCCTCCGAAGTGCCGAAGTTCTCGAAGCGCTCAAGAATATAAATCTTATTCTTGCTGTTCATCAGATAAACCGGACGTTCCTCAAATGCCGCCTTAAACTCCACATCGTCCGGGAAGCGGGCACGCTCTTTCTTGGAAAGAAGTGCATACTTGAGCTTCTCGACATAGTTATCCTCGGTACCGTCGTATCGTATGATCTCTCGGTGCAGCATGAGGAAGATTTTATTCAGGGCATTTGTCGGCAGATCACACATCGTCCTGCGGAACAGGTAATTCTCTGTCGTCAGGAAAATCTCAGTGACCTGTGACAGCGTCAGTTTGTTTTCGTTATATAGACGCAGCACTTCGAGGAAGTACGGCCTTGTTACCGTCGTCTCCAGACGGTTCAGTCGGTCAATGCAGGCGTCAAGGGCAGCACTGCCGGAATTACCATCAAGGAGAATCTGGTACCGCTTTGCATAGGCCAGCATCTCAGCAAGGAGTGGTTCTGTTTCGATTTTTCCAAGCTCCACAAAGTCCTTAAAATTGACGTAGATTTTCTTCTGCTGCGGAATGGCCTGCTGCTTCACGCTCAGGTAATCCCGGATAAAGGCGCTTACATCATACTTCGTGCAGACCTCGATCTTGTTCCAGTATTTCTCGTAATAATCCTCCTGCTCCTTAGAAGGCAAGCCCATCAGTATGAAGTTTCTGATCTTATCACCTTCGCTGAGGTCAAGCCCGGTCGAGTTCAGACTCTCAAAAATGAGCTGAGGATTGTCGTCCATATCCAGCCGAATATTTATAATTTCCAGACAGCAGATCGCATCGTAAAGCTGGTCGATGGTGATTTCCTGTTTCTGAATGCGGTCATAAAAATAATCGTAGTTCACAGTCAGATTGGACTCACGGATATGCTCCGTCGGATCAGAGAACAGCTTCCCGAAAGCCGTCTGGTCATTCTTTACCGGTTTGAGCTTGATACGGGTATCCTCCGGCTTCCACTTGTCCACGAGGTATTCCTCGAAAATTCGCTGCTTCAGATTAGCGGTCTCCGGCACAATGACACCCTTATCAATCAAGTTATACATGGCAAGGAACAACAGCGATACTGTCGTAAGGCGCTGCTGGCCATCGATAATCAGGAACTCCTCATTGTGGCCGTCCGGATTGTAAACGGAAACAAGGCTGCCAAAAAAGTGACTTTTCCGATGCCCCTTGATGATTTTTACAAGGTCATCGTATAGTTGTTTGCAGTTCTCGGTCTTCCAGTCATAATTTCTCTGGTACACCGGGATGACAAACCGCTTGTCGGAGCCTTCCATATATTTAACGAATTTGCATTCCGAACCCTTCATTTCGCATCAATCCTCCTCGTTTTACTAAAGATCGGAATCGCTCCCCATAGGAGTAATTCCCATAGCCATTCCGGTATTCCCTTAAAATTGAGCAAGAATTAAGGGAATGTCTCCCGCGACATTAATACTACGCACTCCACATGCACCGTCCCTACAAACTGGTCCACCGCGCATGCCTTTTTCAACACATAGCCTCTTTCCTGAAAGACTGCCAGATCACGCACCAGGGAAGTCGGCTTGCAGCTGATATAGACAATTTCATCCACCCCGTAATCAAGGATCTTCGCCAGAGCCTTCGGGTGGATGCCGTCCCGGGGCGGATCAAGTACGATAATATCCGGTTTTTCAGTGATGTCATCAAGCACCTTTAACACATCGCCTGCTATAAACCGGCAGTTTGACAGATGATTCAGCTCTGCATTTTCTCTTGCCGCCTCTACTGCTTCTTCCACAATTTCTACGCCGATGACCTGCTTTGCAACCGGAGATAATATCTGGGAAATCGTACCGGTTCCGCTGTACAGGTCAAAGATAACCTTATCTTTCGTATCTCCCACATATTCTCTCGCCTTAGTATAAAGGCGTTCTGCACTTCTGGTATTGGTCTGGAAAAAAGAAAATGCAGATATCTTGAACCTAAGTCCGAGTATCTCCTCATATATAAAATCTCTGCCATATAAAATGGTAGTTTTGTCGCTTTTTACTATATCTGCCATGCTGTCATTTTCCGTGTGAAGAACGCCTGCAAGCTGCCCGGAAAGAGGAAGTGCACGCAGTCCTTCCACATAGGCCGCCAGATCCAGCCTGTCAGACTCATAAGTAGTCGTAACCAAATTCACCAGCAGTTCCTTTGTGGTATAGGATTGTCGTATGACGAGATGCCTGAGCAGCCCTGTATGCTGCATCTTTCTATAAAAGGGCAGATTGTTTTTTTTGCAAAAATCAACGGTATACGCCACAATCTGATTGTAATCGCCGCTTACGATTGCACAGTCCCGAATCTGCACAATATCATAGGTGCTGTTTTTCTTGTGAAGCCCCAGTGCCAGCGGTCCGTCCTTATATTCGTCACCAAATGAAAACTCCATCTTATTCCGGTAGCCCTTCGTGACAGGAGAGCCCAGAATTCCCTCCCATGTATAAGGATCTTTTGCAACGTCATCAATCAGTCTTTTTACAAGCCGCTCCTTGACTGCAAGCTGGTTCTCATAGCTCAGGGTCTGATATGTGCATCCGCCGCATGCTCCGAAATGGGAGCAGGACGGTTTTTCATTCTCCAAAAAAGAGGGCTCGATAACCTCTGCTAATCTGCCCTCTGCTTTTCCCTTTTTCAGCTTCGTAATAAGGCACCTGACGGTCTGTCCCGGCAAAGCGCCCTTTACTGTGACCTTCCTGTCCCCGTATACGAAACTCCCTTTATTGGGAAACTCATATTCTTCTATTTTACCTTCAATAATCTCATGTTTTTTCAATACTGTTCTCCTGTTTTATATCGTGGCCATCCCGTTAAATGTCACACACATATGTCATTCTGTCATGAACCGTCCACCCACTATACCGGCAATATCGCATTTTGCCACAAATCATCCGCCACACGATATCAGACATACACCGCCTATCCTGCCATAACCGTCCAACACCCTGCACTGGACACATATTACCCTCTGCCATATCTAATACCGGAACAAATCTTCAAGCATTTTCTTTCTGCTCATATTCATAAGCTCATTTTCTGCAAAAAACGGAGTGCCGTTTTTATCGAAATCCAACAGCAAAAAGGACGGCATTCCTCCATCTCTCGGCATGGACAGACTGCCCGGATTTACAATATAGGAACCGCCATACCGCTCAATCCGGCGGACATGGGTATGTCCATACATAACAATATCATATCCTTCTTCCTTAATCAGCTGCTGCAGGCGCTCCGTGCCGTAATTGACGCTATATCTGTGTCCGTGTGTAATAAATACTTTTTTATTTCCTATCATAAATGTTTCTTCCATCGGCAGATCTGCACCATAATCGCAGTTTCCCGCCACCATATGGATCTCGCATGGAAAGAGACTCTTTACAATTTCCTCATCTCCGCACACATCTCCCAGATGGATTACCATATCAACTTCTCCGACCTGTTTTTTCAGATCCCGGATATTTCCGGTTCTTCTATGTGTATCACTCATGATCAGTATTTTCATCTATAACTCCTTTAATTAAACGCAGCGCATTTCCCCTATGACTGATTTGATTCTTCTCCTCCGGCGACAGCTCCGCCGTGCTCTTGCCCCTTTCAGGCAAAAAGAAAATCGGGTCATAACCAAAGCCGTTTTCGCCTCTTTCTTCATATCCGATGATTCCCTCTATGGTACCTCTTCTTGTAATGGTTCTTCCGTCCGGAAATGCCGCCGCAACCGCACAGACAAATCTTGCGGTCCTCTGTTCCTCCGGCACGCCTTCAAGCTTATCAAGAATTGCCCGGTTTTTAATCCGATAAGAGGTATCTTCTCCCATAAATCTGGCAGAATAGATCCCCGGCGCCTTGTCCAGATAATCTATCTCCAGTCCGGAATCATCAGCCAGTACCAGACAGCCTGTCTGTTTTCTGATTGCCTCTGCCTTGATAATGGCGTTTTCTTCAAAGGTTTTTCCGTCTTCCACAATATCCGCCTGCACGCCGGCTTCCTTCATGGATACGATTTCATATCCGCAGTCTGCAAGAATCATACGGATTTCCTTCATCTTGTTCTCATTTCCCGTTGCAAATATTAAGCGCTTCATCATTTCTCCTTACACCCGTTGTTTTTTCCTCTATCTTATGAACATACTTCCAAAATCTGTAAATCTGCCATAGCCCGTATGATATACCTGACTCCTGTTTCCTGCCGGTCATTCCTGCACATCCGTAAATGCTTTCAGGCATACATTGCATTTTTTATCCTTTTCTGCGCTATACCAGTAAGAGCCATATAAGCTGATATAGGATTCCCCATCGGAAATGTCAAAATTGGCCGTTTTATCATCCGTATAGTATTCCACGGCAATCGGAAGGGTTGCGCCCGGCGTATGAATATAGACAATGACCGCAAATTTCTGATCATCCGGCAGCTTCACCGGCTCATTCAGACTGACAGTATAGTAACCGGCATATTCCATTTCTCCCTTTGCCACCAGAATCCGGTCATTCAGATCCTCCTTGTCCTCAAAATCAGTGGAAATATAAACCTCATAATTACTGACATCCCCGGTGGCGTAAAAGGATACGGCCTCTAAGGTTTCATTCTTACCTGCAGTATATACGTTTGCAAAATAAGCATCTTCCTTATTATAACCAAGCTGCCCTACCCATCCCAACAAATCGGACTGGTAAATCTTATCATAGTTATCGCTGTCTCCAAGCTTCGTATAAACCACACTGTAATTACAGATATTCGTATCATAATAGGAAATGTAAAAATATCCGTCCTCTCCGAACTCTTTTCCCCAGCTGTTCTTGCAGATAAACGCACCGTCGCCCTCCGGCTCCGTATTAAAATATCCCTTTGGGAAATGATCATCCCAGCCGACAATGACAATATCATGGTTTGGCGCCCGGTCTCCGTCATAATAATAAGCCGCCCGCGTCTTATTATAATAACTGGAACTGCTGTCCGCATTTTCCAGGTCACAGTAAATGACGGTTTCGACGCCGCCATATTTGTATACAGTAGACTTGATTGCGTCATAGTCTTTATCGCTGATGATCTGTGCTTCCTCCAGATGCTTGACTGCGGTCAGTCTGTCCACGGTCTGGTTGTCTCCGTATGGATCGTCCTTTTCCAGAACGGGTCCCTGCCATGCGGCCATATAGGCAATACTCATCGTATATTGTCCGCCGTCGAACTGGCTGATACTGAAGCTGTTATTTAACGTCATATGATCCACGGAAAAAATGAGTTCCTCCTCCGGCATCAGCGTCGTCTCCAATGCCGCCAGAGAGGCAAATGCCCAGCATGTACCATAGATGCCCTGATCCCTGACAGGCGTAACGCGTCCGTTTTCCCGCATATCATATGCAACCGGCAGCTTTTCTTCTACGGAAAGCCGCTCCAGGACCGCCCTGTTTTTCTCATAATCATACTGGCAGCTGTAATTCAAAGCTTCACAGATACCGTTGACCGGTACATACAAAACCGAATCCAGCACCATTGTCTTGTCTTTTGAAGAAATGATTGTACCATTGATATTTTCTACCGCTGAATCCCTGTAAACCTTAACCAGATTGTCCCCTTTTTCAAGAGAGATCGTTCCGTTTGAATAGATATTGACAGAACAGTCCATTTTATCAACCAGAGCTTCCACCGGCATCATAATATTCATATGATCGCTTAAGAACACCTGATAACGGTTATCCGTAATCTCTTCATCATTAATATATAATTTCACTCCCTCTTCGTTGGCATGATTTGCAATCTGCTGCATCATATCCTCTGCAGCAGGCTCCGCCGACTGGTTTTTCTCAATCCGGACGGCAGGATGTCTGAACAATCCATAGAAGAGCAAAATACCAAAAGCCAGAAGAAGGATGATACACACTAAAGCCTTTTTCAATTTTCTTCACGCTTTCTCTTTGGTGGCTTTGGCCCCATAAACTGATAGAAATAGGATTTGATCATCCCATTATAAATCTTTCGGTTTTTATCGGCCTTCCTCCCAATATATTTTTCTGCATCCTGATAGGAAGAAATCAAAAACATGGACCAGTCTGAAAGCATACGGAAGCTCTCCCCGATCGTGCGATACAACTCCGGCAAAGCTTCCTTTTCTTCCAGTCTTTCGCCATATGGCGGATTTGTTATAATAAATCCGTATTTTTTCGGATGCCGCAGATCCTTTACATCCCTCTGCTGGAAATGGATATGCTGCAAAACGCCCGCCGCTTTGGCATTTTCCATCGCACATCTGACGACATCTCCGTCTATATCATATCCCTGAATATTCATCTTTACATCAGGATCTGCCAGGTCTGCTGCTTCATCCACGGCATTGTACCACATTTTTTTACTTCCAAGCTTCGGCCACTCCATTGCAAGAAATTCCCTGTTCATGCCCGGTGCGATATTGGCTCCGATCATAGCCGCCTCTATCGGAAAGGTTCCGCTTCCGCAAAACGGATCCACCAGAATCCGGTCTTTGTTCCACGGAGTCAGCAGAATCAGGGCAGATGCCAGCGTCTCTGAAATCGGTGCCTTGCCCGTCAGCTTCCGGTATCCTCTTTTATGCAAAGACACGCCGGATGTATCCAGACCAATTGTTACGACATCTTTATGAATAAACACTCTGACAGGATAATCAGGACCGTCTTCTGAAAACCATGATACCCGGTATGTTTCCTTCAGGCGTTCCACCATTGCCTTTTTGACAATGGACTGGATGTCAGATGGGCTGAATAACGCGCTCTTATTAGAAGACGCCTTGGATACCCAAAACCTTGCATCCCGGGTAAGATAACGTTCCCAAGGAATGGCTCTGGTTCCTTCAAACAGTTCATCAAATGTAACCGCACGGAAGCTTCCGCATTTTAACATAATCCTCTCTGCTGTACGGATAAACATATTCGCCCTGGCAACGGCATCTTCTTCTCCGGCAAATGTAATCCTGCCATCCTCCACCAGAACAATTTCATATCCCAGATTCGTAATTTCCTTTTTTAAAACAGATTCCAAGCCAAAATGGCATGGTGCTATCAGTTCAATCCTGCTCATATGATCTCCTGTTTCTTTTGTTCCTTGTTCAATAATAAAGTTTTTATTTTTTAATGTCAACTGTATGGCTGAAGATTTAGCTTCCGTTTCTTCAGGTTATTTCTTGCTGCTTAAAGCACCCCTGTACTGGACGAGACCGCCAACGGTATTGATGACCTGATACCCTGCTTCACTGAGCAGCTTGGAAGCCAGTGCACTGGCTCCGCCGTATTTGCAGTAAAGCAGCAGATGTTTGCCCTTAGGAAGAGAATAGTTTCCGTTTTTTATATCATCAATCGGAACATTGATCGCCATCGGAATATGTCCGTTTAAAAATTCCTCGCTGCTTCTGACATCTACGATCAATCCGCCATAATGCACTGCCTCTTTTAAAATATCCCTGATGGGGATACTATGAAATCTCATGCTATCACCTCATTTTCTATAGAGAATTCCCTTCAAAAAAAGTTTTCCCTATTACATGATATGTGATATGCATGTATTCGTCCCTGATTTGTCCCGATTTTAAACAGTAAAAAACGGCCATACAACAAGCCTGTATAACCGTTCTTATCTGAGATCTTCCTGTGTATTCGTTCTGCCGGGCGCATACAGCACATCCGGCTGATCGGGCGGCAGCACACAGCCCTGCCACACATTATAATCCGGATACATATTATCGTACTCCGTAGCCGCATAGTATGCTGCTCCTGAAACGGCTCCATTCCCCGCCTGCTCTCTTCCATACGACGGCATCCCTTCATATGGCGGCATCCCTTCATATGGCGGCATTCCAACATTTGGCTGGATCTCTCCGTATGGCGGCATTCCGACATTCGGCTGCATCCCTCCGCACGGTGCCATCCCGATATTTGGCTGCATCCCTCCGTATGGCGGCATTCCGACATTTGGCTGCATTCCTCCGTACGGTGCCATTCCAACATTTGGCGGCATCCCTCCGTATGGCGACATTCCAACATTCGGCTGCATTCCTCCATACGTCGGCATCCCGACATTTGGCGGCATTCCTCCGTATGGCGGCATCCCAACATTCGGCTGGATCTCTCCATATGGCGGCATCCCAACATTTGGCTGCATTCCTCCATACGGCTGCATCCCGACATTTGGCTGCATTCCTCCATACGGCAGCATTCCAACATTTGGCTGCATTCCTCCGTATGGCTGCATCCCAACATTCGGCGGCATCCCTCCGTACGGCATCATCCCGTAGTATACAGGCATCTGCGGATAACTGTATGGGTCGGCCGGTATTTCAGGGTAAAGCGTATCAGGCAGCCCGTCCAGTCTGTGATTACGTTTGGAACTATAAAACAGAATCACCGTTCCGACCGTCAACAATACAATGACTACAAAAACAAACGCAGTAAAATCTCTACCACTCTCCGAGACACGATCTGCCATGACATCATAAAATCCATGAATCAATACAGGGATCACATAAGCAAGCGCCATGAAGAACACGCTTTTTCCGATATTTTTCTGATAAGCCGCCTCTCGCCCGATAGCATATAAAAAACCCATCAGTATGGCCAGTACGCAGTGAAGCGGTACTGCCGTAAATGCACGGAGAATCCCGATACTGAAACCGCCAAGCATCACATATAAAATATTTTCAACCAAAGCAAATCCCAACGAGGTACATACCGCATATACAATTGCACTGTAGCTGTGTTTAAAACACGGATGCTTCCAGGTCAGCAATACCAGAAACAAATATTTGCCAAGTTCCTCTACAACTCCGACAATCAGAAAGAACTCAACCAGCACTTTCATATTCTCCGGTATATGTAATCCAAGAAGCCAGATATCTCCGAAAAATTCCAGCATTGCGATTGGAATGGTGCTAATCCCACCCATTGCGACCAGCAGTCCCATCAGCTTTGTTGAAACCTTGCCCTTCCCAGCTTTTATGTACACAAACAACATCAGCATGACCACCGGAAATGCTGCAAGCGGAATAAAAAACAGAATCCTCACTATCTTCTATCTCCCATCATCACTTATATTTTCCAATAATCCTAAATCATATTTCCATCTTAAGATCCGAAGGACGGCGTCATCAATCTGCTCCTCCGGAATCACTCCTTCGTTCACTGCATCTAAAACTGCCTGATACTGCTCCGGATACTGTTCCGATAGCAGCATATCATTTCCGGCCTGTACCGCCAAAACTGCTGCCTCACCCGCATCTGCATATTGTGTAACGCCCGACATTCCCAGATCATCCGTTATAATGACCCCTTCAAATCCCAGCTCTTCCCTGAGAATCCTGTGCACAGCCGGAGAAAGTGATGCCGGATGCGTTTCATCCATCGCAGTCACGATATTATGGGACACCATGACACAATCCGCACCGGATGTAATTCCCGCTGAGAAAGGGAGAAAATCCATAGCTTCAAATTCTGAAAATTCTCTGGCGTCGGTAATGATACTTTTATGCGTATCCCCATTACTTCCATATCCGGGAAAATGCTTCAATACGCTGCCGATCCGTTCCTCCTCCATGACCTGAACGACCAGACTGACATATTGACAGGTTTCCTCCACATTTGTACCAAAGGCTCTTTTATGCATAAAGTCTTCCGGACCAAAAGCAAGATCGCACACCGGTGCAAAATTGACATTAATCCCATAGGATAACAGCAGCTGTGCCTTATAATGCGTATCTGCTTCAATCGCATCATATCTGTCTTTTTCATAGAGATTCTGCGGGGACTGAAAGGCTTCCTCCACTAATGCAGAATTGCCGCTGAGTCTGCTGACGGTTCCGCCCTCTTCATCCGTTCCGATGAGAAGCGGATATTTACTGTTTTCCTGAAATCCCTGAATATATTGTACCAGAGTTTCCGGCGTTTTTCCTTGGAAATCTTCACCAAATAACAAAACGCCGCCAATATGGTAATTGTCAAATGCCTCCTGCGGCACACCGCCATCAGCATGGATAAAAAACATCTGCCCCACTTTTTCCTCAAGTGTCATCTCCTGAAGCATTTCCTCCAGAGCCTGTCGGATGACCTCTTCTCCGTCTTTTTCCGGTTCTGTGGCTGCTTCTTCCTCTCCGGTTTCAGATTCAGATAAGGCCTCAGCAGTAGCAGTTTCCTCCGGCAGGATTGTTCCTTCTGCGATGGCTTCCATATTTTCTGTTCCGGCAGCTTCTTTTGCAGATTCCTCTGTAACCGTATCGGAGGTTTCCGATTCCCCGGCCAGTTTTTCCCCACGTTTTATCATGAATAAAATCAACCACCAGACAGATATGCATATGACAAAAACAGACAGCCAGAGCAGCCATCCTTTCCTTTTGTTTGTTTCCATGTTCTTTCCATTTCTCCCGTT
Source organism: uncultured Coprococcus sp. (assembly GCA_947632705.1). Classification (GTDB taxonomy): domain Bacteria; phylum Bacillota; class Clostridia; order Lachnospirales; family Lachnospiraceae; genus Coprococcus. The sequence continues at coordinate 18,105 of CANRQE010000027.1, read as the reverse complement.
TTTTATTTTAGCATTGATACCTACTATAATCAATGTATCTGAAAAAATAAAATGCTCCGTTTGTAAAAATAAAATACCACCCGCAGAATCTTTTCTACGGATGGTATCTTTTCAGTCAGGACTTAAACAGCACCTAGAGATAGTCTGTGTCATTTGACATATTGCTGCCTGACTTGTTGGAAGACTTGTTTGAAGCCTTGTTTGAAGATTTGTTTGATGCTTTGTTAGATGCATTAGAAGCATTGGATGCGTTTGATGCATTGGATGCATTAGATGCGTTTGATGCATTGGATGCATTTGAAGCATTGGATGCATTTGATGCATTTGATGCATTGGATGCATTACTGCAATTTGAACTCTTGTTAGAGCTGTTTGAATAATTACTTGCCATTTCCTTTTACCTCCACAAATATAGCATACAGAGAGTTCGTCTCTGATACTTTTATTCTTTGCAGATTTCATTGCAATATACTTGTAAGCAGCAATCAAAAATTTCCTTTTTGCATTTTCATCCTGTTTCCGTCAATTTATAAAAAACAAATGCCGTGTATTGGAAATCATTGGAAAAAAAGCCGGAATTTTACAATGAATACTGTAAAATTCCAGCTTTCAGCAATTGCATTTTTATCCTACCGGACAAGCTGAGCCAGTCTGTCTTCTACCTGTGCCTTCATCTCCGTATATTTCGCAAGCTTGGCTCTTTCCTCCTCTACCTTTGCCGCCGGTGCCTGATCCACAAATTTCGGATTTGAAAGCATGCCGGAAGCACGTTTGATCTCTCCCTCCAACCGGGTCTGTTCCTTTTTCAGCCGTTCCCTTTCTTTTTCGATATCTACCAATTCCGCAAGCGGGATATAGATAGCGGCATCATGAATCAGGGTAGACACGGCAGTTTCATCAATTCCTGTTTTATCGGCCTGTACCTCCACTTCACTGGCATATGCAAGCGTTGCAAAGAAGTTCTTTGATACACAAAAGATTTCCTGTATCTCCGGTTTTGCAGAGACCACATACACCTTGGCTTTTTTGCTTGGCGCCACATTCATACCGGTACGCAGATTTCTGATTGCACGGACGGCGGCTTTGATTGTATCCACAGCAGCCTCATCCTGTTGAAAGCTCCATTCCTCTTTCCATACCGGCCATTTGGATATCATAATGGATTCTTCCTCTGAAATATTGCAGAAGATTTCTTCCGTAATAAACGGCATATACGGATGCAGAAGCTTCAATGCCTGAATCAATGCTGTCTGCAGTGTCCACAGCGCAGCTGCCTTGGTTTCATCCGTGTCACTGTAAAGCCTTGGTTTTACCATTTCAATATACCAGTCGCAGAATTCCTCCCAGATGAAATCATACACCTTGGAAACGGCAATCCCCAGCTCGTATTTTTCCATATTGTCAGTCATTTCGACAGCCAGATCATTGACCTTTGAAAGAATCCATCTGTCTTCCAGCTTCAGATCGGACAGCTTCACATCCGAGATATCCGCCTTTTCTATATTCATCATAATGAAACGGCTGGCATTCCAGATCTTATTTGCAAAATTTCTCGAATTTTCTACACGTTCCCAATAAAAACGCATGTCATTTCCGGGAGCATTGCCTGTAATCAGGGTAAGCCGCAGCGCATCCGCACCATATTTCTCAATTACCTCCAGCGGATCGATCCCGTTTCCAAGGGACTTGCTCATTTTCCTTCCCTGGTCATCCCGCACCAGTCCATGAATCAGGACATGTCGGAACGGACTTTTTCCGGTCTGCTCCAATGCAGAAAATACCATTCTGACAACCCAGAAGAAGATAATGTCATATCCGGTAACTAATACATCTGTCGGATAGAAATACTCCATCTCCGGCGTTTTTTCCGGCCAGCCAAGGGTAGAAAACGGCCAGAGTGCGGAAGAAAACCAGGTGTCCAGCGTATCCTCATCCTGTGTCAGATGCGTGCTTTTGCATTTTGGACATACCGTCGGAACCTCTCTGGATACAATGAGTTCATGACAGTCATCACAATACCATGCCGGAATCCTGTGGCCCCACCATAGCTGCCGGGAAATACACCAGTCCCGGATATTTTCCAGCCAATGGATATAGGTCTTATCAAACTGCTCCGGAACAAAGGATAATTCGTCCGTCTTTATGATCTCAAGCGCGGCTTCCCCCATTTCTTTCATGCGTACAAACCACTGCGGCTTGATCATTGGCTCCACCGTCGTCTTGCATCTGTCATGGGTTCCTACATTGTGGCTGTGGTCTTCTACCTTGACCAGTAATCCCTGTGCCTCTAATTCGGCAACCATGGCCGCCCTTGCTTCATAGCGGTCCATGCCCGCATATTTTCCGCCCAGTTCATTGATCGTAGCATCGTCATTTAATATATTGATCTCCGGAAGATGATGCCGTTTTCCGACTTCAAAGTCGTTCGGATCATGTGCAGGCGTAATCTTTACACAACCTGTTCCGAACTCCATATCAACATACGGGTCGGCAATTACCGGAATTTCTCTGTCTGTCAACGGCAGCTTCAACATCTTACCGACCAGGCCCTGATATCTTTCATCCTCCGGATTCACAGCAACCGCAGTATCCCCCAACAGGGTTTCCGGACGGGTTGTTGCAATCTCTACATACTGACCCTCTTCTCCGACCACCGGATAGAGAATGTGCCAGAAATGTCCCGCCTGCTCCACATGTTCTACCTCCGCATCAGAGATTGAGGTCTTGCATACCGGACACCAGTTAATGATTCTGGAGCCCCTGTAGATATACCCTTTTTCATACAGATTGACAAATACTTCCTTGACGGCATTGGAACAGCCCTCATCCATGGTAAACCGTTCTCTGCTCCAGTCAGCGGAGGAGCCCAGTTTCTTTAACTGGTTCACGATTCTTCCGCCATATTCTTCCTTCCATTTCCACGCATGCTTTAAGAACTCCTCACGCCCGATTTCCTTCTTGTCAATGCCTTCTTCCTTTAATTTTTCCGTAACCTTAACCTCTGTTGCAATTGCGGCATGATCTGTCCCGGGCTGCCACAGGGCACTGTATCCCTGCATTCTTTTAAACCGGATCAGAATATCCTGCATGGTATTATCCAGAGCATGTCCCATATGAAGCTGACCGGTTACATTTGGAGGCGGCATTACAATCGTAAACGGCTTTTTACTCTTGTCCACCTCGGCGTGGAAATAATTCTTCTCTTCCCATTTTCTATATAACCGTTCCTCTATTTCTCCCGGATTATATGTTTTTTCCAATTCCTTCACCCTTATAAACTCCTCTCTTCGCAAAATACCGGCGGCATCTTAACAGAATGTTCCCAGACACGAAAACATCCGGAAAAATATTCTGTTACATAAAAAGCCCTTCGAAGCCATAAGCTTCAAAGGGCGTATATGCGCGTTACCACCTTGATTTATCTCTCATCATATCCTGTAACGGGGACGAGCCGTCACAACCTACTATACCTTCAGTCATGCAGTTCAGAAGCTACCTTCACAAGCCTTTCCTTAGAGAATCTTCCAGCCTGCGGATTCTCCTCTCTGTAAGTCCGGTTATTGCTACTCCTCTTCATCCTTACCTTTGCAGCATAAAATCTGCCTATAATACTACAACAGATCTGTTTTTCATGTCAACAGCTTTTTTCACTGTCCTTATACCAGCTGCTCCCGGAACTGATCCTTCAGTTCGGAAAGAATCGTATCCATTCTTTTGTCATAATCCTCCAGATTCCCATGCAGACGGTTATAAATGGCTTTTTGTACCTTATTATAAATCGGCATCTCCCGCACATCCTCTTTGGAATCTCCGACCTCCATCATCAGATCATCCAGGAAATTTTCCGGCATGCCGCGGCGTTTGATTTCCTTCTGCAGCGTGGATGTATCGACCGTGACTGCAAGAACACAAAAATATTCAATCAGGGATTCGTTATTTTCATTCAGGGAAAAAGCCTTGATAAAACACTCCTTTGCCTCCTCCATCTGAAGATTGCCGGCCAGGGAAACTGCCTTATTATGATACACGTTTCCTAAAAATGCATCGTGCGCACCGATTGCTTCCCTGTCCGCAATAATGTCATCATAGATGGCTCCCGCCTTTATATAATGCTTATATTTCAGATATCCGTCTCCCCGAAGCTTATCCAGCTCATACGTCTTCAGCGAACGCAGCCTCTGACATTCAGCCATAAAGCCTCTGATCTCATCATTGCTGTAATAATCTCCCGCTACAAGGATCTCAATCATCAGATCCTGGACAAAGGCATGCTTGTCCAACAGACCATCCAGCTTGTCTGCAAGCTCCGGCATCTCAAGCTCCTGCCTGATCCATACGGAAAGCTTTGCGGAAATATCCTCCTCACCGATCAGCACGACATTGTTATAAATGTAATAGCACAATTCCTCATAGGAATACACTGCTACCTTTGTATTCAAAAAGGTATATGGGTTATCTGCATTTTTCGTTTTACATATGATTATTTTACTCATCCCGAATATCCCTTTCCTTCTCTTTTTCAGAATTCAGACTGAATTCCTTTCTGTATATTTTATTGGTAGATGGAAACAGGCTTCCAAAACCCTCATCCCGGATCACAACTGCACCTTTATCCGCACTGTAGAATTCCACTTCCAAAGACAATTTGGTCGTCCTCGGCGGTCTGACCGGCAGCCCGTGAATCTCAATATGCTCTCTTTCCGATTCCCCCGTCAGAACATCCCGGTAAATCAGCTCAAGCCTGTTCGTCTCATCCGGAAAAATGTACAGCTTGCCTCTGGTATTGAACCATTCCTCACCGGCCTGTGCAATCGGATAAAAGGTATCCTTCTCATCCATCAGACTGATTCCAATATCTGTTCTTACCGTATATTTTGTCTTTCGGATATATTTGCCAAGAACTGCCGCATGCATCCCTCCATATGCTCTATAGCAGGCACCCTTTGTATAAATATTTTGTCCTACAAAAACCCGCCTTCCCTGACAAAGCACTGCGGCAGACCGTTTCATCCAGTTATCTGAAAATCCGATTCCGGTCAGAAATACAGAAGATACATAGACCTCGGAAAGCGCTTCCTTTGCAACTTCCGTAAATAAATCATCCAAATCCTCTTTATCTCTGCGAAATACAGAGTAATTGATTCTTTTTTTCAGATCCTGATATACCACATCGATCATTTCCGGCGTCTTGTTTCTGGTAATGTCAATCCGGTAAGATTCCATCCCTCCGTTATTGAAATCAAACAGCAGAACGCTGTTATTTCTTAAAGATTCCGGCTGGTTAAAGATATAATAAAGTCCACTGTCCAGATGGCTGACAATCTCAAACCGTTCCTCCGTAAGCTTCAGCTCCTTCATCAGACCGCGTACTGCTTTAATCAGAAGAATATCCGTATCGGCAATTGTGACCACCAGCCGTTCAAGCTGCCGTTCAGGCACACGTTCGGTAAACTGTCTGATATGCAGCACCAGCATCATAACCAGAAGCTCCTTGGCCTGATATGTCCGGTCATAGATTTCGACTTCCTCATTATCCATTACCTTCTGATACAGCCTGTCAACCAGAATTCCATCCTCTTTAAACCGTCTGGCGGAAGCCTTGCTGCCAACACACCAGCCCGCATACTTCTTCGGCAGATCAGATTCCATATTTTTGTCATTCACACTGTAAAACATAATATTCGGAAGCAGATAAGTATCCTTCGAATCATTATGGTAAATGGATTCCGGCTCTCCGATATCCTCCTTGTAATAACTGAGCTGGGTGTATTCCGGACTCAGATCCAACCCAATATACAGCTTATTTTCATCCATGGTATTTCCTCACCTTCAAATCGTATTGCCGCCTTTAGACGCATCTACAATATCCTCAGATTCTCCTCAAAGAAATGGGTATTGTTCAGATAAGTATCCATTGCCTGAATCAATTCCTGATCATTTCTTGTCTCCTGACTGACTAACATACTGTTGATCAGCTCAAACCGGTTGCTGTCCTTTCTGTGATAGGTCGTATTCTTTAAGATATCGCTTTCCACAATGGAAGAATTCCCCTTCTGCGGTCCGTCAATCGAATAGATCAGCGTCTCACCGTGGAATACTACAACCTCTTTTACATAGATCCCCGATATGATTTCATTCATCCGCTCAGACTTATAATGCCCCATATTACTGCTCTCCGGACCAAAGCTGTAGCTTACCCAGATCTGTCTTCCGCTTTCCCCTTTAAAAATCAGATAGGTCTTGAACTTCATATCTCCCGGCAGTGTTACGAAGGAAGCAAATTCCTTAAAGAACGGAAGAATCTTGCTCGCCTCTACAAACTGCCGTACCGTCTCCCTGATCCAGCCCTTCTGCTCTGCCGAATATCTGCCGCCGCAATTACTGAAATAATACAGCAGCGCCATCTTGGAAATCTCATCCGTAATATTTGCCTTAATTACCTCTTTATACAGACACTCCATTACATTTGCAGGAATTTTCAAATCCTTAATCAGATATTGATGCGCACAGTATTTCAGAAAAGCCTTAACCACCATGCCCCTGCTTCTGCCTGCATAATACACCTCAAAAATATCGTATATGGACTCCGTATAACCATCCGCAAACATCATCTGTGCAAGTATATTCTCTGACAACAGATCAATGTTTCTGTAATTTGTATTGACTGCCTTGAACAGGTTGGCCATTTCCTCCAGGGAACCGTTGTAATTATTTATCAGGAACGCCAGAATCTTCTGTCCGGCATAACCTCTCCTGTAGAGATACACGCAGATGGAAGTTACCAGCCGGTCTCCGTTATAACGCTTGTCTGCGATTCCGTATTCTGCAATTTTGATCAGTTCATCCACATCCACATCCACATAGCCAAATCTGCGGATACCCTCAAAAGCCTGATCATACATGCGAAGTGCAATGTAATAATTGATTACCCTTGCCGCATCTGATATATGCACATAATCCAGATCCAGTCTGACCATGTACTTTAACAGAATATCCGCATCAAAATTCTCATGATAATATTCTACAATGTGAAGCAGCGCCTTCTGCTTCATTCCGTAGCTGATACTTGAACAGGATGCAATTTCTCTGGCAAGATTTACTTCCCTGGCATCCTTATATGTAAATTCCTCTATTTCATTATACTGATAAATCAGCAGGCGGTAATCCTTCGGATTATACTCCTTACAGATTTCCAGATAACTTTTCTCATCTACAATCCGCTCCAGACGATACGGAATCGTATTGATGTATCTGCCGCCCCTGTCGTCAAGCAGGGTCAGTATGGCGGAAGGAGAAATGATATCGATATAGGCCTCTCCGTTTACAACCTTTACCTGCTCTGTCTTTTCCAGCTCCTCGTGGCTGACGATTACCGACACGATATTCTTATTCTCGCATACGAATTTTCTTTTAAAAATAATATTAATCAGCTTGGAAGCAAATTCCGGGCTGACATTTTCCGGATCCAAAAATTCATCATAGATCATGGTCAGGTCATCCGTCACAATTCCCTGCACGATCATCCGCTCCATAAAGCTTTCGATTGCCGGAACATAATCATTGTATACCGTACGGTTCTGATCCTTGTTAAAGATTACATTTGCATACAGATACGCCAGCTCGTCGTCATTTAATGTGTTTTTATAATTGAAATACCGGAGGATCGTATCCGGGATGACCTCGTACTCCCGTTTACTGATGCTTTTAATAAAGCATTCATTTAAGCCTACAAATTTCAATCCTGCCTCTACAGCATCCCTGTAGTATTTATGATAGACCAGATCATATTTCTGATTTTTAATCAGGATGCTGCAAATAACCTGGAGGGTATTCATATCTCTTTTTACTGCATAGATATTCTCCAGCATTTTAAAAGAATGTATATCGAATTCCTTCATCCTTGCGGCAACCTTCACAAATTCAACGATCACATCCTCCGAAATGAACTCGTTCCTGAGTCCCCATCGGATTGACGAAATCTCAAGCGGCGCAATCTTCTTCATCATGAGCGGCTGTTTATTGAACATATCGCAGATTTCAAAATAAATGACAGGGCTGTTGATTCCTTCCTCATACAGCTTCTGTATATCCTCATAGAGAATCCATTTATCCTCTGTATACTGGTAATCCACAAACAACAGAAGCCAAAAATAAAACAGCTTGTTCTTGCCTTTATTGAACTTCTCACGCACAAGCTTTGCCGTTTCCTCGATCATGGCAGGCTCCTTATGCAGCAGGGACTTTAAATAGCTGTAGTAACACTGCTCCATATCTCCCACCACATCCGCATCAGAATCTGCATCGATCCGGACAAATTCCTGTTCCACAAAATCTGTTTTCCCGTCTAACAGCTGCATATGCAGAATCCCCAGACGATACAGATTGTCCTCCGGTCTGTACTTTAAAAGCGTCTCAAGGGCATCTCTGGTCTCCTTCGTATACTCCGTAAGGGACAGCTTGTCCGTCCTGAATGCAATATAGGACCGCACCAGCGCTTCCTCGCTCTTTTTAATCATAAAATTGTTATGCCGGGTCTTTGCAGGCACCTTGACCACAACCGGTTTTTTTATACTGATTTTTACCTGTATTGTCTGATATGCATTCTTAAAACGGATGTAGCCCGCAGATACGCCTTCCGGAATCTTTGCAGGATCGATCAGAAAATTCAGGTCATAGTTATTCCCCGTAAAGTCATGTCCGCTGATTCTGTCAGTATCCGGAATCAGGAAATCACAATCGGAGGATATCTTGGTATGGGTATAGCCCCAGGTGTTTTTATTGATGGAAATCGTTGCGCATACCAACTCCTCCGGCATCTCAATCATAATCTCTTTTTGATTGGCCGTAAGCGTCAGCGCCCTCTTTTTGTGCGTATAGACAAGGAATTCCTCCATGGCCTGATTGATGGAAAGAGACAGATTCAGGCTGTCATAGACTCTCTTCACATCCTCGTCCTCCCGCAGAAAGGTTCTGACAAAATCCTCACTGCCGAAGATCCGGATTGCTTCGTCCCAGTTTTCCTCTGCAAAAGAGGCAAACTGGAACAGGTCTTCAATCTTCCGTTCTCCCGCTTCTATATATGGATTCACAACTTCAATATCATACGGAATTCTGAACTCTCCTCCGTCAGTGATAATATTGATATGTCCTTTGAAGCTTTTTCCTCTTTCCAGTCCGCTTGCGTCAAAGGAATACTCAATCGTATTTTTCTTTCCGACAAAGGTATGGTTTTTGAAGTCAATCAGATATCTGCTGTCATAGACCATAAGCTTAATCAGACGGTCATTGGTTGATACGATCTGAAAGCTGCCGGTATAAACAGAGCCTGCTTCCACCGACATCTCCAGCTTGCTTACCGATATTCCGATACTGGGTCTGTCTACATTAAATTCTCCCTTGGCATATTGTTCTACGATTCCCTTCATATGATTTTCTCCTAAAAAACAAGTATTGGTCTTGTATTTAAACTTTATAATCTGTATAATTATTAAAAGACGTATATTTTGATTATAACAAAATATTACATTTTTTGAAATATCATATATAGAAAAAGAGGAAATTTTTATGGGAAAAAATACATTAAATCTTTCTGGCGGAAACCTCATTGATAAACAGGAGACTGTCAGGTTTGATCTGAACATGAATCCTCTGGGTATTCCCACTTCAGTGACAAACGCCATTTCAAACAATGTTAGCCAGCTGAATTTATATCCTGATACCTCATACAAGCGCTTAAAAGAAAGTATTTCTGAGTACTGCAATATATCTGCGGACCATATCGCAATCGGAAGCTGCTCCTATGAGCTGCTCAAGCTGCTGATTGAATTCAACAGTCCGAAAAAAGCCCTGCTGGTAACTCCGGGCGCCCAGCATTACGAAGCGATACTCCGGCTACACGGCTGTGAGATCAGTTATTATGAAACAAAAGAAGAAGACAGCTTTGCACTGGATACAGACGCCTTTATTCCTCTGTTAAATGATGATCTGGATATGGTGTTTTTATCGAATCCGAACTGTATAACCTCCCAGATGATTGATAAGGCGGCCGTCACATCCATTGCGGAAGCATGCAAAGAGCATGGTATCTTTCTTGTGATAGATGAAAAATATATGGAATTTGTAAAGGATTACAAGGACGCTACTGCCGTTTCTCTGGCGGATGAATATGAGCATGTCGCCGTTTTAAGAAATACCAGCAAATTTTTTGCGGTACCGGGACTCCGTCTGGCCTATGTCATTTTCTCAAATACAGTTTTACAAAAAACACTGGACATTGCACATTTTCCATATCCGGTCGGCAGACTGGCAGAAGCTGCAGGCATCGAAATGCTGAAAGACGCCTCCTATATCAAAAACACAAATATTATGATTAATACGGAACGGAATCTTGTTGTCTCCGCCCTTGCAAGCCGGAAAACCATCAGACTCTACAAGCCGGCCGCAAACTTTATTCTGATCAGACTGCTCAAGGAGGATCTTACCGCACAGGATGTAGCTGAACACTGTATGAAACGGGAGCTTTATATCAGAAACTGCTCCGATATTACAGGACTGGACAATCATTACATTCGTTTCTGCTTTATGAATCCGAAGCAGAATGACTTACTGGTTAATACAATTCTTGAAATTGTATAAAATAAATCAACGATAGAAAGGGACACATTTATGAATAACGAACCAATCAAATTATATTCATCTTACAATAACTCACTGAACATCAGCGTGGTAAACGGACATTTTGCAACGAACCACTCCCATATCAACCAGTATATTGATATGACTACCTTAAAAGTACGAAAAAAAATGGCACAGTCTGCTGCAAAATCCATGGCGACAGAATATATGGCAACTACCATTGTAGATACCATTGTATGCATGGATGGAACAGAAGTCATCGGCGCTTATCTGGCCGATGCACTAACCGAACACGGTATTGTATCCATGAACCAGCACCAGACCATTTATATCATAACGCCTGAAGTACACAGCTCCGGACAGCTCATTTTCAGGGATAACCTGCAGCCGATGATCAAAGGCAAGAATATCCTGCTTTTGCTGGCATCCGCAACCACAGGCAAGACCATTAAGAAAAGTCTGGAATGTATCGAATATTACGGCGGCAAGATTTCCGGCATCTCCGCCATCTTCTCCGCAACTCCGAAGGTAGACGGTTATACAGTGCATACACTGTTTGATACCAAGGACCTTCCGGATTATAAGACCTACCCACATGACGATTGTCCGATGTGTAAAGCAGGTTCCCGGATTGAAGCCATTGTAAACAGTTACGGTTATTCTATCTTATAAAATTCATAAATAAAAAAGACTGCTGCAGAACAAACCATAATATGCTCCCTTTTTTGACAGACAAGCAAAAAGATAAAAGCTTGTTTATCATAGAAGGGAGCATTTGTAATGCTTCGGCAAACCGGATATTCCGCATCCAGGATCATATAAAATCCCTCCAATCCGGATGATTTCTCCCGCAACAGCAGGCAGCGCATTTAATAGCTTCTAAGCTTTCCGGCTGCAACTGTCCCTGCCACGCCGATCAACAGAATTCCTGCAAATATCCATATTTCTATAGGAACATCCTTGATATTATAACATCGGACATTGATCCACATCTGATTGATTCTTGCATTTGCATCATCATCAAAATACTGCATGATCGCACTTCTGCGGATAACGTCTTCAGAAGGATATTGCGCGAACAGCTGCCGCTCCGTCTGGTCAACAGGAGCCGTCATGATATATCTCTCATCCTCATTATCTCCCGAAAAGAAATATCCCAAAGGGTATTCCACTGTTTCCGTATCCTCGTCTCCGGCACTGTAACACCAGTTGGCATACTCATAGACAGTATCATCTTCCCCGCCTGAGATTACAGAAGTATACCCGATATAATACATATTCCTCACAACATTATCGGGACGGGAAAGAAAATTTACAAATGCCTCTGCCGCATGCTGCTTAGCTGCATCTGTACCGATTCCATCCTTCAGCATGACCCATCCGTCAAACCACAGATTCGTACATTCCTGCGGAACGGAAAAATTCAGATAGAAGTCCTCCTCTTCGGCCTGATCCATGGCATATACAGCGTCCCCGGACCACTGGTAATTGGCAAGCACCTTGCCGGATATCATATCCGCTTTTCCACTGTCCGTTTCAAAGGAATATACATTATCCTTAATATCCTGCAAAATATCCTGAACATCGGCAACCGCCTCCGGGCTGACGTCATTCATAATAGAAGAAAGTCCCTGATGATAATTTTCGGAAGCAATAAACTCCTGATCCAACAGCTGCTCTTTCCTCAGAATCCCAAGAGCCGCAAAATAAGAATCCCGGACATTATCTTTCATCGTTACCTGCTTGGCAAACCGGGGATTATTCAGAATTTCCCAGCTCTGTGCCTCCGTCCTCGTAACCTCTTCCGGATTATAGAGAATCCCCGTTACGCCCCACATATATCCTGCCGCATATTTACTCCAGCTTTCACCGTTAATCCGGTTCTCTTCAAATGCATTTTTGATATATGGCGAAACACCGTTAATATAATAATTATATGCATTCTCCGTATCATAGAATTCCTCAGAATACGGTATCAGGCTGCCTTCCATCATCAGCTTCATAATCATATAATCAGAAGGGCAGACCAGATCATAGGTATCACCGAGCGTCAGCATATTATATAAATCTTCATTTGTCCCAAAACAGGAATACTGAACCTGTACCCGGATGCCATAGGTTTCATAATACCATTCCTCAAAATCAGTCACCATCGGGTTTATTCCCAGGATTGTCTCACCGTTATCGAGTTCGATTCTCTCATCCTCCTCCCAGTCCCCCAGATCTATGTATTCCTCCCAGCTGCATACACGCAAAACCACGGTTTCTTCCTTCCCGGAATCCGTATGTTCGTCCTCCTGCTTTGCTAATACAGGAAATGATGAAACAGAACCGATACACAGGAACAATGCAGCCAGAATACAGATTACAAACCTGCGCATATTACCTTTCCTACGCTCCATGCCTATGCACCTGCCTTTCCGTTCTTCTCTTTTACGGATGCCGCAAAATTCATGGCTGCGACAATACAAAGAACAATGAGAAAAATTACGGTTGACAACGCCCATAACGCAGTCTTGATCTCCGTCTGCGCCCCCTTTGTTGCATTAACAACATAGGTACTGATCGTATCAAAGGTCGCCGGCTTCGTATATGTGGTTATAAAATAATCATCCAGCGACAATGTGATTGCAAGGGCAAATCCTGATATAATACCGGAAAAAATCTGCGGTATCACGATTCTCCATAACGCTGTTGCCGGAGATGCTCCCAGATCGATGGCCGCCTCATACAGACTGCCGTCCATCTGCTTTAGCTTCGGCAATACCGACAAATATACAAACGGTGCACATAACGTCACATGACCGGCCACCAAGGGGAGGAAGGAATCCTTGCTGACGCCCACAACAACGGCCAGTAAGATGCAGATGGAAAATCCTGTCACAACATCCGCATTTACCACAGGCACCTGATTGACGGTATTGATTGCCACCATTATCTGCTTTTTGGAATAAAAGGCACCGATTGCCCCCAGCGTTCCAAGAATTGTTGCAAGAACTGCTGACAAAACAGCCAGCACAATGGTTCCCCAGATCATGCTCCGAAGCTCCGATTTCGTAAATAAAGTAATGTAATTATCAAATGAAATCTCTCTGATGACGCCGATATTGGCAGAATCCGTAAAGCTGTATACCATCAGAACCAGAATCGGCGCATATAAAAACAACAGAACCAGACAAATAAAGATTATCCTGAACAGCTTTCTGATCATAACAACGCACCCCCTCTGTTTCCTGCATCTTCATCCGCCACCCTATTGGTCGCCAATGTAAAAATACAGATGATAAGCAGCAATATCAGCGCAATCATGGAACCGCCGTTCCAGTTGTATGCCGAGAAGTAACTGCCGATCAGACTTCCCATAATATAGGTACTGTTATACAGCATATCCAGCACAACATAATTGGTCATAGCCGGAAGAAATACCATAGAAATGCCGCTGACAACACCCGGCATTGACAATGGAAGCGTTACATGGAAAAACGTCTGGCGACCGCTGGCCCCAAGATCATTGGCTGCTTCCAGCAGACTGTTGTCAAGCTTCATCAATGTTGTATAAATCGGCAGAATCATAAACGGCAGAAAATCATATGTCATTCCGATAACAGTATTCATAAACGGATAAAAAGCCAGATTTCCTTCAATGACTGTCAGAATTTCCTTGAGAGCCGTAATACGCAGCGTAAAATTAATCCACATCGGCATGACAAATATCATAATGACTACGGATTTCATCTTCATATGGCTTCTGGCAAGGATATACGCAACCGGATAGGCAAGCAAAAGACAGACACAGGTTGTAACAATCGCAATTCCAAAGCTGTATGCCAAAGTGCCAAGCGTATTGGAATCTGTAAAAAATCCGGTCAGATTTTTCATTGTAAACTGTCCCTCACCATTGGTAAATGCGAAAAAGACGATCACAAACAATGGCGCGATCACGAACAAAAACAGAAACAGAATATAAGGAATCCCCAACTGCTTCCGTGAAAAAATACTTTTGCACATATTACTCCTCCTGATTTGTAAGATCCATAACAGACAAACATTATTTCTTCAAAGAAAATTTCATCTTTTCTTCCGGAATAATAAGACTGACATAATCATCCATATTCCACAAATACTCATCATCCACTATAAAATCGTGCTCCAGATCCGTCCGCACAACATAGCTGTAATGATCCCCCTTATAAATCAGATTAATAATATGTCCTGATATCATTCCCTGATTCTTATCGTCACTCATACTGATATCTTCCGGTTTTACAGATATCACGATCTTTAACGCATCCGGATCCATGACATCTCCGTGTGTATCCAACAGCTCTCCATCAGCACTGAAGGAAGCGCCGGGAACCACCATAGTCAGATCGCAGGCAATCTCTGTCTCATTAAATACAAGCCGGTATTCCTTTGTAACCTCTGCTTCAAATCGGTTAATCGTATCTTCGGCAAGCATAATATGTATACCGTCTGGTTCTACGCACATTCCGACCTCTTCGCCGACCTTTGCCGCCTTGGTGGACTGAATGACCATCTCATTCTTACCGGACGCAACCGCAATCTCATAATGAACTCCCTTGAATATAACCGAGGTTACAGTTCCCCTGATTGTTCCCTTTTCAGGTGATGTAATAATGACGTCCTCCGGTCTCACAACTGCATCAATCAACGTACCCTCCGGTACATCATCCACACATTCAAACTCTCCTCCACAGAACCTTGCTTTCAATTTTCCTGTCATAATCCCGTTAAAGATATTACTCTCTCCTATGAAATCGGCAACAAATGCATTCTTCGGTTCGTTGTAGATATCCTCCGGCTCACCCATCTGCTGGATCTGCCCGTTCGACATGACCACAATCTTATCAGACATGGTAAGCGCTTCCTCCTGATCGTGCGTGACATATATAAAGGTAATGCCCAATTGTTCATGCATATTCTTCAGTTCCAGCTGCATCTCCTTACGCATTTTCAGATCCAGCGCCCCAAGCGGCTCATCAAGCAGCAGGATCTCCGGTTCATTGACCAGCGCCCTTGCAATTGCAATCCGCTGCTGCTGGCCACCCGAAAGCGTTCCAACCTTTCTGCGTTCAAATCCTTCAAGGTCTACGATTTCCAGAACATGCTTTACCTTTTTCACGATTTCATCCTTTGGAAGCTTTTTCAACTTTAGACCAAATGCAATATTATCAAATATATTCAGATGAGGAAACAATGCATACCGCTGAAACACCGTATTGATTGGTCTCTTATTGGGCGGAAGCTTTGTAATATTCTCTCCATTTAACAGTATCATCCCCGACGTCGGAAGTTCAAATCCGGCGATCATTCTCAGAGTCGTGGTTTTTCCACAGCCTGAAGGACCAAGAAAAGTAACAAATTCACCCCGTTTTACTTCGAGATTAAAATTCTCCACTGCAGTATAGCCATTTTCATAGGTCTTCGTAATCTGCCGCAGCTCAATAATATTTGGCGAACCATTCTTCACATGCTTTTCCTCCTATCCCAGAATTCAATCATTTTATACATTCCAGATCCGTAAATGCTCCATAGAATGAAAAATTAATTAATTCTACCATATATTGTCGAAGAAGCATATAGAAAAAATTATATTTTTATGAAAATTTCAGACTGCCTCATCAATCTGCAAACCGCACACAGATGTCTGTCGTCTTTTCTGCCGGGTCATAATCAAACACAATACAGATATTGGACTTTTTGCCGTTTACATATGAATCAGCCGCCAGTTCTCCGGTATAGCCATATACTATATAGGTAAACGGAACATCCTCTGTCCTATGGCCGTCAGCCGCATCCCCATATACACTGCTGACAGACTGCCCGTCAATTTCTTCCAAAACGTCATCTGCAAAAGCCTTCATTTCTTCTGTATGCATGAACTCCGGCCGGCTTCCCTGCACAGAGATACCTTTCTTATACTCAATTCCAATGTCCTCATAGAAATTTTCCAGCATCCTGACGGTTTCCGCTACATCGGATTCCATACCCGGCAACCGCAATTCTGTAATCAGAAAACTCTTCCCGCTGTCAGAATCCGTCACAAATTGAAGAGAGAGCTCCTGATCCCCGTTTTGAGCATGAAAGAATGTTTGATCTGCAGTTTTATCATGACGACCGTCCATTACCTGCCCCTGCGTCATGCCAAATGCGGATGCCGTATTTAACAGAATATTTCTGACTGTATGTGCATCATAAGAAGCATCCCCATATTCTCCCCATATTAAGATATCTGTCTGATATTCCGACATATCCGATGCCGCAAATGTCTGAATCACCTCTTCTTCTATCTCCACTCTGGAATTAAAAAAAAGCTGGATGAATGTCGCTCCCCAGATTAAAGCTATAATATATATTTTTGCCGATCTTCTCATCTATCTTCCCCTTATATTTGCATGAAATCATTCTTTCATATTATTCCCAATACAAGGGAAGATGATACTTTTTGAAAAAAGAAATAGCACCTCAGTCAGAAAGGAGAGAATGAGGTACTATAAAAAATCATGTAAATTTGTTTTAAACCGCCGTTATTTTATAATCTAAATCACCAATCAAATAATTTCTGCGATAAATACAGTCACACACAGCAGAGTCAAATAATGCTAAATCATCCGGTGTAAATAATTGGTGGATGCCTTTTTATGATTGTTCCTTAGCTCCATTAACCATTCAAAGATTTTCTCAATCATCATTTCGGAAAAATCCAAGTCTACCCTCCTTAAAACCAAACTTTCACACTTATATTTTTATTTACTAAAACCAATTTTTCTTTATATCCCTTATATCCATGTGTTTTCACTGCAGCCCTTAATTCTTTGATTACTTCATCCCGATGTACGGCAGCATTTGAGGGTATTTCAAGACTTTTTAAATACCAATTCACAGTGTTTGCTATTATGCTCTGCACTAGACATACAAATATGACATGCCCTTTATAATCAAAAATAAAATCAAATTCGTTACTTGGCTCATAAACTGGTCCGTTTCTGTACTCATGTAACCTGATATCTTTTTCCCTATCGATTGTTCCTACATAAAATTTTTCTTTTCCATAGTTTGGAATATCATATTCCCTTACTTCATCTTCTCTGAACTTATCATTTATATATCCCATTTTTTTCCTCCATTTTTCTTAATATATATCCGGTACTATTCTCAGTATTTTTACCTGTTCTATCACTGAAATAACTCATTGCTCCTTATTACTTCCATCGTTGTATAAAACTCTTCTTCCGTTCTGTTCCATTCCCCGTCTGTTGATGCAAAGCCAAAATAGCCTCTATCTTCTGCTTTCCCTGCGCTGATATTATACTGTTTCTCTAAATAAGAGTGGAAGTCAGAACTTATAACCGAACGTACGGAATACTCTTCCCTTACCTTTTCCAGATCTTCCTCGGTAACAACATAAAAGCCAAATAGACAATCTGTCACAGATGTCATATCCTTTAA
>CANRQE010000026.1 GCA_947632705.1 uncultured Coprococcus sp. | reverse complement strand
GCCGATGTACCGGTTTGTGCGTGTCTGCCCGAAATGTACCTTTTCTCCCATAACGCAAATCTGTCCGCTGTCCGTTTTCAGAAGCCCAAGGATCGCTTTCATCGTAGTTGTTTTTCCCGCACCGTTTCTGCCGATAAAACCAAAGATACTATGCTCCGGCACGGACAGGTCAAGTCCACAAAGTACCTCTTTACTGCCAAAACTCTTTTTTAGATTCTGTATTACCAGTATTTCCATGTTAAATTTCCTCCTTTCCAAACAGGAAGTACAGAATCGGTCCGATAAACTCCATGCCAATGATTGTTACAACAAGCCACAAAGTACGATTCCCTCTTTTATAATTCTTGTGGCTCAAAATATGGTACAGCGTATAGCCCAAAAGGGCAAATTCCGCGATTGCAAGCGGAATGAGGAGAGGGAATAACTCTATAATCTTATCCATTTTATTCTTTATCCTTTCTATTCTTTATCCTTTCTAAAAGTCTCTACACAGAAGCCCTTATACCCACAGTGCGCGCAGGTGAGCTTTCTGAGAGTAGGGGTATGTCCTGCCCAAAAGGCCTCTTTCAGGCTTGGTCTGAAAACTTCATGACACTGCGGACAGATGTAGGCGACCCTTGAGAAATAGTACCTTGTCACCCAGACCCCATAGGGAATGACCAACAGGGCATAGAGGACAAAAGGCCACCAGATCCCCGTGACAATCCAGAGAATAATTGAACCCCACTGAAGAATGCTAAAGGGAATCCCCGTGAGCAGCAAAACGGCATGAAGGCGTTTCATTTCCTTTTTGTTTTCCATCTGATAAGCTATATCACCGATAGATTCGATGGAGAAATTGGAAACACTTTTTAACGCCCGCCTGATTCCACCGAGCATTTCGAGTTTTACCTGCCGTTCTTCGATCTCCTTGGAAAGAGTCTGCTCCTGCTGCTCCAAAAGAACAGAGATAACACTTCCGGGATCAGCCTCGTTAAGCAGTTCGCCAATGCTGTTTATGGAGATACCGGCGTCACGAAGGAAGCAGATAATCTTCATTCGCTTTAGGTCATCTTCCGAATAAAGCCGTCTGCCTCCCTCGGAGAGTTCGCTGGGCGTCAATATACCGCGAGTATCATAATACTGCACGGTCCGGACTGATACTCCGCAAAGCTTTGCCACTTCCCCTGTTGTATATCTTGACATATCTTTTACCTCCTTTCGTCCTCATTTTACTTCATTACGCTGCGTCACAAGCAATACCTAAATTTAAAATAACAAAAAGCGCCTGATTTTTCAGGCGCTTTTAGCCATTTTATAAAAAAGAATAACTTATTTGATATATGCTGCTGATTTTAAAAAATACTCTTTTAAAGTAGCTGGTAACCGATGCCTTTTAATAACATCTTCACAATATTTCTTATAAACTGACTTCAATGCCCTATTTTTAGTATTGTCATTTTGGGACATATAATATATGTAAGCCAGAAGTATAATAATGTCAAATGTAATGATCTGGACATCTTCTAAATCTTTTAAATCTGATGTAAGTTCATCCACCATTATCTCCTTGGAACTGAAATAATTGATTTTATAGAAAGCGGCATATGCAAGACTGTACACCTCTCCTCTGTTTTTTGATTCTCCCCGGGAATAACGCACTCTGTCATGATTTGAAATATTATTAAAAATGGTAGTATATACAGGATCTCTTCCATAAAGATTATTTTCAGATACAATAGATATATTCTTCCCAATATATTCTTCAAGAAAGTTTTTAGATTCGACATCCAGCTCATGAAATACTTTTTCATGTATGAGAATATGTTCAAAGCTGTTAAGCATAGGAATCATATAAAGCTGCTTCATATTCTCAAATGAGCAGTTAGGATCAGAGGCTCTGTCCTCAATTCCGACCATAAAAATATTTGCATCAAACATCATTGGCTGCTGTATTAGTTTCTTTAATGGAATCTTTTTCAATGGAGTCATCATGGGTCGTTCCTCCATATCTGTTTTACATAGTCAATCAATTCCGAATCGTCTTCCTCTTCATCTTCATCATCTATTTCATCAAACATGTTATTAACAAACGTTAAATCCAGTTCCAGTAATCTGGCATCTTCCAAAATCTCCTGTCTGGAAGCATATCCGGCATCATAAACCATCTTCATTTGCCGAAAGATCAGACTGTTAACTTCAAAATAGTCATTCTTACAGGTATACAAATGCTTTACCTGCTTATCGAATACCTGAACTTCCTGCAGAATATTTTTAATAAACTGATAATTCTTAATATATTCATCAATATTTTCAATATACCCCTCTTCATGCAATCTATAAATGACCGCTTTTAAAGGAAGCTGATATTTGACCGTTAAAAGCATACTGAGAACCGCATAATATTCAAATGCCATTCTTTCCCCAAACGGCATAACTCTTTTCTTAAAAAATCTCACCTCGTTGCGCAAGGCATCCTCAGGCAATAAAAACTCCGCTGCAAATCGGCAGGCTTTCTTTTCATTTACATTTTCCAAAGCAGAAAAATTACAAATATACGGTTCTTTTTTTATCTTGGCATAATCCATTATATAATGATAATATTCATGTGCTGCTGCAAAAATCTGGTTGATTAAATGCTTCTTTGAATTCAGCACAATATACGCTTTATCAGAACCGCTTTGCGGAATATAAAGAAGCCCATCAATTTTTTCGGAATCAAAATCTACCAATTCAAAACGCACATTTGCATTTTGTTCCATAATCCAGTTGAAAATCTTTTCACCAATTGGTGCAAGAGCATAATTGACCCTTTTTTCCCGAACGAGTGATTTAATATCATCAATTTCCTCCGTCGACAAAGATGCTGTATTAAAATCATACTGAGCCTGATAATATTTTTCAAACAAATCCTGATTATCTACCGATATCATCTACACACCTTCTTGCCAATGCCTCATATTTCTCTCGCGTTTTAATTCTTTCTATCATGGTAATGATTTTGTCCTTATCGTTTTCTTCCATGCTCCCCATCAAATAAATCAGGGCATCACTTTCACTTTCAACAAAATAGTCTCCTACTTCTTTCCCAAAGAGGCTGCACAATTTATCCAGAATTTCTAATGATGGCATCTGCTTTCCTGTTTCAAGCAGAGATAATGTACTCCTGTTAATTCCGAGTTTTTCAGAAAAAACCTGCTGCGATTCATTTCCTCTTAATGAAATTAATTCTTGACAGAACTTTTCAGCATTAAATGATTTCATGATTTTTCCTCCAATAAACATGTTATTATTTTTAACATATAATCTCGCTGCATTCTCTTTTTGTTAATATTTATAACATAATTATATGTCATTGTCTAATAATATTTTTATAAATAATTTTTATATTTATTCCAGTATCCCGTCCAACCCATATTTTGAAATAATATCTTTCAGATCATCTTCAACCTCCTGCCTGCTGAAATTATGCGCTTCCAAAAATTCATCAGGTTTATCATTCAGATAATCAAAAAACAGCAGTGCAATTTTAAGCGGCCTTCTGTCATATCCCTCCATTTGCTCATAAACCAGGTCTTCTGCTTCATTAATCCTTCCCTGATCCACCATAGCAACCAATTTCTCATAGGTTTTTACTTCTTCATCCTCTAACTGATCCACAATTGGTGAATCCTGATCAATATGAAACAAAATTTTCGCCAGCATTCTGACAATATCCTTGATCAGACGCATAATATAATCCTGTTCGATCATTCTAACTGCTGCCTTTCTTCATTCTGCGCTTTCCGGTAACTTGTTCCACCACCAGCTTAAAAACGGTAGTCTGTGGCATAATTGCCTGATTAAAAGGGAATTCTTCTTTGTGGTAATGAGCCATCAGGATACGCAATGCCTGATATTTCTCATCATCAGGAATCATCTCAATTTTTCCCTGTCCAATCACACTTTCATATTCCATCGTACAATTTCCAACAGAATCATCAGTAACCAGCTTATGGGAACAATCCATTTCAAAGCTCGCACGATTGTCACGCTTGATCAGGTCATATTTTTTACCCTCATTTGCCCCGTGAAAATATAAAACAATTTTTCCATTTTCTATCTGCATCCCAAAATTTAATGGAAGAATATATGGATAATCCCTATCGTTGAATGCCAGCCGGCATACATCACAGGTTTCTATAACCCGAAGAATTTCATTAAAGTCCTTAATTTCTCTGTCCCTGCGCCGCATATTTATCACCCCATTACACTTATAATCTGATTCCAAAACCAAAGAAACCTACTGCTGCTGCCAGGGACCCGGCTCCATGCTTTTCGCATCTACCATTCTGGCTGCTTCCTGAATATTGGAACAAACATAATTTTGGATTTCATCTGAATAACCGTAAATAATACCCTTCCTATATGGATATATCACATTTCGAATCTGTTCAATGGCAGCACCGCCAATATCCTTTCTTGATATTGCCGCCGTTGTAAACGGACCAATCTGATGCGTCTCCCCATTCCTTGTCACAATATTGACTGTATGCTCTTTATATGTAGGAATTAAATTCATGCTGTTTTTTATTATGGAAGTATAAATCCAGATAATATTACGCACCGGAATAGGATACAACACATGTGTCCCCTTATTCATCAGTAAGATAGCAGCTGACGTCACAAAGGTGGTCAGCACCTTTGGAGCATATGCAATTTCATATTCAATTCTTGCCATTTCCTCAGTTGATAACTGCATCCAGCTGTTCTCTGCTTTTGCCATTAATTTCTTATTAAACATTGTTTGTTTGATGCCGCCAAGCTCTCCTGCCCTGGCCTGAATATGCGGATAAAATGTAAAATCCATCTTTTGTCTCCTCTTTTAATTCATTTCTAAATATTTTTGAAATGGTCATTCATAATCATAAAAATGTCATTTCAATACAACCACAAATCATATTAAATTTTTTTTAGATGCGGAATCTATATACGAATGATATAATCAGATTGACCAAATATAGAAAAAGGAGCTTTCTATGAAAAAAAAGATCATCATCATCAGTATACTGATAGTACTCATTCTATTACTAACCCCTATTCCACTTCATTATAAGGATGGCGGAAGTGTAGAATATAAAGCTTTGTTATATTCCGTTACGAAATATAATGAAATTCAGGATGTATCCACCACGAAAAAGGGAATCAGCATTAAAATACTCAATTTTAAAATATATGAAAATACATATTACGTTAATTACAATTAGGCCATTTATGGAGCATTACCAGGACTCTCTGTTAAGACCCGAGAGGTATTGATATATGCTTCACAGACTTCGTCTTCCATCCTATATGCAATATGTCCCCCCTCTGTCAGCAATATCTGATTTCCATAGATTCGGCAGTATGTCAGTTTCTTACCGGAATAATCTGCCTTATAATATACCTTGATCAAAACATTCGTTTTGGCATTTCCACCTCCGCCATTGAGTATCCTTTTTCCTTCCAGTTTTTCCGTTTCGGCAATAAAGCTTTCCAGACTCGCCTGTCCTGTAATCCTAATCTCCGAAGTGGAAGATTTCGTTCCATCCTTCAACTCCATGGATATCTCTATGTAGTCTATTCCCTCTGCATTCCCGATAAATACCATTACGACCGTACCATAAAGACCTTATTTGCACCCTGTTTTTCCAGATTGTCACTGATATTGATGTCTGTAGAATTGGCCAGAGCCGCATTCCTGTCCTTCATAGCTTCCTGCGGCGTACGGTGCTTGGATGGTCCGCCGACACAGCCTCCCTCACAGGCCATTCCTTCCATGAAATTTTGCGGAAGTCTGCCAAACTTCATCAAAGTCAACGCTTTTTTACATTCTTCTATCCCACTGCATTTGCATACGTCTATTTCAGCATTGCAGCCCAATTCTTTCATACTCTGAAGGACTGCTTCCGCAACGCCTCCGGCATTTGCGAACCGTTTTCCGTATATGGAGGACTGATCGTCCGTATCCGGCTGTGGTTCCAGTTTCACGCCTTTCGCACGGAGCATTGCTCTGATTTCCCCATATGTCAATGCATAATCTGCGGTATTTGTCTCTCCGGATATTACTTCTGTCTTCTTGGCAATACATGGTCCGATAAATACTGTAACTGCTTCCGGATCCCGGTCTTTGATCAATCTTGATACAGCGCACATCGGTGATACCGTCTCTGAAATTATATCCTTCAGCTCCGGAAAATGCTTTTCGATATATCGTTTAAAGGCAGGGCAGCAGGAGGTAGTCTTCCGTTCTCCCTTTTCGTACGCTTCTATCCATTCTTTTGCTTCAGCCATTGCAGTCATATCCCCGCCAAGTCCGACATCCACAGCATCATAAAAACCGATTTTCTGCATAGCGGTTCTCCAGCTTGCCATTGTAATGTCCGGACCGAACTGGCCAATCGTTGCCGGTGCAAACATGGCATACACTCTGGCCCCTGACAGCATTTTCCGGATCACATCCACAATATAGGTTTTCGATCCAATGGCACCAAACGGACACTTATGGATACAGGACCCGCATTGAATACATTTTTCATCATCAATTACAGCGACACCGGTTCCGTTATCTGCAACCGAAATAGCATCAACCGGGCAGCTTTTCATACACGGACGCATCAGGTCTGCAATCGCATTATACGGACACGCCTTTGCACACTGCCCGCACTCTTTACATTTGGAAGGATCTATGTACGATTTGTCCCGGCCCATGCTGATGGCTCCGAACCGGCAGGCCTTCTGGCAGGCTTTTCCCATACATTTCTGGCAGTTATCAGTGACAACATATCGGGAAATCGGACATCCCTCACAGGCCGAATTGATGACCTGTACAATATTTCCGGAATCCTCCGAGCCGGGTGCTTTTCCTTCAGCCAGCCGGATTCTCTGCCTGATTACCTCCCGTTCCCTGTAGATACAGCATCGGAAAAGGGGCTGCGGTCCGGGAATCATTTTGTATGGCAGATTATCCCGTTCTTCCTCTAATTTTCCCTCATAAGCGAGCTTTGCCACTTCATATAACACTTCGTGTTTGACTGTTAATATCGTTGCGTCATTCGTAATCAATATTCCGTTTCTCCATTTCTGCTTAATTTTTATTTTCCCTGCTTTTGCTGCGGACAATTCTCCTGCTATATGTTATTTTCTTCGGCTTTACCGTCATATCCAGCCATAATCGCCTCCGGTAACTGCAAGGCTGAGCAGCATATCCATCTTACGGACTTCCTCTTCTCCTTCCAGTACCTGAATCAGCTTCGCCGTTTTTTCCGGAGAAACCGGCTCTTCATCCGGTCCGATCTCCGGGTCATATTCTTCCCTGCAGTCAGGACATTCCTCCACCGGATCTGTAGTGAGTGTCAGAAATCGCAGACCGCATTTCCCACACTGATAATATCCGCATTTTTTAGTTCCGTCCGGTACGTAATACATCATTTCCTCCAACCTGTCTGTTAATACTCTTTGTCCAATGCATCTAAAGAATTCGTACATGCCCACGGGCTTCCTACATCACATCTGCCATGATGATATTCGCGCCTGGTAACGGCATTTTCCATATCCTCAGCCATTGAAAGCTTCATTCTGCCAACCTCAGAGCTGGCAAAGTCATCCAGCATTTCTACAATATTTCTGATATCTTTTCCGCTTATTTCTCCCATGTCTGTTCCTCCATTCTTTTTCTATTTTAGGTATATCACATTTCTTACTAAATATGAACAAAAATCTATTCAAAATAGCCCTTATATTTTACCTCATATTTCCCTTTCGGAAAGAGGTAATGATACAGGTCTATGAAATAATCATCTGTCATACTCGCCATATAATCAACAACAAGCTGGTTTGGTTCCGTACCCAGATAGTCCTCCCAGTCCCCGGGATGCTGCTCATAATGGTATTTGTTAAGCTCCTGCACAAATGCCAAATGATGCCTGTATATAACGGAATTCTTATCTCCCTGCACAAGGTCAGAAAGCAATCTGAAATATATCTGCTCTGCCATCGGCGCCACCTGACTGTTGATAACCTGTTCCGTCGCATCCGCCTTATAAATCAGCTCGTAATTCTCCTTCTTTCCGCGGGACAGCTCTTCAAAATATGCCGCATCCATCTGTATGTAATCTTTTCCATAACTGTTTTCAATAATATTAACGATCAGATTATTGATTATTTCTGAATTACTAATCCCGATGTTGTCTCCGGAAAAGCCCTGCCCCATTCCCTGACCGGCAGGCAGCATCGACAATTTCTCCGCATCCTGCCTGTCCTTGCCAAGATAGGCAATAATATCAGATATCCGCATCACACAGGCCTCCAGCGTTGACGGCACCAATTTTCCGATTGCCGACTGATCTGTATAGCACGCTTCCATTTTTTTATCAAATTCTTCAAAATCCTTTAGCTGTACCGGCCTGTATTCCTGCTGTTCCAGCTCCCCGTTATGACAGATGATTCCGTCCAGAGTCTGCAGACTGATATTCCGCTTCGCAATTTTATCAAGCACTCTGGCACTGTGAATATTGTGATTAAAATATCTGCCGGTCTGCCCATGATACAATTCATTTAAGATTCTTTCCCCGGCATGCCCAAACGGCGTATGTCCGATATCATGTCCCAAAGCGATTGCCTCAATCAGATCCTGATTCAGCCCCAGCACCGCACCGATATTTCTGGCAATCCTTGCTACCAGCTGCACATGATAAAACCGCCTGGAGATATCGTCATTTTTTACCAGAGAAAACACCTGCGTCTTATCCGCATATCGGTTATAAAACGGCAGATGCATGATTTTTTCAATATCCCTGACAAAGGCAGGGCGCCAGATATTGGCCTTGTCATGGGACATTTCTCTTCTTATTATATTTTCATCCTGAAATGCATAGGGATTTTTGACATGGCCTGCCCGATCCTCCCTGATCCTTTCCTGCAGCGCCTTACTGAGTGTATGATAATTTGCCACTTTTTTATCCTTTCGTATATCCGTCATTTCAATATCATTGTACAATAGTTTCTAGGATTTTTCCAACCCTTCTCCCTGATGTCCGGTATATTTATGCGTAAATATATATGCAACGCCGTACATTGCCAGAATCATAAGCAGTGCCACTGCTCCATAAACGGCAAGATATCCCGCATAGCCATACCGTTCATAAGCAGGCAGAAACGGCGACCCTCTGGACGGCCTCATTAAAAACATAAAATTAGTATCCCAGTAATGGTTTATAATCATCAGAATCGGTACTATAACAGCAAAAAAACCAATGACGATATAAATATGCCGGAGTTTGGGAAGAAAATCCCCGGCGCACATCAGCATACACGGTATCAGGATCAATAACCCATGCATGATAAACCCATGCAGGCTGATGTAATTGATAACCGGATATCTTGTCCAGTCCGGAAAGATCAAAGCCGCTGCCGCACCGGGCAGACAGGCAATACACATGAGTTCTCCCAAAAAAACAGACTGAAAAAAGGCATATATGATCTCAATAATCACCGCCATACCGCATAGCTGCAGAGGAAGATACTGCAGCTGCATATGTCCGGTTATAGTAAGCACAGCATCCTTATAAACAGACATTACAAGCATCAGAACTGCCAATCTGCGAAGAATCCTTTCCCTGCTTTTTTTCGTTTTTCTTTTATAAAAGATACAGCCTGCGATCACGGTACCCGTAATGAGAAGCAGCCATATAATATGAACAGCTCCGAACAATGTAAAACCGCCATCCTCAGGCAGATCATCCCAATAGGAAAAATAATCATCAAACATATTCAATATACCACCTGTATATGTAATGTTTTGTTTTATTATGTGTCTTCTTTCAAATTTTATGATTTTTTCTGATCTGCATAATAAGTATAACACATGCTCATCTGTTTTACTATGTTTCAGGTTCCGGCTTTTTAAGCAGAAAGCAATGCGGTTTTAAATACTATTTTATGCTTTTTTATTTACTACATATATTGAAGAATGACAGATTCCATGTTAAGATATGCATAACGCGAAGCTGCACGAAATAACAAAGAAAATGAGGTACAATATATGAGTGATTATATTCTAAGCTGCTGCTCCACGGCAGACCTTACTGCAGAGCATTTTAAAAGACGAAATATTTCTTATATCTGCTTCCATTATGAGCTGGACGGAAAACAATATCCGGATGATCTGGGAAAAACAATTCCGTTTGATCAGTTCTATCAGGCAATGCAAAACGGAGCCGATACCAAAACCTCCCAGATTAATGCAGATGAATTTGAGGCATATTTTGAACCCTTTCTGAAAGAAGGAAAGGATATCCTGCATGTCACGCTTTCTTCCGGTATCTCCGGAGTTGTAAATTCTGCATTGATTGCAAAAGACGAGCTTGCTGAACGCTATCCGGACAGGAAGATCATAATTGTAGATTCTCTTGCCGCCTCTTCCGGCTACGGTCTGTTAATGGAAACCCTTGCCGACTTAAGAGACGAAGGCAAATCCATAGAAGAACTCCATACATGGTTAGAGGCCAATAAACGAAAACTGCATCATTGGTTTTTTTCAAGTGACCTTACGTTCTTTATCAAGGGCGGAAGAGTCTCTAAGGCTTCCGGATTTATCGGAGGCGTGCTGAATATCTGCCCGCTCTTGAATGTGGATCATGAAGGAAAGCTGATCCCAAGATTCAAAATCAGGACCAAGAAAAAAGTGATTCGTACAATCGTAGACAAAATGGAGGAGTTCGCAGAAAACGGATTGGATTATTCAGGAAAATGTTATATTTCACAATCCGCCTGCTATGAAGATGCACGTGCAGTTGCGGATCTTGTAGAAGAACGGTTTACAAAATTGAACGGGAAGGTATTGATCAATGATATCGGCACTACCATCGGAAGCCATACCGGCCCCGGAACGGTGGCTCTGTTCTTCTGGGGAAGCGAGCGAACAGATTAAAAAAAGAACCACCCGAAAGTGGTTCTCAAATGAGGGGGGAAAGGATTCAAATATATGAAAAGCTTTCGAACAGTATATTACCCCATATTTGTGAAAAAAGTGTGAACAATATGCATATTTAAAAAGAAAAAACATATTTTTCTTACAATAAATGTTTATACGGAATGTTTGTTTGTAAACGGAATTTTACAAATTTTATAACCGTACAAAAAAATAGATTTCAATTCAGGTCTGGTGTGATATAATAATCAAAAATCTTTTTTCAATCAGGAAGGCGAACAGTCATGTATATTATTGATTTTAATCATCCAATTAATATCCATTTTATGGGCATCGGCGGAATCAGTATGAGCGGACTGGCGGAAATCCTGTTAAAAGCAGGATTTAAGATTACCGGTTCCGACATGAAGGCTTCTGAAATTACCAATCAGCTGTCAGACATGGGTGCTCTGATCAATATCGGACAACGCGCCAGTAATATTTCAGACGATATTGATCTGGTGATTTATACTGCTGCAATACATGAAGATAATGAAGAATTCCAAGCCGCAAAGGCAAAACAGATTCCTATGCTGACCAGAGCCCAGCTTCTTGGTCAGATTATGGCAAACTACAAATACTCCGTTGCTGTCAGCGGTACACATGGAAAGACTACTACCACCTCCATGCTTTCCTATATTATGCTGGAAGCAGATGTGGATCCAACCATCTCTGTCGGAGGAATGATCGATGCCATCGGAGGAAATATACGGGTCGGTACTTCTGAATATTTTGTTACAGAGGCATGCGAATATACAAACAGTTTTCATGCTTTCCGCCCCTATATCAGCGTTATCTTAAATGTGGATGCCGATCATCTGGACTTTTTCAGCGGCATTGATGAAATTGCAGAATCCTTCCATACCTTTGCCACTAAAACGCCGGAGAACGGACTGCTTGTGGTAAATGGTGATATGAAGCATTATAAAACCGTAACCGAAGGACTGAAATGCAGGGTTCTTACCTTTGGTGAATCACCTTCTAACAATTATACGGCTTCCGATATCCGTTTTGACGAAGACGGTCATCCAACTTATACCCTGATCGTAAATGGCAAGGCCGTCACAGAGATTACCTTGTCCGTATTCGGGCGGCATAATGTCTATAATTCCCTGTCTGCAATCGCGGTTGCCGCCGAACTTGGAATATCAATGGAAGACATCAGACAGGGTCTGCTGCACTGTAAAGGTGCAGACCGCCGGTTCCAGTACAAGGGAACTATCTTAGACAGTGTAAAAGTCATGGATGACTATGCCCATCACCCAACAGAAATCGCCGCTACCTTAGCTGCAGTGAAAAACTGTGATTATCATGAACTATGGTGCGTGTTCCAGCCTCATACTTATACCAGAACCTATGCCTTACTGGATGATTTTGCCGAAGCATTAAAGGTTTGTGACCATGTCATTATAGCCGATATCTATGCGGCCAGAGAAAAAGATACGGGACTGGTTTCTGCAAAAGATCTGGCTGAAAAAATCGCAGCGCTGGGGACGGATGCCTTCTATCTTCCTTCCTTTGATGACATAGAAACATATTTGTTAAAAAATTGCAAAAAAAATGATTTGTTGATAACTATGGGTGCCGGGAATGTCGATTCCATCGGCAATGATTTAATAAAAAAATAATTATCCACATTATCCACAGGGCAGCCGGAGTCTCTTTTCTCCCCTGCCCTTTTTATTTTTATTTACATAAGTTTAACAGAAATTCTACAAAAATCTTTCATTTTCAGTCCTCTGCCAACCGGCAGAAATTATGTATACTTTTTACCAACATTATCCACAATTTTAACACCCCCGTCCTTTTTTCAAACCGACAATATGTTCTGTTTGCAATTTAAAAAATGCATGATATAATGCTTTTGCACTTGAGGTACTACTAGATATTGAGGAAACGATATAAGGGGTAAAAGACATGGGTTACATTACGATTACAACAGAAAAAAATGAAACATATTCCTCAATCTCAAACCATTTCATAGATTATTATATGACCGATGCGAACGGAGAATTTGTAAAGGTTTATCTGTATCTGGTCCGGCTGATGTCTTCAACGGCGCCTGTTTCGGTCGCTGATATCGCCGACCATTTCAATCTCACAGAAAAAGAAATATGCCGGGCGATCAAATATTGGATCAGCCAGGATGTGTTAAAACTGAATTATGACCAGACAGGAGAACTGACCGGCATTACGTTACTGCCTCTGAAGGAAAAAGTCACGAGTAAAGATCTGCTGTCTATTGATAACATTGCCTTTTTTAAAACTCCTGCAAGGAACACACAGCCACAACCGGAAGCTTCCAATAAAGAAGCGGCTAAGAATTCTGCCCATAGCCTGTTAACAGATAAAAGGAACGGCAAAACTCCGTCAGAACAGGAATCACAGGCTGCTTTTCCTGTCACGCTTCCTGCAAAGAAATCCTATACTCCTGCCATGGCGAAAAAAGCCAGCGAGGATGATGCATTTGCAGATATTATATATGAAGCGGAAACCTACTTCGGAAGGATGCTTTCTGCAAATGACATGGAGATTCTGGTATATATTCATGACCAGCTCGGCTTTTCCACAGAGCTGATGGAATATCTGATTGAATACTGTGTTACACTAGGCAAGAAAAGCCTCCGATATGCAGAGACAGTTGCCATCAACTGGTACAAAGCCGGCGTCCGGACCGTCGCTGAGGCAAAAACAGCCAGTCAGGATTTTAATCCGATATACAAATCCGTTTTTAAGCAGCTCGGTATTAACAGACAGACCCCTACTTCTATTGAGATTGCATATATGGAATCCTGGAATAAAGAGCTTGGTTTTGATCTCCCGGTTATTCTGGAGGCATGTCAGAGAGCCATTCTCGCAAAACCGCACTCCGCCAACTTTGCCTACATCAACGGAATTCTTGAAAACTGGCACAAGCATAATATTAAGACCCTGCGCGATATCGAAAAGATGGACAAATCCTTCCATGAACAGAAAGCACAGGCAGGCGCACAGAATACAAGGAGCAAAAGCAAATCAACTTCTTTTGGCAATTTTGAAAATAAAGATATGTCAAAGGAGCTGGATGAAATGGAACAGTTGTTTTTAAAAGAGATCAATACCCAATAAGGATGCGTAACATACAGTTTTATGAAAATCGTTAATTATGAAGATATTCTATCTACCCTGAAGCAAAAAAGAATCAGTCATTTACATATAGAGGATGCCAGAAAGGCTGAAATATATGCTGCGATTCCAAGAATCCATGAAATAGACGACGCCATTGCATCTAACTCCCTGCAGGCAGCAAAGGACAGAATCCTGAAACGTCCCGTAAACAAGGAGCAGGTCAGACAAAACACACAGGCTCTGATTGCAGAAAAAAAACAGCTTCTGAAATCTTATGGTTATCCGGAAGATTATTTACAGCCTGTATATGACTGTAAGCTTTGTCAGGATACCGGATATGTAGATAACCAGCCCTGTCATTGCCTGAAGCAGCTTGTAATCAATGAATTGTATGAACAGTCTACCATTCGTACTCTTCTGGAAAAGGAGAATTTTGATACTTTTTCTCTGGACTATTACAGCGATGAAAGCGACGGCGTACATCCGCATACGCCTTATCACAATGCAAAAAATATATTGGAAAAAAGCCGGCAGTTTGTATATCATTTTGACCGGGAACGACGCGGCATCCTGATTTACGGGGAAACCGGCCTCGGCAAAACCTTTCTGTCCAACTGTATTGCCAAGGCATTATTGGACAGCGGTCATACTGTTTTATACCTCTCCTCCATCCATTTATTTGAAAATATTTTATCCGACATTATTATGAATCATGCAGAAGACGACGGAAAACGAATGCTGTATGACTATATATACAGCTGTGAGCTTCTGATCATTGACGACCTCGGTACCGAGCTTACTAATTCGTTTGTTCAGTCCCAGTTATTTGAGATCATCAATACCAGAAACAACAAATCCCTTTCGACCCTGATCTCTACAAATCTGACCATTCGCCAGCTTCAGGATCGATATACAGAACGTACCATGTCAAGAATTGTGGCAGATTATATAGTTTTTAACCTCTATGGAGATAATATTCGATATACAAAGCGTAAGCAGCGGATATCTAAGAATATACATAACTCATAAACTCAAGCAAAATTACATGACGGAGGATTTTATCATGCCAGATGATAGCAAATTAGAGACAATACCGGTAGGCAGTCTCGGTATCGTTGCACACAAAAGCTGTACCGCACTTGGAGAAAAGGTAGATCATTATATCGTAAAATGGCGGGCAAACAGACAAAACGAGCACAAATCCAATATTGTTTTTCACGGATATGAACAGGATTCTTATCTGATTCATGCCTCCTGTCCAAGATTTGGATCAGGTGAAGCAAAAGGTGAGATTAACGAATCCGTACGAGGCAAGGATATATATATCATGGTAGATGTCGGAAACTACAGCTGTACCTATACCATGGCAGGACAGACACAGAGAATGTCTCCGGATGACCATTATGCTGATCTGAAACGTATCATTGCTGCCATGACAGACAAGCCAAGAAAGATTACCGTAATCATGCCTTTCTTATATGAAAGCCGCCAGCATAAGCGTTCCGGCAGAGAATCTCTCGACTGTGCCGTTATGCTTCAGGAGCTTCAGCAATATGGCGTTGACAATGTCGTAACCTTTGATGCACACGATCCAAGGGTGGTAAATGCAATCCCTAAGAGCGGATTTGAAAATGTCCGGCCAACATATCAGTTTGTAAAGACTCTGCTCCGCTCCACCAGCGATCTGGAGATTGATAACAACCATATGATGGTAATCGCACCGGATGAGGGTGCTATGCACAGAGCTATCTATTTTGCAAACCTGTTGGGCGTTGATGTCGGTATGTTCTATAAGAGAAGAGATTATTCCAGAGTTGTTGACGGCAGAAATCCAATCGTTGCCCATGAGTTTCTCGGAGACTCTGTAGAGGGTAAGGATGTGATCATTATTGATGACATGATTGCCTCCGGTGAAAGCATGATTGATGTTGCAAAGCAGCTGAAGGAGAGAAAAGCAAAGCGTGTCTATGCAATTGCTACCTTTGGTCTGTTTACCAAGGGATTGGAAGCATTTGACAAATGTCATGAGGAAGGTCTGATTGAAAAGGTCATTACCACAAATCTGACCTATCAGATGCCGGAGTTATTTACCCGTGACTGGTACGAGTCTGCAGATATGAGCAAGTACATCGCATTGATCATCGACCATCTTAATCATGATGCATCCTTAAGTGACCTGCTTGACCCGTCAGAACGTATTAACGCCAGAATTAACGAATATAAGATCAAACATACGATTTCTGATAATTATGAGTATTAAAGAAAATGCCGTACCGGCAGAATTATAGAAATTTTACTGAAAAGGAACAGGAACCCCATCAGGGAATTCCTGTTCCTTTTATCTTATGCCCCTATGCAATCGTTTTCCGATACTCTGTCACCGCCGTTACCATATTGCACCGGCTCCTGCTCCGCATTTACCGGCTGCAATCAATTTTCCATAAAATCCTGATAATCCTCTATTGTGAAACGATGATAATTGATATGTCCGTCCTCATCTGTGATACAATACCGAAAGCTGTCCGGTATTCCATCCTCAAAATAAACCAGATAATCAAACTCACCGTTTCCAACCGTTTCCACATGGACATGATCGGAATGCTTATAAAACTGCTGAAGCACCTCATCGATTGCTGCATGTCCTGCAACCGTATGGATCAGGTCACTGATAAACTCCGTACCGTCCATATGCGCATGGACATATTCCGCTCCCTGCGGAGGTATCGCAAAGCAGAATCTGTCACCTGCGTATGATACTTCTATTTTTCCGAACCTTTCCTCTGCCAGACCACAGAATTCACGAAGGGCGGCCGCCATCTGAACAGCATCCAGATCTGTCTGAAACATTCTGTTCAAAGAAAGGATCGGGTAGTACAACCGGACCGTCTCATTCCGATAACCCAATTTGATCTGTTCCTCTTTTAACATATCAATCATATTCTGTTCCAGCTTTGAAAAATCCATCATCCACCTCCGGCTCTATAAACGCATCTTCGATATATTAATTTAAACAAACACCGCCTGAACTAAAACCATATAACAAACCGTACCGCCCAGGATAGACAAAAGCGTATTGTGCTTCCACTTGTGAAGCAGAACCACAAACAATACGGCAATCAGTTCCGGTATACCATAATATGCCTTGCCCGGATGAATATCTTTCAGACAATAAACCACAAGCATTGCAATAATCGAATAGGGAAGTACCTTCCCAAGATATAAAACCCATTTCGGAGTATTTCTTGAAAATAATACAAATGGCAGGAAACGCAAAACCATGGTACCGACTGCCATTACTGCAATAATGACCAATGACTGACCTGTATGAATCATGATTTTTGCTCCTCTCCGTCTAATTTCTTCTGAAACAGAAATAACCCGCAGCTGATTCCTATCATTGCCGGAATCAGGAACCGGTCTGCTCCAAAAAGGAGCCGGCAGATCAGTGAAACTACAAGGCCTAAGACAGCCGGAAGATGCTGTCTGCTTTTTTCCCACTGTTCTACAAAAATAATGACAAATAGGGCTGTCATTGAAAAATCCACGCCCTTCGTGGAAAACGGAAAAACATTTCCGAGAAGGGCTCCCAGGAAACCTCCCAGAATCCAGTAAGACTGATTCATCAGGGTCAGAAGGAAATTAAAATTTCTCCGGTCCACACCCTCCGGGAGCTTTGGATTTCCACATACAAGCGAATATGTCTCATCTGTCAGTCCAAATATTGCATATCCCTTCCGCCATCCCATATCCCGATAGTTTTCTATCATGGAAATACCATAAAACAAATGTCTGGCATTTACCATCAGCGTCATAAGTGCAGTTGAAAGAACAGAGGCTCCTTCCGCAAGCAGATTGACGCCGACATACTGCATGGACCCTCCATAAATCGTAACGCTCATCAGAATCGCCCACCAGAATGAATATCCTTTTGCATTCAGCAAAAGTCCAAATCCCATTCCGAGAACTATGTAACCCGCCATAACCGGAAGGGATGTTATAAACGCATGCTTGACTGTTATCTTATTCATTATCTTTCTCTCTCCTTCTGTCAATAAAAGGTCGTATTCTGACTGTTTTTCACAAATTTATGCCCTTTAATGACAGAAGCTTTCGTTTCATTTCTTCCAGACTGTCTATTTTAATGTTTCTTTGCCTGAACCAGAAGATCCTGCAGCT
The DNA here is from genome assembly GCA_947632705.1 of uncultured Coprococcus sp. Taxonomy (GTDB): domain Bacteria; phylum Bacillota; class Clostridia; order Lachnospirales; family Lachnospiraceae; genus Coprococcus. The sequence goes on along the minus strand of CANRQE010000026.1, from coordinate 12,054 downwards.
TGACATACAGGGCATCTGCCTCTTCTTTTATCTCTCTCTGATCAAATAGAACTGCATTGCAGGCATTCCGAAATTCATCAATCATACTGTCGTTTTCAAGATATGGACTGACTACAGCTATAGTTTCGGAATATTCACTCATTTTCAGGAATGCTTCATACTGAATTCCGGTCAGCATATCGTTTTCCTCCAGATAATCTCTCGCCGACGTACTTACAGGTACCCCTTTTTCAAGACCCTGCAGCTCTGCCATCTGTTCGGAATTGAGCAGAAAGTCCAGCAGCATTGCCGCTTCCTTTGGATGCTCAGTATGTTTACTGATTGCATACATAGTTGCGGGCTTTGCATACCAGCCGTCCGCTGCCTTGGATGCATCGTCCGCAGTATAATCTGCAACTACCATTTCATAACCGTTTTCAATTGCCTTTCCACAATGATTCGAAGCATCACTGACCCATGCAAGGGTTCCTGCATATTCCCCTGTGGAAAGCTTCAGATTATCAAAATATTCCGGCTGCGGTATCACCTTTTCTTCAATCAGCCGACAATAAAATTCCATCATCATCCGGATATCTTCAGCGGTAAAATTCAAATCTCCATCCATTGTCATAATCTGTTTTCCTGTCTGCTGCTCCACATAAGCAATTGAATAAAACCATAACGATTTTGCCGTCATGGAAAACGGATAGACCTCTCCTTTCATAACCTCCGCCGCATGAAAGAGATCCTCCCAGGTCTCCGGAATATCAAGCCCATAATTTTCGTAAACAGTCTGATTGATATATACCGTCTGCGTATTCAGTGCAATCGGCAAAGCGTTAAGCCTCCCATTCTGCATACCGAAATCCAGTTCCTCTTCTGAAAAATTAGTGAGATCAATATAATCACTCAGTTCCCTGATATCATAATATCCGTCACCGTCCGGAGAGTATTTCTGTATCCACGCATAGTTAATCTGCATAACATCCGATTCTGTATCCGACGCCATCTGTGCATCACTTCTCTGCTGATAGCCCGACCAGTCTGAATAATGACAGGAAACCTTGATATCCGGATGAAGTCTTTCAAATTCCCTGACAGCCGCCAGAGTATATTCATGCCTTGCATCATTTCCCCACCATGAAAGCGATATTTCCGTCTGCTCAACATTCATGGTTATGGTTGTTTTTCTTCCGCAACCGGAGCAAAGGCAGGCAGTAAGCAGGACTGCCAATAAGAACGAAAGCATTTTCTTCTTCATCTAGGTATCCTCCCTGTAAATCGTAAATGTATTCTTACCCTTTTCCTTTGATTGATATAACGCACTGTCTGCCTTTTTATACAATTCATTAAAAGAGGTTCCATTCAATGGATAAACTGCAGCTCCCATGCTGATCGAGCCTGCATATACCTCATTATCATCCGGAATATTTTGCCTGAACGCCTTACCCAGCGCATCGCATTTCTGATGGATCAGATTAAGGCGCTCTTCTTCATCTGCTATATCCGTGAGATGAAACAGAACACAAAATTCATCGCCGCCGAGCCGTCCAAGGGAATCCTGTGCGGTAAAGATCTTCCGCATAACCTCTCCCAAACCCGCAAGAACCTTATCACCGTATGCATGACCGAACGTGTCGTTAACAGACTTAAAATTGTCTATATCAATAATAATCAATGCGTAATGCATGGAATCAACTGCGCTCTTCAGAACCGTATCCACCCGTATCTCAAAAGAACGCTTGTTAAGCACTCCCGTCAGCTGATCTGTCTTCGCTTTGCGGTCAAGGGATGTAACGGTCTTATCAACCGAGCTTGATACTCCAAATGACAGAACAACGCTCAATCCGATAGCGACAATTGCCGCTATGAGTCCGATTAACAGTATGTATATCTGGACATAATTTTTTTCTTTTAATATAATCTGTGTCGGTACCGAACAGATCACCCGCCAGTTATCTCCACACGGATTTACCGTGATCAGATAATCATTATCCATAAGTGTCACGGACTCGTGTTCACGGATTCGGGATGCAATCTCATTTTCCAGAACAGTACCGGTTTCCCCATCTGCAGAAGAATATAGCATTACGTTGTTTTCTTCAATCAGACGAATCGTGATATCTTCAATTCCTCCCGGATGCTCAAATACGCTTGCAAGCTCCGTAGCATAAAAGGATGTAACTAAGACAGCATTTTCATTTACTCTCTTGACATAATAAATTCTGTTGTAATTCCCATGATAACCCGCAAGCCAGCCGTCATGTGTCCGTTCACGGTTAATAATTGCCGCAAGGTCATTATAAAGGCGGTCACCAAAAAGCTCCTTCGTATTATTAGAAAGCTTTCCCACGATATGATTATTGCTGTATACAATTCCAAAATCGACAAAATTCTCCATCAGACACAGATTATATAACTGCTCCGATATCGCATTCTCTGTGTTCAAGGCTTCATATTCATCATTGCTTTTATCAGTTGCATCATAAATATAAGTTTCTTTTTCGGCGAAGATCAGAGTTGCCATGGTTTCAACTCTGGAAAGATAGCTGTCAATATTCATTTTCATTTGGACATTCAGATCAGAAGTCAGATCACTTACCTTGGTCTTAAGCACCTCGTCCGTTTTCTGTATGGTACTGACAGAAACAAAAAGAATGATACCTATAATGATAAACGCATAGTAAATAATCATTGCAAATTTGAATCTTCTGATATTCCCGTTATTCTCTTCTTTCTTTTTGAATAATCTGGTCATCTGCATTTTCTCCTGCTTTCAGAATATAGTCTGTCAGGCAAATCCCACTTAATGCTCCTATTATATCATAAGTATCCTGATATCAAAATATCATTTTACCTTACATTCATACAGACATTCCATCCGTTCCTCATCGGATGCTTTGTTTTTACGACCGCCGTAACAGTCCTTCCTCTGCATACCAAGTTTTTCCATTACTCTCGCTGAGGCCGTATTCTCACTGTCACAATGTGCAATAAAATGATGAATTCCCAATACGTTCACACTATACTCTAGAATTGCCGCTGCTGCCTCAGACGCAAAGCCCTGTCCCCAATAATCCCTATGAATGATCCAGCCAAATTCTCCCGTCACCCGCTTTTCATCCGGATAGATTCCGACAGCTCCAATGTGTCTGCCACCCAATAATATTGCAAATTCATAATATTCCGGTTCTTCCTTGCTCCATTGTTTGTCAACCTCTTTCAAAAAATCAGCGGTTTCTTCCATTGTTTCATCCGGCAGAAACAGCATATATTTTGTCGCTTCTCTGTCCGAAGAATATGCATGCGTTGATTGCAGATATTTCATTCCAAGCGGAGTGAGCGTTAAGCGTTTTGTTTTGATTTCCATATAGCATTCTCCTCACATAATAGCCTCATTTAAAGAGGCTGATCGGTATTTTTCGTCCGAAACCTTTGAAACAGGCTTCCAAGCGGAATATTTAAAAGAACAATCGCAAAGAAAATCAGAAAAATACCTAAGGCATTTTTGAACTGCAGCAATTCCTGATAGAGCATGATTCCGGCAATAGCCGCCACCATAGGCTCTGCAAATGCCAGTACAGATGCTTTTCCTGCCTCAACATGATTCAGTCCTGTCGTATAAAAAATAAACGGTATCAGCGTTGATATAACACCCAGCCCCAGCCCGGCGCCAATGCCGTTCCTGCTGCCTGCAAGCATGGATATAATATCCGGTAGATCTGCAAACGGCATCAGTCCTGCAGAAGCAACCACAAACGTGTAAAATATAACCGTAAATGCATGGTATCTTTTTAACGCCACCTTACCGAAAATACTATATAACGCGTAACCAAATCCCGATCCGATGCCCGTCAGAAAGGCAAATACCGTTATCTCTCCGCCCATAAATCCGCTTACCAGCACACATCCTGCAAATGCAAGTACCAGCGCAGCCACTTTTTGTCCTGTAATCCTTTCCCGAAAGAAACAGGCTGACATCAGCATCACAAAGCATGGCGCCGTATACAGAAGAATCGATGCAGCAGCAAGCGTGGTATGTTCAATGGTAATAAAATAGCATACATTAAAAAAAACAATGCTTAAAAGTCCGGTGCCGAAAAACATCCACAAATCTTTTAACTTTATACGAAACAGGGAGCGGTCCCTGAAAAGAAGCAGCAAGGCCATGCCAGCTGCAACAATCATACTTCTCAGCCATGTAATCTGTATGGCATTCAATCCAATCCCTGCAAGCGGTCTGGAAAATACCCCGATGATTCCCCATCCGGCTGCCGCAATTAAAATCATAATTACTGCCTTGGCTGTTTTATTTTTCTTTTCCATCATATCATTATGTATCCTTTGTTTCCTATATAAGTCCTGAAAAATGTTTTATAAATGCAAGAGAATCTGCCGATGGCAGATTCTCTTATATACTTTGGCATACGGAAACCTCCTACAATTCCACATAATTATATTCGATCTCCAAATCATCTAACATATCTCCAATCTGTTCATTGGATGTAAAGATAATAATCTGGTCCGTATCGATGCGACTCAGACAATACAATGTATTAAACAGGCGTTTGGAATCGTACGCCGTAAAAATATCATCTACAATAACCGGCATCTGATCCTTGCAGAGCAGACTTGCAACGCAAAGCCTGACAGCGAGATAAATCTGTTCCACGGTTCCGCTGCTTAAATATTCAATTTCCATATAATGATCATCATCCAGAACGGATATATGCATATTCTCATCTATTCTGACCTCCGAATATTTTCCATCCGTGATAATGCTGACCATCTCCGAAACATTCTCATTGATCCGGCTTCCAAAATCATGGTAGATACCGGCTGACAGATCATTAATCGCCGCAATTGCCAGATCAATTGCCTGTTTTTCCTCTTCGAGCACGTCATACTGTTTCTGCAGGGCATCCCGCTTTTCCTTCAGCTCATAATAAGTATCTCTGTTGGTCATGGCATCATGCTCTTTAAATTTCAGAAGCTCAAGCTTTGCATCATGCGCATCCTGAAAATTCTTGTCCACCTCTATACGAACCGTCCGGGACTCTGTGGCACGTCCCAGTTCATATACCATTCGGTTAAATTCCTCTTCATCGGGAACCTCTTCCCCTCCAAAATAGCCCTTGCGATACATTCCGTCTATAATGGTAATCGCAACAAATGCAATTGCACAGACAGTAAACAACTGCTGTGTCGCCTTTTGAAAATGAAGAAAATGGACGGCCAGCATGATAATTGCAACGACTATAATACCTGTCAGCATAATGATCAGCACATTATCGGAAAGCTTTTTCTTTTTCTTCGGAGGTTCTTCGTCTACAAGTGCCTCTACATCCAGAAAAATCCTGCTTCGCTCCCGGTCTTCATCCTCGTCCGGAATAGAAGCATCGGCTTCATTTACAAGCTGTCTGGCTTCTCTTTTTAATCTGGCGATTTCCATGTTATAGGCATCCAGTTCTTCACGGCGTTCCTCACGGATTGCCTCCAGATCCCCTTCTACATCGCCAAGCTCCGCCATTCGGTCTGAATATGTCTCTATTTCCTCAGCCAGCTTCCTGTTGTCATATTGTTTTCTTTCATTTTTCAGATATTTAATTGCTTCCGTCTTATCAATATCCGCATTTTTGGCAGTAGAAAGGTTCACAACATAATTATTCAGTTCGGCTGCCAGTTCTTTCCCCGGCGCCGCTCCATTCTCTCCGATACACAAGGTATTGACATAGGTGCTCTTATCAACGTCAAAAATAATTCCTTTATAGGAATTCGGGCTTTTTAACTGAACCTCTTTACCTGTCTTCACTTCTGTCAGGGAGGCATTTTTGTTATTCCTTAAAAAATTACGCTCCAGCAGATATTCATCCTGCCCCTTGCTGATATAAGCCTTGCCTGAATAGCCACTGCTGTTGACCGGCTTTCTCAATTGGTAATTGTCCAGTCTGGCTCCAAGTCCTCTGGATTTATCAATCCCATATAACATTCCCACGATAAATTCCTTCATTGTGGTCTTTCCGGATTCATTGGCTCCATAGATCAGATTCAGGCCCGGCTTCAGTCCGACCTCTTTATTATTAAATTTTCCAAATTCTTTCAATAACAGCTTGTTAATAAACATTATTTTTCTCCAGTAGCAAGTATTGCCTCTACACCATATTTCAGGGCTTTTCTGCTGATTTCGTCATCCGCATCCCCAAAATGCATAATATATTTGCCAAGCAGATTGTCCTCATTTTCCTCCAACAGCTTATCCATATCATATTCACACAACGTATTATCGATGACATCATATACCTGAAAGCGTTGTTTTAGGACATCATACTCCGGTCTGACCCCGTTTCCCATATGGCCGGACAGAATGATCTTATAAATGTTTTGATCTCCCATCTTCTCCATCTGTCTGGCAAGCACATCTACGATTCTGGCGCCGCTGTACTCCGGCTTTACCTCAAAGCCCAGATTAATATAACTTCTGCAGTTTAACGGCTCCCATCTGATCCGGGTCTCGCCGTCCCTGCACTCGCCATAGATAAATCCCCGCCTGCCTGTCTCCGTACAGTCGATTGGCTCCAGTGAGCCCGAATAGGCCATCTTATTTTTTACCATGTGCTTTGGCTTATGAATATGCCCAAGCGCACAATAGTCAAAGCCTGCATTTGCCAGTTTCCGGAAATTTAACGGCATATGTGTACTGTCACCGCCATGTGCAAGCAGAATATTGACAGCCCCTTCTACCTGAGGCGTAATATCTGAAATCAGATCCTCCGTATACTCCATCTGTCCGAAGCTGAATCCGGTTATACAGGTATGAATATCATCAAGATAGGCGTTGCTGAAGCAGTCCCTCGGCATCAGAACCGTATTGGACTGAAACTCATAATGATCTGCCGGAGAGCCTTCCGCAATATAATCATGATTGCCCGCTATGATAACGGTTCTCGTCATTGACAGTCCGGACAATTTGTAATCCAGATCCTTGAGCATTGCCTCTGTCGGCGGCGCATGAAACAAATCTCCTGCAATCAGCAGCAGGTCTGCCTGCCTTTCCTCCGTAATGGCTAAAAGCCTGTCAAAGGTGGCCGTTACCTCTGCCGCCCTTGTCTTACTCCAGGCCTTATCTTTATCCGGTACTACCCCTAAATGTATATCTGCTGTATGAATAAAACGCATAATCTTCACCTTTGTTTTTATATTATTTCCGATACTGCTAGTATAACGCACAATGTACGGTCATGCAAATAAAATTCATATTTTGCAGGAGATGCTGTCAGAATATCCGGCATCACAGGTCTTTTGTGCATATCCGAATGTGCAAAAAAGGGAAATATCACAAAACAATTGTGGCATTTCCCTCTTTGATCCGTTCTATCCATAAAAAATCCATATAAAATTTTAATTATTGGTGCTGATATTTTTCTTTTGTTGCCATTCCGCCCCGGATGTGGCGTTCTGCTTTATTGACATCCAGAACGACTCTGGTTCTTGCCGCTAATAATGGATTGATCTTGATCAACCGTTCTGTAATGTCTTTATGTATCGTACTCTTGCTCACCCCGAATTTCTTTGCTGCCTGCCTTACAGTCGCATTAGAATCTGCGATATATTGACCAACTGCAACCGCCCTGTCCTCTATATTCTCCTTCCCTCTGCTTTGATACTTCTTCTCAATATAAAAATCACCCAATATCAGGACTCCACTTAACTTGTTTATACAGTTTATGCACCGAAAGATAAGTTTATTAATCAGAATAAGAATTCCGTCTGCCTGTGGTTTTGTTTGCACATCAGAAGGGTTCATATTATAATGAGAATGAATTTTATGGATATACTATACAGAAAATGCAGGAAATCAGACACTGACAACTCTTTTCATGCACAAAGAAAGAAAGGAAGCGGCAAAATGGAAAAACACACTTATATCTGTATTGATCTGAAATCCTTCTATGCTTCCGTTGAATGTGTAGAACGGGGTCTTGACCCCATGACCACCAATCTGGTAGTCGCTGATCCGGAGCGGACGGAAAAAACCATCTGTCTTGCCGTCAGTCCTTCCATGAAAGCCATGGGTGTCCGGAACCGCTGCCGGGTGTTCGAAATTCCTGCAACTATTTCCTATATTGAAGCCCCGCCGAGAATGAAGCTCTATATAGATTATGCTGCGGAAATCTACGGTATCTACCTCAAATATATTTCAAAAGAAGATATCCATGTCTATTCCATTGATGAAGCATTTATGGATGTCACCCATTATCTGACTCTCTATCACATGACTGCCCGGGAGCTTGCGCAGATCATTATGAATGACATTACTGCATCTGTCGGTGTACGGGCCACCTGCGGCATTGGAGAAAATCTTTATCTTGCCAAAATTGCTCTGGACATCATTGCCAAGCATGCCCCCGATTTTATTGGTATGCTGGACGAAGACAGCTATAGACAGCTGTTGTGGGACCACACTCCCTTGACTGATTTCTGGAGAATCGGCGCCGGAACTGCAAAGAAGCTGGAAACCTATGGCATCTATACCATGGGTGATATTGCAAATGCCTCTGAAGATTTCTTATACAAATTATTTGGTATTGACGCCGAGCTCCTAATCGACCATGCATATGGAAGAGAGCCTGTAACCATTGCCGATATCAAAACATATAAGCCAAAAAACAACTGTCTTACGAGCGGTCAGGTATTAATGCAGGACTATAATTTCAAGGATGGAGAACTGATTGTCAAAGAAATGGCAGATCTGCTTTGTCTGGATCTGGTAGATAAGCAGCTTGTCACCAAATCCATCACCTTACATGTCGGATATTCCAATCAGCTTCATAAGGAATCTGCCCACGGCACCATATCGCTTGATACTGAAACCAATGCCGATATTATGATTGTTCCTGCGGCGGCAAAGCTCTACCGTCAGATTGTGGATCCGGATTTCCCTGTCAGACGCATGAATCTTTCTTTTAACAATGTCGTACCGGAGGAATATCAGCAATACAGCCTGTTTACGGACATATCCGACGAAGCCATGTCAAAAAACCGGAAAATGCAGGAGGCTGTTTTATCCATTAAGAAAAAATACGGAAAAAATGCAATCCTAAAGGGAATGAATCTGGAAGAAGCAGGCATGACCCGGGAAAGGAACCGCCAGATTGGAGGACATAAAAGTGGGGAATAAACCAAAAACCAAAATGTCAGTGAGTGACCGCGCAAAACAATTCATGCCCTTCGCCGCCCTGAAGGGGCTTCCGGAGGCCTTATCCGCAAAAGAAAAAATAATTGTAGACAAACATCTTCTGACGGAAGAACAAGAATCGGAACTGGATTTCAGGATCAGGCAGCTGGCACCCGGCGCCATAGCAACCATAATCTATTATTCCGATGGAGAATATATTCAGATAACCGGCAGGCTTGCACGCATTGATCCAGCCAGCCGGTTGCTTCAGATTGTAAATACAAAGATTTCCTTTGATGATATATATGACATTATTGCGGAATAATTTCTGCATTTACAGAATGGTAAATCTGTCGGCCAGCAGGCTCCAGTTAGCCCGGAACCACTGCATAACGGTCCAGTATCCAGCACCTCTCAACCCGTATTCTTTGATCAGGCTGAACTTCTGTTCCAGACTTCTGACATCCTCATACCATACCACATGCCGGATTCCATCTGCAGCATTATAATAATAGTATGGTGACTGTGCTTCCTCGTCATAAAAAATTTCCGCCTGATAATCCACAGCCTGCTGCACGGCTTCCACATTGCCAAGCGTTACGGCAACCGTTACATTTCTTTCATAAGGCAGCGGCCAGTCATATCCATAATTTGGAATCCCAAGCCGTATTTTCTCCGCCGGGATCTCTGACAGCGCATACTCTACCACACGCCTGACCATATTTATCGGTGCAACCGCAAGGGGCGGTCCATACTTATATCCCCACTCATAAGTCATTAAAAGCACAGCATCTGCTGCCTCTCCCAAGACCCGGTAATCCTTTCCCTGATACAGCAGTCCAGGCTGATCTGCAGAGGTCTTGGGCGCCAGATCGACAAACGTCTGATATCCCGCCTGCTGCATGGCATCCCTGACGCGTCTTACAAATGCAGAAAACAAATCCCGGTCTTCCTCTAAGATAAATTCAAAATCAATCTCGACTGCCTGAAAGCCTTTCTCATCCATCTTCTGAAGCAGCTGGCCAATCAGATTATCCATGGCCGCATCATTTATAATTAACGCATGAATCAATTCGTTATTAAATCTTCCGTCTAAACCAAACGGCGTCAGGGTCAGGACAGGTATTGTCGGGCGACAGACCTCCCCGCCTGCACAAATTCTGACAGGGGCATCCTGATTATATGCCATCCGTATCATAAACGTATCATCCAAAAGCGGAGGAAGCAGCGTTCCTTCTGCTGTAAATCCATAAGAAAAGACTGCCAAATAAGACAGATAGGACAATGTATGATTCAATACCCATCTGCTGATAAAGGGATATGCAAAGCCGTCCACATAAATGGGCGGACGCTCTCCCGTATAAGCTCCGTTATCAATAAGCAAAGCCTGCCCCACCACAACTTCATACGGATACAGCAGCTGATTTAACCATTCAATGTCCTCTGCCGTCACTCCATATAATTGTGCGATTGAAACTACCGTCTCACCCGGTGCAACAACATGTATGACCATTCATGCCACCTGACATATATTTACTATTACGATAAATGTATGCCCGTTCTATATGAAGTATACTAAAACACCAAAAAAAGACACGAAAACAGTAAAAAGAGAGGGCGTGAAAACCATCCCTCTCTCTGTCTGTTCATAGTTGAATTTATAATAGTGCACCGGCCAGTGTTTCCAATGCAGCCACATCGGAATCTTTAAATGCACCCCGAAGCGTTACCACATCTTCTATCAAAGATATATTTTTCATTGCCGCAAATTTTTCTTTCATCTGCTTCCCTGCCGCAGGAGCCCACGAACCGTTTTCTATAAATGCAACCTTCCGGTTCTGATATGCTTTATTCTTCAGGTGGGTGATGAATTCCTCCATAACAGGCATGACGCCTCCCTCATAGGTCGGAGCTGCAACGACCAAACGGTCATAACGGAATGCATCCTCTACACATTCTGCCATATCCTCTCTGGCAAGATCCGCAGTACTTACCTTTTCAACGCCCTTTTCTTCAAGGAGTTCTGCAAGCTTCAGGGCCGCCTTGGCCGTATTCCCATGCAGAGAAGAATAAGCAATAAACACTCCCTGATCTTCCGGCTCATAGCTGCTCCAGATCTGGTATTTCCCGATATAATAATCCAGATTCTCCGTCAGGATCGGCCCATGCAAAGGACATATTATCCGGATATCCAATGCTGCCGCCTTTTTCAACAATGCCTGTACCGGCATACCGAATTTACCGACAATATTGAAATAATACCTTCTCGCTTCACACGCCCAGTCCTCGTCCGTATCCAGGGTTCCGAATTTTCCGAATCCATCTGCGGAAAACAGGATCTTATCCTTCTGCTCATATGTAACCATAACCTCCGGCCAGTGAACCATAGGCGCCATAAAAAACTGTAATGTATGACTGCCAAGCTCCAATGTATCCCCTTCAGCGACAGTAACATTTCTTCCGTCCACGGACACATCAAAGAAATTCGGAAGCATTCCGAATAATTTTGCATTGGATACCACCTTGAGATCCGGATAGCGTTCTAAAACCTCACACAGATTTGCAGAATGATCCGGCTCCAGATGTGAAATAATCAGATAATCCGGGGTCTTTCCTGCCAAGACCTCCTCAACGTTTGAAAGCCACTCCTTCGCACATCTTCTGTCTACCATATCCATAATGGCAATTTTCTCATCCATTATGACATAAGAATTATACGCCATACCATTCGGGACAATATACTGGCTTTCAAACAGATCAATCTCCTTATCGTCCACTCCTACATAATATACATCTTCTGTTACATGCTTCACCATTGTTTTTCTCTCCTCGTATAATATTTTTTAGATACATAAACATGTACCTTGATAACTTTGTTCAATCGGCTTAGTAAAGCCCAT
>CANRQE010000025.1 GCA_947632705.1 uncultured Coprococcus sp. | reverse complement strand
TTTTGGGCCACCATATGATGGCTTATTTGTGATGTTCAAATTTATACTCTATCCGCTACCTCTTAGTTTCAAACTTAACCTCTTAACGTACTTTCAAAACCAAAATATAATGAACCAAAATAATTATATCTGCAAAAACCCTATTTGTCCATCTGTTTATCAGAAGAAACGTCCGTCAATCAGACCATACAAAAAGGAGCTGCAAATAACAGCTCCCTTTGTAAAAATATTCAATCTGACCGGTACCAGTCCGTTTAATCTCTTCCTGCATCCGCAATCTTCTCATATATGACTGTTTCAGCCGTATCATTCATCAACGTACCGTCGACATAGATGGAAATATCCACTTCACTGTCGTTTCTGACGGAAAATACTACACGCATCGGCTTTGATGTATAAACATCATCCAACCCTCCGGTAGTCAGATCAAGTGTTGCCTTAGATCCATAGAAAGTAACCGTCCAGTCATTGCCTGAGCCCTGCTCATAATACCATGCGGTGGTCTTGCAAAGCCCTTCCAGCCCCTTCCCAAAGGTAATCTCTGAGTTAGGAACCTTGGCATCACGGATTTTGTCAACATGCTCTTTGGCATCGTCATCCGTACGATACTGAATATTACCCTGTACATACATCTTCTGCTCCTCCGGCAGCATCAGATAAATGACAAAAGCCAAAGCTGCTACTATTACGACTGCCAATAAAATTTTAAGAAATGTTTTCATCTTTATCACCTCATATTAATAATATTCACAGTTACCCTGTTAAAATAACTCTTTTTCAAGCTGGAAGATAAATTCCTCCAGCAATTGCATACGCTTATTATACTCAACACGCCCGGCATCCGTTTTACAGCGCTTGATCTTCGGTCTGTTGATCCTGTAGAAATTCTTAATTCTGTAATAGGCCCTCTTATAGCTTGACTCATCCTCTAAGGCCGTCGCCATGGAATCCCATAAAACACTGACAGCCCCAACTTCATCCAACAAATCGGCGTCCATCACAATCCGGCATTCCAAAGACAAATCTGCTTCCGTGTCCTTATCCTCATGTATCATAATGATTTCACCAATCTTGGCAATCTTCTCCGGATCAACACCCAGACTGTCTAAGTACTCCACTGCTATCTCAGCACCAACCTCGCCATGCGGTCTGTCATCGTCCCAGCCTATATCATGCAAAAGTGCCGCCAGAACAATGATATCCAGATCTCCGCCCAGCTTGGACTGAAGCTTAATTGCCCATCTGTATACCCTCATGGTATGCTCAAATCTGCTTCTGAAATTATAATTCGGCGGTCTTCCGTTTTCTGCAGTTTGTGTTTTTACAAATTCAATTACTTCTGCGTAATTCATATGTCTGCTCGCCCCTTGAAAATCCCGTTTTTGCCATACATTCACGCAAAATGAAGGTATTACTTATTTATGATATCATCTTTTGTCTTATTTTGCTATGCTTTTTTTCATTTTTTCATGAAAATATAATAAAATCCATGCGGTTTCCCTTCGAAATGTCATCCCAGACGTTACCTCAGCAGTTAACTCAGCCCAGGCGCCCTTGCGGCACACAGGAGATTCCCCTTAGTGCTGCTTCGTCTCCGACCTGACACGGTTCAGAGAGTCCTGTTGCGCAAGACCCAGACATCAACATCACTTACTGAGGGCAGCTCTACAACGATCACCCCTCAGGAAAACCATCACCCCTACTATAGCGGATTGTAGGTACAGGGCGCCGCTAACTCCCCGGTTGCATGGAAACTTTAAAACATATTCTATTTTTGCCTCCGGATAATAACCTGAAATCCTCATCCCTGCAAATTATAATGGAGAAGTCCAAAACCGTCAACCTTTATTTCAGCGAAAACCCTTTTCCTTCTCTTAAATTTTTGAAAAAATCACGCATCAGGCTGCTGCATATCTCCTCCCGGATTCCTGTCACAACATCGACCCGATGATTGAACGCCTTCATGTCCAGAAGATTTATAACAGACCCCGCGCAGCCGGCCTTTGGATTCATACAACCGATAACCACCCGGGGAATCCTTGCCTGCAGTATCGCTCCTGCACACATCTGGCATGGCTCCAGGGTAACATACAGGGTACAGTTCTCCAACCGCCAGTCTCCTATCCGCTTAGATGCCTTATCGATTGCCATAATCTCCGCATGCCCCAGCGTATTTTTCTTCTTGTTCCTTTGATTATAGGCTTTGGAAAGAATCTGACCATCCTTTACAATGACGCACCCGATCGGAGTATCTCCGTTCAGATACGCTTTTTTTGCCAGTCTGACTGCCTGATCCATAAAGCCTTCCATTTCTTCCTGCAGAGCAGCTGCTGTTCCCTGTATACTGCTCTTTTCGTATTTCACTTCCTGATCCGTATCTTTCATCCGATATCTCCCGTTTGTATTTTAATTTTTGATATCTACAATCCAGTAACCAAAGCTTCCTGTTTTCACCATAGTTTCCTGACACGGCACAAACCTGTCAAATCCAAATATGTCTGCGAGATATTTCTCCTTGGAAGAATACACGCCCGGCACACCCAGAATATAAGCTCCCGGAGCCTCCTCTTCCTGAAATACAACCTTTCCGAACATCAGATACTGATAATGATAATAGCCATGCGTCAGAAAACTGTTGATTCCCAGCCTCCAGTTTTCCATGTCCAGACGTCCGATATCATTCGGCGTTATTTTGACACACTCAAACACCTGTGCATCCGAACGGCCAGAGCTGTCATATTTCGGAAGCAGCGGAAGCTTCTCATGAGTTGCGAGAATCTCTTCCGCAGGATTCCCATACATAGATGTATCCTTCTTTTCTTCCTCTGAGGCAAGTACGAGGGCCTCCTGCATTGCTTCCGCTGAAGAATCCCCTGCCGTATCTCCTGCCGCCGCTTCTCCGGAAACAAACTCTGCATCCATAATTTCAGTCTGGTCTTCCGCCTCCAAAACCTCAGAAATACCGGAAACATCCACATCACCGGAGTCGTCAGAATCACCGGAGTCAACAGGATCACCGGAGTCAACAGAGCCACCGGAGTCAACAGGATTACCGGAATAATCAAAATGGCCCGTGCTGTCAGAGTCATCAGGAATATAGGAACGGTCAGGAGTATCCGCCTGACCGGATATATCCGGCATGTCCTTATAAACAGGCATATCCGTCATACCGGCATTGTCTTTCTCAAATGCTTTTGAATAATCTACCTTATTATCTGTCCATGAAGAACAGAAGATATCCTTAGAATCCGGATATGCGTCCTCCGAATCCGTCTGTGCGATTATAATGCCATTCCAGGCCGTCATAGGTCTGCCGCTTCCCATAACATTATTCCAGTCAAACAGGAAGCTTTCCTCACCACGTCCGCCTCTCATTTTCAATTTACCAAGGAATTGCAGTCTCGGAATGACCGTTTCCGCAGCATCTGTTGGATGAGTTTCATGATCTGCATCCGTACCGGACAGGGTCTCCCTGTAAATATATACCAGATAGATTGCATCTCTCTTTTCCAGAATATCCTTTAATCCTATTTGAATTCTTCCGTTCCCTGCGATTTTCTGTACCTTCGCAAATCCTGTATTCTCGCATTTTTCATTCCTGTGATATCTGTATATGTACGAAATAAATCTGTTCCAGCAAATCATAAATACCCTCCATACTTTTTAGAAAATAGCTTGTACCAACAAGTCTGATATCTATCTATGATTTCCGAAAACAGATTATTCCATCAATTCTCCGAGAGAATATCGCTTAACATGGCAAATTCTGCCAGACTTAAGCTTTCTCCCCGAACATTTGGGGATAAATGCATTTTTTCTAAGGCATCTAACACCTGCTGCTTGGAAATATTCAAATTTCCTGCATTTGCGATACTATTCTGCAGCGTCTTTCTCCTTTGATTGAAGGATGCGCGGATCAGCCGGAACATAAGCTTCTCATCCTTTACTGCAACCGGAGACTCATCATATCTGACAAGCCTGACAACCGCAGAACCTACTCCCGGTCTTGGAATGAAACAATTCGGAGGAACATTGGCCGCAATATACGGCTTTGCATAATACTGTACTGCAAGAGAGAGGGCACCGTAATCCTTGCTGCCCGGCCCCGCCTGCATTCTGTCCGCAACCTCCCTTTGCACCATAACCGTAAGGCTGTCAAGCGGCACATGATGCTCAAACAGGCTCATAATAATCGGAGTGGTAATATAATACGGAAGATTTGCGACCACTTTGACCGGTCTTCCCTGATTTTCTTCCTTTACAAGCTGTTCGAGATCAAGCTTTAAAATATCTTCGTTGATAATTGTCACATTCTCATACTCCGCCAATGTATCCTCAAGAATGGGTATCAGTTTCCGGTCGATCTCCACTGCAATGACTTTTCCTGCACTTTCTGCCAGATACTGTGTCATTGTTCCGATACCCGGACCTATTTCCAGCACGGTATCTCCTTCCGATATTTCAGCGGAGCGAATGATCTTTTGAATCACATGTTCGTCAATCAGAAAATTCTGTCCGTATTTTTTTTGAAAAACAAAACCATATTTTTTTATAATTTCAATTGTAACCTGCGGATGACTGAGTTTCTCCATGTACTGCTTCCTCTTACCATCTTAATCGTATTCTGCTTTTATATAACCGCTGCTGTCCTGCCGCCTGCAACCGGCGGGGTAACGGCTGTCCCTATTCCGATTCCTGCATCCGGTATAACCGTTTCGCATTTTCATATGTCACTCTGTAAACCTCTTCGACCGGAATATTCCTGATTGCCGCAATTGTATTTGCAATATAGGGAATACGAAGCGCCTGATTTCTCTCTCCCCGGAAAGGTTCCGGGCTCAGGTATGGCGCATCTGTTTCGAGAACCAGACTCGAAAGCGGTGCATACTCCACAACCTCTTTCAGCTTTTTCCCGTTTTTAAAGGTAAGTACTCCGCCAATTCCCAGAAAAAATCCCATATTCAGATATTCCCGTGCCATTTCTGTTCCATAAGAAAAACAATGGACAACGCCGCCGATCTCTTCCGCTTTTTGTTCCTTCATAACCTCCAGCGTGTCCTGCGCTGCATCTCTGCTGTGTATAACCACGGGAAGTTTCATTTTCCTCGCAAGTTCCAGCTGACGGACAAACCAGTGCTTCTGCACATCCTTAAGCGGACAATCCTCATAATGATAATCCAGCCCGATCTCACCGATTGCCATAACCTTTTCATGATGCGCAAGCGTTTCCAGCTCATCCATATCCCGTTCCGTCAGTGTCCCGACTTCGCTTGGATGGACCCCTACGGCTCCGTATACATGCGGATATTGTTCCGCCAGTGCAACGGTTGCCCTGGAGCTCTGAAGATCCGCCCCGATATTCATGACTCTGTCAATCCCCTGTGCCAGAAACTCCTGTAACAAAACATCTCTGTCCGCATCAAACTTTTTATCATCATAATGTCCATGTGTTTCAAATATCATGTCCACTCCTCCATTCCAAAATCAATAACAGGCTTCATCTAGTTTAATGCCTGTTTCTGATAATGTCAAATACCGCTATCGGGACGTATATAAACTCTTTCCCGGTTATCCGGTGCCGCCGTTTATGGCAAGCCAAATGAAAGTTTTCAGAAAATTTATAGATTTTATAAATAGATTAAATTTTAAACACATTTTTTTCACATTTACAAACTATACTTGCTCATGTAAGAGTTTTTCATTTATTTGAATCCTCTCTCCCCTCATTTTTTCAGGTGGTAATAAATCTTTCCCCGATTTATTGCCACTTGTTTTTTTATGTTATTGGCAGTATAATTTTCCATAATTTATTTTGATATAGCAAAAAACAAAACACATATAGTTTTAAATGAATACCGGAGGTCTCATATGATTTCAAAAAAATACGCTGATATGACAACAAAAGGTTCCATTATAAGAGAATTCGCACAGTATGCTTCGAAGCGTGCTTTAGAGGTAGGCGCAGAAAACGTACATAACTTTACAATCGGTAACCCTTCCGTTCCGGTCTGTGATGCTTTTACAAAAGAGCTGCAGCGGATGCTGGCTGAGGAAGAGCCGGTTGCCCTTCACGGATATAGTCCAACCTTAGGCATCGAATCCGTCCGGGAGGCCGTTGCAGACTCCCTGAACAGAAGATTCGGCATGAATTACACGGCAGCGGATATTTTCATGACTTCCGGTGCTGCAGGTGCGATTGCACATGCAATCAGATGTGTAACAGAACCGGGCAATGAGGTTCTTATCTTTGCTCCGTATTTTCCTGAATATATTCCGTATATCGACGGAACCGGGGCGGCCATTAAGATCGTTCCTGCAGATACCGCTTCCTTCCAGATTAATTTTGAAGCATTTGAAGAAATCATGAATCCGAATGTCCACGCCGTCATGATCAACTCCCCGAATAACCCTTCGGGAATTGTATATTCGACTGCCACGATCAAGCGGCTGGCTGCAATCCTAGAGGAAAAACAAAAGGAATACGGTCATGATATCTATATTATTTCCGATGAGCCATACAGGGAAATTATATTTGAAGGCACGGATTCTCCGTTTATTTCGGCATTTTATGACAATACGATCTGCTGCTACTCTTTCAGTAAATCGCTGTCTCTGCCCGGAGAACGAATCGGCTACATTGCAGTCAATCCAGCCTGTAAGGACGCTGAGCTGATTGTATTGATGTGCGGCCAGATTTCCCGTTTTACAGGTCATAACTGCCCGCCTTCCATGATTCAGTTAGGCGTAGCAAAGGTCATTGACATGACATCCGACCTGTCCATATATGAAAAAAACAAGAACATTCTGTATCAAGAACTGACGGGCATGGGATACGAATGTGTAGAACCGGGCGGTACCTTCTATATGTTCCCGAAAACTCCGATTGCAGATGCCAATGAATTCTGTCGTATGACCGCACACGAGCTGGATCTGATTCTGGTTCCGGGCGACAGCTTCGCATGTCCCGGACATATGCGTCTTGCATACTGCACCACTACAGAAAGAGTTGAGCGTGCGCTCCCATTATTTGAAAAAGCGATTAAAATGTGCAGATGATATATTCTGCCGGAATCAAAAAAAATCTGGAAGGAGGAAACGATATGATACCGGACATACCTATCATTCTTGCCTCCGGTTCCCCGAGAAGGCGGGAGCTTTTAAAACAGGCGGGCTATCAATTTACGGTACAGACAAGCGGCTGTTCAGAGGAGACAGAAACACGGATCCCAAAAGATTACGTTATGGAGCTTGCTGACAGGAAAGCGGCGGATGTATATAAAAAAGAGCTGATAATCAGAGATACGGCAGATATGCAGGGTTCGCCCCGTCCGTTTCTTGTGCTGGGTGCGGATACCGTGGTTGCTTTACACGGCAGGATTCTCGGAAAACCGGCAGACTATGACGATGCCTGGCATACGCTGTACAGTCTTTCCGGACAGACCCATCAGGTGTATACCGGCGTCAGCCTGATCTATTTCGATGGAACCCGCCGGCGCAGGAAGTGCTTTTATGAATGTACGGAAGTCACCTTTTATCCTATGACACAGGAAGAAATGATCTGGTATCTGTCTACAGAGGAACCATTTGACAAGGCCGGAAGCTATGGGATTCAGGGTAAGGGCGGTATCTTTATCCGGGAAATCAAAGGCGACTATAACAATGTGGTGGGACTCCCGCTGGCAAGAGTTTACCATGAAATACAAATGTTGATCACAGAATGAGGAGAAATAACATGGAAAATCGAAAATTTACATTATTGACTGATCTATACGAGCTTACTATGATGCAGGGATATTTTAAGGAAAAGGCAGAAGACATTGTCGTATTCGATGCTTTTTACAGGAAGAATCCTTCCGGAAGCGGATATGCGATTGCCTGCGGTCTGGAACAGGTGATTGACTATATTAAAAATCTGTCTTTCTCCTATGATGACATTGATTACTTGCGAAATCTGAATCTGTTCGATGAAGATTTTCTGAATTATCTTGCCGGTTTTCACTTTACGGGAGATATCTATGCCGTACCGGAGGGATCTGTCGTATTTCCTTATGAACCACTTGTAAAGGTAGTTGCGCCTATCATGGAGGCACAGCTGATTGAAACGGCGCTGTTAAATATTGTCAATCACCAGAGCCTGATTGCCACAAAGGCTTCCCGTGTCTGCTATGCAGCAAAAGGGGACGGCGTCATGGAATTCGGACTCAGACGGGCACAGGGACCGGATGCCGGAACATTCGGTGCAAGAGCCGCCGTTATCGGAGGCTGCATCGGAACCTCCAATGTTCTCTGTGGACAAATGTATGATGTACCGCTAATGGGCACACACGCCCATAGCTGGATCATGAGCTTTTCAGATGAATATACCGCTTTTAAAACATATGCGGAGATCTATCCAAATGCCTGTACGCTTCTGGTAGATACCTATGATACTTTAAAATCCGGAGTGCCAAATGCAATCCGTGTATTTGATGAGATGCGGGCCGCAGGAAAAATGCCGACCAGATATGGCATCCGTCTGGATTCCGGTGATCTGGCATATCTGTCCAAGAAAGCCAGAAAGATGTTGGATGCGGCGGGCTATAAGGATGCTGTCATTTCTGCCTCCTCCGATCTGGATGAATACCTGATTAACAGTTTAAAAAATCAGGGTGCTGCCATTACCTCATGGGGTGTCGGTACCAACCTGATCACATCCGCCGACAATCCATCCTTTGGAGGCGTCTATAAACTGGCCGCCATCAAGAAGCCTGAAGATAAGGAATTTACGGCAAAAATTAAAATATCTGAGAATCCTGCAAAGGTTACCAATCCGGGAAATAAAACCATTTTCCGTCTATATGATAAAGAGACCGGCAAGATCAAGGCCGATCTGATTGCTCTGGCAGATGAAACCTACGATGAGACTCAGGATCTGGAAATCTTTGACCCTGTAGCGACATGGAAGCGTTCCGTACTGGCCGGCGGCTCATACAGTATCAGGGAGCTTCTGATCCCTGTTTTTATCAAAGGACAATGTGTCTATCAGTCTCCTGATACAATGACAATCCGGGATTACTGCGCAAAAGAGCTTGCAACCCTTTGGGATGAAACCCGCCGTCTGATAAACCCACAGGAGGTCTACGTCGATTTGTCACAGCCTCTTTATGACCTGAAGAATAAGCTGTTAAACGAAAAAGGTTAAGGATCCGGTTACAAATAACCTTCCACAATCCTCTTTCTGTGCGCAATCTGTTCTATCTCGGAATCACACTTTCGGATTTCCTCTATCTTTTCGTTTCTTTGTCTGCCATATGAAAGAATATTATTACGGAATACATAATCACGGACAATCCTATTGTCATGTTCGATCAGGTATTCCGTAATTGTATTTTGGGAAATCTTTGTTATATACAGAATCCCTGCCGTAGATGCGGCCAGACCGACCACAGACAAAAGTTTATATACCGTCCCGGAAAAAAAGTTCTGTATAATAATATATAAGATAAATATACCCAAAAACACAATTATCTTCTTTTTTACCAATTCAAATTTTTCATCTATATCAATAATCTTCCGTTCAATCTGTTTGATCTCTTTTTCAATACTCCGGATTTCATTCTTATAAAATTCCATTTCCATCTCATAGCATTCGATGATCTGCGTGATTTCGATTTCTCCCAGACTTTCCTTCCGGATTGTAAACTTTGCATTTGTCGGATGCGGCTCCTGAACAGAATCTGCCAAACGGGTATGTTCTCCTAATCGGTTTTCCTGTTCCTCCTGTTTTTTCTTCAGCTCGTCTATCTCGCAGTCAATCGCCGCTATCTGCGCTTTTAATTCTTCTATCCTTTGAAAGGATGTTTCCTGCTCTGCATGAAACTTATATGTATCCTCATTTGTCGCCTTCCTGATATCCAAATACACATGAAGGTTTCTGACAGCATGGATCCAGAACATAAGGGCAATGACCGAAATAACGATATACGCAGGTCCTATACAACCTACCGCCATTCTGGCAGCGTAATTATTCATTGCAGCGCCCATTTCTTTCATAATTCCTGCCAGACAGACAAAATCAAATAATGTAAGCAAGACAGCAAAAAACAGCAGCCAGAATATGGCAACAAAAGATATGGACTGCTTCCTGATAATGTTATGATAATGGTGTTCCTCTTCGTCCAGCTGATATTCCACTGCCCTTTTATTCGCTTTGCATTCATATATTTTTTCCGCAATCCGGACCAGTTCCGGCTTTTCGTAACTATAGTCCCCTAAATTCATATAGTTTCCCTCTGAAAAAAAGCTGTGCGCTGATTCATCTGGCGCAACAGCTTTTTCATAATAATATTCATAATAATATTTCTGGCTATTTGATACTTCTTCCTCCGGTATATTTAAAATCCGGAATGTCAAAATCCATCTGCGTAACCTCATCCAACGCAGATTCCGGATCGATATCCGCAGACTTCATATCCTTTTCTATCCGCACAAGAACTGCTTCATATTCCAACAACCGCTTCAATACCTTTCCGCAGTATTCCTGTTCCTCAACCATTGTATGGATATTATGTTTTTTTATATAGGCAGGCATGACGCCCGGAACAGTATTTATCCGGTATATAATAAAAGCTTTGATTACCTTTCTTAACAGATAAATGAATCCGATCAAAAGAAGAACAATTATAATCCCCATTGCAACAAACAGAATTACGTTCACGTCGGATATGGAAACGATCAGAAAAATTTCCAATAAAACCAGCAACACCAGAAATCCCAAATTATAGGTAAACGTCGTCTTCAGGCTGTATCTCCTTTTTTCAATGCCCGCAACCTCTGCGGTATATGTGTTTTTATAATACGCGATCTGCTTTCTTGCATCCTCCATCAGAAACAGCAGATCCCCGTAGGCAGCTGTATCCGTTCTGTTATCCTGTTCCATCAATAAAAACTCCCTACAATAAATCCGGCTTCACATTAAAGATGGTCCCTACCACCTTCGGTCCTGCATTGGCAGCAACCGCCGCACCAATCTGAAAAAAGTCCGTCGGTCCATATCCCAGACGCTCCGTCATCCGTTCGGTCAGCTCATCCCTGCACGCTTCATCACTGCCATATACGATCTGATATTCCGTACCGGGCTCCATATCCTCCACCGTCATATCCACCATCTTCGCAATGAGTTTCTTTTCTCCGCGGCATTTGACAGCGGTTACAATTTCGTTGGCCCATATTTTCATAATCGGCTTCACGCCGAAGGCGTCACCGACCAGTGCTGCCGCACTTGGTATACGGCCGGATTTCGCCGCATATTTCAAACCATAGATTCCGAAATAAATTCTTCTCTTCGGAAGAATTCCCGTCAGATACGCCACAATCTCCGTTATAGTCTGATTCTCCATTGCCATACGGGCAGCCACCACCACCGGATACCCATACTGTCCGCTGTATCCGATACCGTCAAATACATAGATATTGCATTTTCCCCTGCACTCCGGATATTCATCGAAGAACTGATCCTTCGCCAATACCGCATTATTATGGGTAGAAGAACCGTCTTTATTGATACTGACATATATGATCTCTGTATAACCTGCATCATACTGTTCTTTAAACAGCTCTACAAACTGGAAGCTTGTAATCTGGGCCGTCTTCGGTATCTCATCATGTGTCTCCATCAGCTGATAAAAGCCTTCATTATCAAAATCAATCCGGCTCAGATAAGATTTTTCACCGATCACCACAGGAAACGGGATAATATATATATTGAACTCTTTTTCCTCAGCAGCCGAAATATCACTGGCGGAATCTGTTATGATCCTGATATTGCTCATAGTAGTTCCTCATCTTTCAATTTTTTCTTATTTGATGATTTTTATATCACTGATAACCGGAATCTCCAATGTGGTATCCTTTGCGGCAAACACTGCAGCAGCAACTGCAAGGATCAGCAGCAGAATATCCGCGATCCACAGGATGATCCCGATAATTTTTCCAAGCAGCGGGATAATACCGAGTATTCCACTGCAGATACTGACTGCAACCATCAAAATTGAAATCACCATAGACTGGTTAATATGGAATTTTGCTTCTTCACTGGTCTTATCCCCGATCAGCAGCGCCAGCACAAACCCCAGTACCGGTATGTATGTTACAACACTCGTGACCTTTGTATTCATCTCTTATTATTCCTCCATTATAAAAATAATTCCTTTTTATTTCCGACACAAAAGGTTATACCTATTATGATACTACACAACGGAATCTGTCAATGTTGATTTTCCTTATTTGCATAATAAATGCATTGTCACAATTCACTTTTTTATGTATAATGTTACATAGTGTTTAAAAAGGAGAAACAAATACATTATGCTAGAGAACAACTATGAAAAAAAACCAAAGAAATATGCCGGCATACTTGCTCATCCGACTTCATTTCCAAGCCCATATGGCATTGGAGACCTGGGGAAAGGTGCCTATCAGTTTGTAGATTTTCTGCATAAATCGGGAATGAATCTCTGGCAGGTTCTTCCGCTTGGCCACACAGGCTTTGGAGATTCGCCGTATCAGCCGTTTTCTGCTTTTGCAGGACAACCGCTCATCATTGATCTGGACGAACTGAAGGAATACCGGCTGTTAACAGATGAAGATTTCAGGGAAATGCCGAACTGGAATCCTGTAAAAATTGACTATGGAGCGTTGATTGAATTCAAAACCTCCATGCTGAAGCTGGCCTTTGACCGTTTTATGGATGTTGACTATGAAGATACGCTCTCTTCCAACAAAAAACTCATGGCGGAACTTGACGACTTCATTGATCATTCAGACTGGCTGGAGGACTATTCCCTGTTCATGGCAGGCAAGGATTTCCATGACGGGATGCCCTGGTATATGTGGGAGGATTCTTTAAAAGCGCCTACCAAACGGCAGCGTTCCATCTGGATCAAAAAGCTGGAACGGGAAATGGATTATTATAATTTTATCCAGTTTCTGTTCCACAAGCAGTGGATGGCGCTGAAAGAATATGCCAATGAACGGGGCATCAGTATTGTAGGAGATACTCCGATTTTCCTTGCCTGGGACAGTTCTGATGTATGGAGCCATCAGGAGCTGTTCATGCTGGATGCAAAGGGTTATCCTACCGAGGTTGCAGGCGTACCGCCTGATTACTTTTCAGCTACCGGCCAGCTCTGGGGCAACCCTTTATACAACTGGAAAAAACATTCCGAAACGGGGTATGAATGGTGGATTGAGAGAATCCGTTACCAGCTTACCCTGACGGATTTCTTACGAATCGACCACTTTCGTGGTTTTGACAAATACTGGGCAGTTCCATATGGAGAAGAAACCGCTGTCAACGGCGAATGGAAACCGGCTCCGGGCGTGAATTTCTTCACACAGCTGGAGGCCAATCTGGGATACCGGCTTCCGATTATTGCAGAAGATTTGGGAGAAATTGATGAATCCGTTGTAGAATTGAGAGATAAATTCGGCCTTCCCGGTATGAAAATCCTTCAATTTGCATTTGAAAATCCGGAAGAGAATGACTTTTTGCCTCATAATTATACCAGAAACTGCGTCTGCTATACCGGTACACATGATAACGATACGACACTGGGCTGGTATAACAAGGCATATGAAGCATCCAAAGACAAGCTGAGACGGTATTTCAGTACGGATGCCAGCGACATCTGCTGGGTTATGATCCGCGCTTGTTTTGCGTCCGTTGCCAATATGGCGGTGGTTCCTATGCAGGATGTACTGAAGCTGGATTCCTGGGCCCGGATTAATACGCCGGGCGTCGGAGAAGGTAACTGGGCGTGGAGATTTACATCTGAGGATCTGACTCCTGCGTTGGAGCAGAGATTGTTTGAAACTGCCAAATTATATGGCAGATAAGGAGAATGCTATTTGAGAACAGTTATTACAGGATTATTTGCAATTTTGGGAATTGTATTGTGCCTGCCTTATCATTTTTATCTGAAGCATCTTGCTAAGAAGAAGCCTGAAAAAGCCTACGAAAAAGCCTACAGGCTGGTAAAGGGATTTTTTAGCGGCGTTATGTTTTTTGCAGGATGCAGGCGGACAATTATCGGACGGGAGAAAATCCCCACAGACGAGCCTGTGTTATTTGTCGGAAACCACAGAAGCTATTTCGACATTCTGTCCTGCCATAACAGTGTCGGATTCCCGGTAGGCTTTATGTCCAAGGACAGTATCAAAAAGATTCCGCTTCTGTATCTTTATATGGATGACATCGGCTGTACATATCTGGACCGGACAGACTTCAAGAAGGGGCTTGAAACAATTAACCGGACTGCGGATATCATTCAATCCGGCCACAGCATGATGGTCTTTCCGGAGGGCACCAGAAATCACGGAGAAGAGCTGCTGCCTTTTAAGGACGGTGCCTTCAAAATTGCACAGAAGGCAGGATGTCCGATTGTTCCCGTTTCTATATGCGGAACCGATCAGATTATGGAGGCGAACAAGCATCATATGATCCATAAACATAAGGTAATCATCGAGTTCTGTGATCCGATCAACATTACAGGCTTAAAACCGAAGGAACGTAAAGAAATACTTGAAACCATTCCCGGAATCATTCAGAAAACAAGATTAAAGAATCTAAAGGAGGAATAATACTATGCCATGGTGGGGAATTATGCTGATCATAATCGCTGTAGCAATCGGGCTGCTTGCAGCATTATATATCGTCGGCAATCGTTTACAGAAAAAACAGATGGCTCAGAAGGAAGCCATCCGGGAGCAGGCAACGCCGGTTACAATGTTGGTAATCGATAAAAAAATGCTTCCGATGAAAGATGCAAATCTGCCCAAGGCCGTATTGGAGTCATCGCCAAAACGTTATCACAAGGTAAAGCTTCCGATCGTAAAGGCAAAGATCGGACCGCAGATCATGAATCTGATCTGTGATGACGGAATCTATGATATGATGCCTGTCAAAGGGGAAGTAAAAGCAATGGTAAGCGGAATTTATATTACGAGTGTCAGAAACATCCGTGGTAAAAAAGCTCCCGAACCGGCAAAGAAGAGCCTCGGTGCAAAGATGCGTGCAAAACAGCAGGCTTATCAGAAACAATATGAAGCCGAGCTGAAAGCACAAAGTCAGAGCAAGGAAGAAAAAGCAGCTGCAAAGGCAAAAGCGAAAGCTGAAAAGGAAAGAGCCAAGAAAATTAAAGTATGATCGATCATCTGTTTTTAAAATACAGTCTTTACATTCTTACTTTTGGCTGTATCTATATTCTTTTAATCAAAAAAAACGGCAGAAATATACAATATGCAGAGAACTCCCGCAGGTCTTCTCTGCATATTATGATTGCCGCCGTCTGTGTATGTCTGCTGCTTGGATATCTGGTACAATTGCTGGTTTCCGGTATTCTGCAGGTAATCCGGTTTATAAACCCCCAATTGCTGGAAACCTACAGTCAATGGACGACTGACACCTTTTATGCATGGGATAATATTTTACGGCTCATAGCAGTCATGCTGCTTGCTCCGATTGGGGAAGAACTGCTGTTCCGGGGCATTCTCCTGCATTTATCCATCCGGTTCCTGCACTTTAACAGGATTTTTTCCATATGTCTGACCGGAATTTTGTTTGGACTCTGTCATGGACAGACTATACAGGTTCTCTATGCCATCCCTGCAGGTATATTACTGGGCCTGATTGCGGAAGGCTTTCATTCCATCCTCCCTGCAATCTGTTTCCATATGGCGGTCAATACCGGAGCCTATCTGCTTCCTGCGGTTTTGTTCCAAACAAAAGAGACCGCCATCCTTCTGACAGCCGTCTCTTTTATTTTTATATCCGTATGCTGTTATGTACTATTTTGTCTGTCTGACAGACTAAACAAAATATCTGGATAAGTGATATACCAGAACCTTTTCATCCGGATCCTCTTCATAACCGGAAAGCTTGATCATTTTTTTCAGCACGAACAGCTTGCTGTTCCGGATCTCCCTTTGATATTCAAAGGTCGGATAATAAATCATAACATTGATATCCCTCGGATTTGCCCTGACGGAGGCAATAATTTTTCCCAAAACCTTCTGGAAAACCGCTCCGGAAAAAGGATTAAAAAAATAAAAATAATTATCCTCCGGCTGAACCTCATATTCCTCCGCTTCCATATTCAGAAACTGCATGCGCTGCTCCTGTTCAAGGAATTTACTCTGATAACTGTCCGCATTTGAAAGCAGCTTTTTAAACAGGACCGGATTATTCTCAATACCTGTCGTCCTGCAATAATGTCTGGAATTACAGTAAAACAGTACCCTTCCGAGTCCGCAGCCAAAATCCACAAGTGTATCCTCCGGTTCCAGGGAAATCTCATCAAACAAAGTGATCAGATCCCGATAGTAAGTAGCCTGATAGATATGATTCTCCACATTCTCTCCAACCTTGGCTGCAGTATCCTCCGGTTCCGTCTCTATCGTATGAATCCCCAGAAAGCTGTCAAACATCTTTTCATTTTCCATCTTCTTTTACTCCAATTGTACCAAACCATTCCCATACAGGAATCTGATGACGCAGCTTCAGCAAAGCCCTGATACGCACACCGTTACACCATGCTCACATCAATCGTCAGACTGCATTTCGTTAGATAATCGTAATTGTAGTCAATACTGTAATCAATATTGACACAGATACTGTCATCCTCCTTCTTCAAGACGTAGTCTTCCGTCAAAATCCCAAGAAACAAAGGACCCTGCGGAGTTATATAATGCGCCGTACAGCTTTTATTCCGTTCAAAAGACATCACAGTATTGACAGGTCCCTTCTTTGTCATCTGAAAGGTCGTATCATCAAACTTCAACAAATTTCTTGCCGGTTCATCAATGCCTTCAAAATACTCATCATATTTGAGAAAATGCATACCGTCTTTCTGATAATATGCACCCGTTGTTTCAAGCTCAATCTTCTCCGGCATCTCCATCTCCGGCATCGTCTGAATCCCCGTAATCTTTATCTTTACATCTTTTTTCATAACTCTTATCTTTCAAATGCCATTTCAATCAGTGTATCTATCAGAGTTTCCATATCATAGCCTTCCGCATCCCACAGCATCGGATACATGCTGATCGGCGTAAATCCCGGAAGTGTATTGATCTCATTAAATACCACCTGACCCGTATCCTTTTCCAGAAAGAAATCAACTCTGGATATTCCGAATCCATCCAGTGCATTAAAGATTGCAACGGCATCCCTTCTGATTTCTTCTTCCGCCTCTTCAGGTATATCCGCACCGATTACCGTCCGGGAATCAGCACTGTGATATTTTGCATCATAGTCATAGAATTCTGCGGCAGAAACAATCTCTCCCACTCCGGACGCCTTTGTATTCCTTCTGTAGCCCAAAACTCCGCATTCCAACTCTCTTCCTACGATCGTTTCCTCAACCAGAATCTTAGTGTCATGCTGTGCCGCTTCCTTCAGACTGATGGAAAGCTCCGCCCTGTCAGACGCCTTTGAAACGCCCTGTGAAGAACCCGCTTTGGAAGGTTTGACAAATACAGGATATGCCAATTCTGCTTCTACCCTGTCCATGGCAGCTTCCAAATCCTCCAGATCCTCGTCCCGGACAGGAACAAATCTCGCCTGACGGATACCGATATGATCAACAATCACCTTTGTAAAAAATTTGTCCATCGCCGCTGCCGAAGCAAAAACGCCGCACCCTACATACGGAATACCCGCCATTTCAAATAATCCCTGAATCGTACCGTCTTCTCCGTACATTCCATGAAGCACAGGGAAGATAACATCCACTGTGTGGGTTGTAACGGAATTCCCGTCCATAAGCAGCATTTCACGGGAGCTGTCCGGCAAAATAACCGCCTGTATGCCGCTGTCATACCAGCTTCCGTCCGCAATCTTTTCAACACTCTCCGCCTTCAGCCATCTGCCATCTCTGGTAATTCCAATCAATGTTACCTGATACCGGGATACATCCACAGCTTTTGCTACTGCCTGAACAGAAACACAGGACACATCATGCTCCGACGATCTTCCGCCAAATATTATTACCAAATGTTTCTTTGCCATGTCACATGAACTCCTTTTTAACCGTACTTGGATTCTTACATATCCTGACCTTATGCCTTCTTAGGATATATCATACCATGTTAATTTATGGAATTCAACGAATAGCTGTTATTTCTTATTTTTATAAAGCGTTCTGTAATGACAGCAAGAAACTGTTTTCTAATTTGTCAGATAAATATTTAATACCTCATAATAGCCCGCCGGATAGAGAACCCCGTTTATTTCCTCTTCTCTCTTATACTGAAAATCAAAGTCTGTCCGGGCGTTTACATCTACACCCCACTCCAATGCACTCTCCCTTGCAGCATGACTGATATATTCAAAACTGAGAATCAGATTTTTCCGGATTTCCTCTTTTGTCATACTCTGTTCATAATCTTTTCCCAGCTTTTCCGTAAGCGCATACAAAACCGCCTGTTTTACAAATGTCCGGAGCTCATCCGTCTCATATGCCGACAACGCCTCGTCTCCTTCATAGATAACCTCCAGCTGAATCATATCGGGAAACAAAAGCGTCTCTTTTGTCTGCACCTTTTTCTCCGAAGAAGCATCCTCCTCAGATTGTCCCATTTCAACTGGCGAAAACAGACCGGTATTATATAACTCCATTCCTGCAGCAATTTCTTCCTCATATAAGATACTGTCGTTATTATATACAAGTGCATTCATTGCTTCCTGCTGTTGTTCCTGAACCTTATGATACAGATACCGGATATAATAGATCTGTCCGATCATTGCTCCCCCTACAACACCGATTACAATTCCTATGAATGCTGCCCTTACCATTCTCCACATATCAAATCTTCCTCTCTTTCCCATATCTTCAGATATAAAAAAAATATAAACTTTCTTTTAGCATGTTTAGTATGTCTGTCTGGCATCCGGAATATTCCATCCTGCCATTTTTATCATTTCAGGTACATTCTGACTTTTTTTTCTTCCTCCTGTACGTCAGGTTCCACAGCAGCCAGATTTTGCCCATGATAATGCGAACTGATATACTCCCTGATATTTTCCTCTCCTGTTTTTTCTAAAATATCGGTCGCATAGATAATCTCGATATAATTTGTCTGAAATGTATGCATCAGTTCCGGATAAGCATCTGCAAGCGTACTTTGATCCGGCACGATCAGATATTCTGCATGACTGACATCAAGCGCCTTAGCGTGCGCAGTATCATATGCATCTATGGCATCCTGCAAATGCTTTTTGCCGCTTTCAAACACAGCCTCCTCCGTTGTACTTCCGGAATCACTGCCTCCGCCCAGACTGTCAACCACAAAGGTATAGTTTTCATCCTCCAAAATCACAATGCGGAGATAATCCACGTCCTCAATCGGTTTATAGGAACAGCCGCATGCAAGAAGCAAAATCAGAATTCCACTGATGATACCTGCCACATATTTGCCCGGCTTTGCCCTTCCCCGTCCTACAAAAGCAGGTACAATGACGGACAACGGAATATCAATGATTGCGATATAGGTTGCAATCAGGTTATAGACATCCCTGTCAGAAACAAAAATATCAAACAAAATATACAAAAGCAGAATCATTGCCCCGTATCCGATACGGAGACGGAGATTGTCAGACGCATGGCAGCCAAAGCTTCTGGAAAAAATCGAAAAGGTATATGCAAAATGCGCTCCGATTACAATAATTCCAAAAATTACAAACAGACTGCATACCAGTAATCCCATCCGTGTTGCCCCGCCGCCGGGATATTCCAGTGCTCCCACAATATTTAGTATGTTTTTTTCATCCGTATTTAAAGAAACCAGTCCGAGGACATTTATCACTAAAACAGAAACAATTACCGACAATATTCCGGGTACTCCTACAGAAACAGCCAGCATTCCTCTGGTCCTGTCCTTAACCTGCATATAAAAGGCAACCACAATTTCCAGCATGGCAAACGGAAGCATATAGATATATCCCCGGCTCATGACCGTTCCGATCGTATAACTGACAGACTGCTCCATGCCGAAGCTATAGAGCTCTGTCAGTCTGGACAAATCAATATTATTGAGACTACAGAGCAGCAGCACGGCAAACACGGCAGTCACAAACCAGAATACGACCTCAAGGAAGCACACATATCCCCGGATGCCTTTTCCGACAAAGAATAACAGAAGCAGAATCAGCGGAATCAGAATGACATAATCATTGTAATCCGGCAGCATCAGCATCCTGCATCCCCGCACAAACACATATAGTAAAATAACCGCGCGAAGAGCAAATCTTACCGCATAAATGGAAGCAGTCGCATAAATCGGCTTTTTTTTGATTCCTTTTTCTAAAAGCTCGTCTTTTGTATCAAAGAAAATATTGATCTTTGAAAACACAATATATAGAATTATCACATAAATAAAAGCATATAATAGCATCAAAATAAGTGACAAAATCCGGTTATTTTTATCTACTTTTGAGAACATAAGCACAAAAGCATAGAGTGCAACCGGCAGAATCGTAAGCATGGCCAGCTTAAAGAGGTGTCCAAAAGCCGCAAATGCAGAGGACTGTTTTTTTGACATAATACTCACTTCCTTCTTAATCGACGGCGCTCATCAGGCTTTGCCCAACCAGGCCGGAATTTTAATTTACTGATCGGAGCGCGAAGAACGAAATCCCGGTTCCCGGTTTTTTCAACATCGCTGTCATCTGCACTGCAGGTAACAACAGGAGACATATACGGTACGCCAAAGCTGACGAGACTGGACAAATGAATTAACAGCATGAGCATGACCAACAGGAAGCCATAAAGGCCCCAGAACGCCGCCGCCAATATACTGAAGAACTTCAATAACCGGAAAATGGATGCAAATTCTTCATTTGGAATCGCAAAGGATGCAATTGCCGTAAGTGCAACGACTATCACCACAATGGTACTTACAATTCCGGCATCTACCGCTGACTGTCCTACGATCAGGCCTCCGACAACTCCGATGGTATTTCCCATCTGACTGGGGAGACGGATACCTGCTTCCCGCAATAGCTCAAACAGCAGTTCCATGATCAAAACCTCCAGAACAATCGGAAACGACAACTGGCTTCTTGCATCTGCAATGGCGAATAACAGCTTATCCGGAATAATCTCCCGATGGAAGCATGTAACCGCAACATAAAATCCCGGAAGACCCACTGCTATAAAAGCTGCAATATACCGGATGATTCTGGCAAAGGTTGCTACCGGCCACCGGTTATAATAATCATCTGCTGTCTGAAACAGCGTATTAATGGTTGCCGGAGCAATAATTACCTCCGGAGAATTATCAAATGCAACCACTACTCTTCCGTCTACAATGGCTGCAGCTGCTTTATCCGGCCTTGTAGTGGTCTGAAAAACCGGAAAGGGTCTGTACCATTTTTTCTCCATCAGATGCTCTGCCATCCCACTGTCAAACACTGCGTCAATCGCATAAGTATTGATTCGTTCCTTTACGCTTTCAACCAGCTCCGGTTTTACAATTCCATCCAGATACATCATGGCATAGTCCGTATTGGACCTCTCTCCGATATTGCCCTGAACAATTTTTAATGCGGGATCCCGCAGTCTTCTGCGGACCAAAGCGGTTGATGTACGGATACTCTCGTTAAAGCTGTCTCTCGGTCCGCGCATGCCGCCTTCCGTAGCGCTTTCATCAATGCCTCTTACCGGAAGCTTTTTGGAGGACAAAACAAAGGCCTTATCCGCATTTGATACAAATATTCCTGTATCTCCTTTCATGACGGACTGTATAACCTTGTCAAAATCATCCTGTTCTTCTATATCCGCGGACTGCGTTTCATATTCAGAAAGAGCCTTCCACAGGTCGGATACCCGGTCGTCTCTCCACTCCCAGGTAACCGGTTTGATTATGACGCTTTCCACCAGTTCATTATCACAGAGACCGTCGATATATACGATATAAATTGCCTGATCGTCACTTAACCCGTCTCTTTTTATAACAAATTTCCGTTTGATGACATCACTGCAGCCTTCAAACATTGTTTCTATTTTTGTGATATTCTTAGACAAATCTTTACTGATTTTTGTTTTCTCTTTCTGCTCCATAGCTTTTCTCCAATAAAAAAATACAAACAAGAAAATTTGTTTTTCCTGCTTGTATTTATTATTTTCCATACATCCAATTATTATACGAATTGGAAATATTCTATTCTGTATCCAGCTTACTGGCTCTCTCAAGACTGTTAATCACAATCTGTTCCTGATTATAAATATGCATTCTCATGACCTCTCTGGCCTTTCCGCTGTCGCCCATCAATATGGCATTTGTGATCGCATCGTGCTCCCTGACCAGATTATCATGATAGCCAAAGTCCTTGACATATTCTACCCGGTATCGGTATACCTGTTCCCGCAGGTTCTGCGCAAGACTTACCAGCCGGGGATTATTTGTCGCTTCAAAGATCACATCATGAAAATGTACATCGCTGTCCACGATGGATGGTACCAGCTTGGAGCTGATTGCTTCACGAAATCCGATACAGGCCTGCTTCAGCTTATCCTTTCCTTCCGCATCAATTCTCTGACAGGCAAGATTGACTGCCAGCTCCTCCAGTGCCATACGAATTTCCAATGCATCCCGCAAATCCTTTTTCGTAATTCTCGCAACCTCCGCCCCTTTTCGCGGAATCATGACCACAAGCCCTTCCAGCTCCAGCATACGGATTGCTTCCCTGACAGGGGTTCTGCTGACCCCAAGGCGTTCAGCAAGCGTAATCTCCATCAGTCTCTCACCCGGCTCGAACTCGCCCCGGACAATTGCATTACGCAAAGTCTGGAAAACTACCTCCCGGAGAGGCAGATATTGATTCATATCCAGTTTTAATTCCTTATCCGACATATGCTTTCCCTTACCTTCAGACTCATTGTATTATGTATGAAACGGTTCCGGATTCAATCTGAACCCCTCATCCGACATGAAACGGCGCTGCAGCAAACACCTGTCTGATCATTTTCTCTTCCTTCAGCCTTTGCATGGCCGCCTTTGCCTGTGCTTCTTCCGTATATATCCCAAATACCGTCGGTCCGCTCCCGCTCATCAAAGCATTGAGCGCCCCTTCCTGAAGCATTTTTTCTTTGATCGCAGCGATATCCGGATAACGTTTTATCGTAACGGTCTCAAGTACATTTTCCATTCTCTCTGTAATACCGTACAGGTCATGTCTTTTCAGAGAATCTATCATTCCGTCAATATCCGGATGCCTCGTCAGCTGATCTGCATGCAGATTTTCATATACCATTTTTGTAGATATACTAAAAGGCGGTTTTGCAATTACCATATAACAATCCGGCATCGGAGGAAGCTTTGTCAGAACCTCTCCGATTCCCTCGGAAAGTGCCGTTCCCCGCATAATACAATACGGAACATCCGCACCTAACCGCAGCCCGTATTCCATCAAGGTTTTCTGGGATACCTTTAATCCGAACATCTTATTCATTGCAATCAGGGAGGCTGCTGCGTCTGCACTTCCGCCCGCCATGCCTGCTGCAACCGGAATATGCTTTTCCAGATGGATGTGCACACCTGTTTGAATCTGATATTTCTCTTTCATGAGGGCACATGCCCGATAGATCAGATTATCCTCGTTCACAGGAAGGTATTGCAGATTGGAGGAAATCCGTATCGTATCCTCTTTTAACTCCGAAAAGGCCAGTCTGTCAAAAACCTTCACCGTCTGCATAATCATTCGGACTTCATGATACCCATCTTCTCTTCTCCGCAGAACATCCAGTCCCAGATTTACTTTTCCATATGCTTTTAATTCAAATTCCATGCTTCACCTAATTCAGATAGTCTAACGGATTGACAGCCGTTCCATTGATTCTGATCTCAAAATGCAGGTGCGGTCCCGTACTGACGCCTGTATTACCTGATAGTGCAATCTTATCTCCCTGATCCACTGTCTGTCCGACATATACGCCTACAGAACTCAAATGTCCGTATCTGGTCTCTACACCATCTCCATGATTAATCATAACACAATATCCATAACCGCTCATCCAGCCCGCATAGGTTACCGTACCGGCTCTGGAAGCCTTAACTGCCGTTCCGGTCGGCGTACCCCAGTCAACGCCCTGATGATAGGTGCTTGCACCCTGTGTCGGCTGTGAACGATATCCAAAGCTTGATGTCTGGGTGCCGTTTGAGATCGGCCTGATATAGGTTGGTCTTGCTTTGGTTCCTGTTTTGATAATCTGAGGAACCGCTTCCTCCAGAATCTCCTGATGCAGGATTTCCCGTCCCTGCTCCACTCCATTATGGAAAGTGACGACTGCCGTAACCTTTCTCTTTCCGGCGACTGCCTCCTGCATGACCTCTGTATCCCCGATATACATACTATCATCTTCCACATATTCTATATCCGCAAAATAGCTTTCCTCATATGTCTGCTGTTCATAAACAAGCACGGACAATTCAGGAGACGGACTGGCAACTACCACCTCGTCGCCGACAAAAATATTTGAATCTATCGTCATACCCTCATTCATGGCAAATAATTCGTCAAGCGTCATATCATATGCAGATGAAATGGAGTATAAGCTGTCCCCTGCCTGTACCTCGTAAATAACCTCTTTTTCCGTATCCTTCGTAATCTGGCTGACTGCTGTCTCTACGTCTGTCAATTGTTTCTCTCCCACAAAAGTTTCGTATATCCGGATCTCTTCCTCAAATCCGACGCCAACAATCCCGTCCGGCCTGTCCGGAGCATCCCGGCGATCCTCCTGCGATTCCGGCTCCTGCGAAGATGTCTCTTCTTCCGTATTTTCCGAAGAATTCGAAACGGCAACCGGCGCAACCTTTGTCTCCTGTATATCCATTGGCACTGCTTCAACAGTAAAGAAGCTGTCATCACTGTAATCTGCTTTTATAAGGGCAATCTCAAATTGAGCATCCTCATCATACATGTCCATGGTTTCCTGCAAGACCTCACTGACGGCTTCCTGGGACTCCAATGTAACAGTATAATCATTGATCTTAATGGTATAGCCGATAACCTTGTCTTTTACAATACAGCTGTCCATATAATTATAGATAACGGAGGTCAGCTCCTTTTGATCAAGCGACGCAAGCTCAAGCCCCTCCGCCTCCTTGATCTCCAGTCTGGCATCTATGAATACCAGTCCGTCTGCCTGACGAATCCGCTCTTTTCTTGCCGCTTCATACGCCTGCTCCGCCTCTGCTTCGGATCCGGCAACCGCAACCAGCTGTCCATTGATCATGACTTTATATACAGGCGTTTTTCTGCCTGAATCCGCCAATGGAAATGCCAGTCCGATAATACAAAAGGTCAAAAGTATTATCAGAATCTTTTTGTACTTCCGGATCAGCTTTTTGGATCCGCATACCGGATATTCTGTTGTGGCGGGTGCGGCATGTCTGCTCATAGCAATCCTCCGTTTTTGTCTGTAACATTTTTGTAACATTTGCATTTTACCAATAAGTACAGACATTGTAAAGAGGTTTTTATTTCTTTTTTACGGAATAACCGAATTTTCCGAGCTTTTTTCCCAGTGAAAAATATTCTCCGTGGGAATATGCCATAAGGCCGCTTCCGTTCAGATTGAATTTGCCTTTTGCATCCATATAGGCATCCTCCACCTGAACTCCAACCACTTCAGCAAGAAACAGATCATGGCTTCCAAGCGGAATCACATCCTTTACTTTACATTCTATATTGACAGGACTTTCTGCGATACCTGGTACAGCCACATTTTGTCCCGGACATTCATGAAGCTTCATGGCTTTAAATTTGTCAACATCCCTTCCTGATTTTACACCGCAATAATCAGCTGCATAGGTCAGTTCCTCCGTAACCAGATTTATGACAAATTCCCCGGTTTCACGAATAATCGGATAGGAATATCGTTCCGGTCTCACTGAAACTGAAACCATTGCAGGGGAGCTGCACACTGTGCCTGTCCATGCAATCGTTATAATATTTGTTTTTTCATTTTCCCTCTTACAGGTTACCATCACTGCCGGAAGCGGATAGAGCATATTGCCCGGCTTCCATAATTGCTTTGCCATCCTCCAATCCTCTCTTTCATTAAAATACCTTGCTGCCGATCCTGATTCCATACATCTGCAGTCCGTTCTCTTCCGTATTTACTCATATCATCTGCTTTTATATCCTTTTCTTCTATATGATTATATTTTAGATTTTTTCTGAAAAGTCCCGGATCAGGATTTCCTTTTCCTTCCGTGAAAGCCGCTTGATATGCCATTCCCTGCTCATAGCCTCCTCCGGTGTATCAAAGCACTCATAATACACCAGTGTAACAGGGCGCCTGCTCCTGGTATATCTGGCGCCCTGTTTACCCTGATTATGTGCCTTGATCCTTTTATCCAGATTATTTGTCCATCCCGTGTAAAAGGTACCATCTTTGCATTGTACTATGTAAGTGTAATGTTTTCCTTTATCCATGTGATTCTCCCACAGCCGGGCCGGGCCTGACAGAACAGGCATCCGGCAGGCTGTTATATAAAGCAGCCGAAAAATGTATCTTAGTCATGTTGTGCCCGGACACCGCCATACGACGGTTTCCGCTGAACCAGTCTCTGTTATATTTTATCACGGAATCCGGCTGCGTATTTATTAATATTGTACGCAGACCGGCCAAAAAGGTTCCGGCGGAAAAATAGAGGTTATCCCATATGGATAGCCTCTATCTCTTTTGCAGCTTTTATTCATGAAAGTATTGGTCTATGATTGCCTCCGCTTTATCCGTATCGTCCGTCACACAGTAAATTACATAATTGCCGCTGGTTTTAATGATCGTGTGATCCAATCTGCCGGTCTCCTCCGGTTTGTATTCTGCATAGGATACTGTCTGTTTTTCTTTTCTGGTATTACATGCAAGCTCTATGACCTTCAGATAATCTTTATTTGCCGCTTCAAAGATTGCAATTTCCTCCGCTGTTGCTCCTGTGGACAGAATCACAACACTGTCTTTTACTGTCTCCCTGCTGATTCCGTAATAGGATAATGCCACATCCGTTTCCAGTTCAGATAAAGAATCTTCAAAAGTGAGTCCGTTCTGCAATTCATTTGCCATCGCATGTATATCAATTGTTTTTTCATTTCCTACGGAAACCTCGCTTCCGCATCCGGCGAGTATACTGAGCATACATAATAATACTATAAATATTCCTGTTTTCTTTTTCATTCCCTTTACTCCTGTATCTGTTTCTTTACATATACATTCTGCCTGATATAATCCAGCCACTTCTCACAATAATCCCGGTTACAATGTCTGCCATCCGTACTGGCATCTGCCGGCAGCACGCCGTTTTCCGCCACACTGCTTGCAACGTCCAGATATATTACATCTTCATATTCCTGACACATCTCTTTCAGCAATGCATTATAGCTTTCGATCTTGGGATTATTATAAATCTCATCCTCTTCTGACAACGCCTGGGAAACGGGAAGAATATTCTCTACATAAATGGTTGCATCCGGCTCAACCTCCTTGACTGCATCTATAAATACCTGATAGGCCTCTATAAAAAGATAATCATATGCCCAGCCCAGCTCATTTAAGCCAAAGGATATATAGATATTGTCATATTGCTTATCGGTCAGTGCATCCAATACCGTCTGCATACTGCCGTCGTCCGTCTGTACCACCGGGTCCGTCATAACCTTATCAATATTGAGCCCCTTACTGCAAAAAGCATCCAGATTGGACAATCCCGTATATAATACCAGTCCTTCCGTTCTGGAATCACCGATTAACAGCGCCGTATCGAAAAAGGCATCATCTGAAGCATTCGCAGGAGTATAGATATCCGTATTATACCAGTCGTCTCCCTTACGGGACAAATCCGGATTCCTGGTATTCACATACTCCAGAAAGCCCTTCAAGTCTTCCTCCGGCTCCGCTGTTGTGTTCTCCACTGCTGCTTCTGTTGTCGTATCCTTTGTTTGCGGTTCTTCCAAATCCTCTGTTGTGTCCGGAACCGGATCCGTACCGGTAGCATTCCACACCGTATCGGTCGGCGTCGCAATACTGGCAGTTGTTCCTTCACTATTATTTATATGAAACCAATCGGTAAATTCATTTTTATATTTTGTAGCAAAAATTACAATAGAACAGGCAATAAAAAGGGTTGTAATAATTGCAGCATGAATTCTGTCTTTTCTCTGTCTGATCCGTCTGGAATTAAATCTTGTTTCCTCCGTCATTCTTTGTGAAATCCCCTTTTTCGATATATTTCAACAGTGTTTATTATAGCATGTCACTTTACATAAATGAACACGTTTTTTAAATTTTACATAATTATCATTTTACAAACCGTTTTTGTGAATTCTATTGTTAAAAATCACAAAATCATGCATCATTTCGGTAGACACTTTTCTGCTAAAGTGTTACTATTTTTATAGGATTGGCCTATAGTGTATTATTCCATGCTTTTGCATCAGCATTGCATAAAAAAATCGACGAATATTTTAAATTCTGATATTATTTTGTCAGATTTATGTTAATACATTGTATAATCCGCAAAATTTTTATTCAGGAGGATTTTTATGAACCCAAGTGCTACACAAATTAACTATCAGGGAGAGACCTGCATTGAACTGAAAGCAGGCGACTATCGTGCACTGATCGCACCGTTTAACGGAAGTAATATTATGAAAATGGAAAATATTGCTCTGGATATAGATTTCTTTCGTAATGATCCCGCTCTTACCCCTGCCGAACTAAAGGCTGCTGCAGAGGTCTACGGCATGCCGACTCTCTACCTTCCGAACAGACTGTCCCATGGCAATCTGAAAACCTCTGACGCCCTATATCATTTTCCATGTAATGACCCTTTGGGAAATCATCTGCATGGGTTTCTGCATCTGAGGCGGCACGCAATTGATGAAGTAACAACAAGGGACGGACATGCGATTGCAAGGACCTCTTACTTATATGACGAAAATGATGAATTTTTCTCCACATTTCCGGTCAGCTTCCGTGCAGATTTTACCTTTGCCCTGTCAGAAGCCGGTATGGATTATACATTTACCCTGACGAATCTGTCCGATGTCCGGATGCCATATGGAGTATGTAATCATATTACCTTTAATGCCCCGTTTACTTCTGACGGACAAGGCGTGAATGTCCGGCTGCGTGTACCAATCGGCGATAAATGGGAACTGAACGACGCCTGCATTCCTACAGAAAAGACACTGCCCCTTACAAATTATGACCGGATGTATAAAAACGGCACCATGGTTCCTGTTCTGCAGGACATTGACAACGACCTGTATACTGCGGAGATGGGAGAGTTGGACGGAGAGCCTTTTTATGGCATTGTTGCAACCGATCTGGTAAGCGGCAAACGCATCTGTTATGAAGTATGCGATACGATGAAATTCTGGATCATGTGGAATGACCACGGTCAAAAGGGGTTCTTCTGTCCGGAGCCAATGAGCTGGAATATAGACGCCCCGAATCTGAAGGGAGATCCTGCCGTAACCGGTTATACGGAGCTGGCTCCCGGCGAATCAAAAACCATCCGAGAGAGAATATTTGCGAAATCTTAAAACACATATGCAATAAGCACATCCCCGATGCTTTGAACTGCAACAAATACTGACAAAAAGAACCCGAAAGATAATTTC
The DNA here is from genome assembly GCA_947632705.1 of uncultured Coprococcus sp. Classification (GTDB taxonomy): domain Bacteria; phylum Bacillota; class Clostridia; order Lachnospirales; family Lachnospiraceae; genus Coprococcus. The sequence continues at coordinate 1,935 of CANRQE010000025.1, read as the reverse complement.
CGGGTTCTTTTTTATATGAATTCTTTATCGTCCGGTCTTTCTGCACGGATTTCAGATTATTCTCTGACTCCGCCGATATAATAATGACCGTCTTTCTCATAGCAGATCATATCCTGAGTTTCTGTAGAATTCTCAGTCTGTCCCAGATAGGATGCCTCCATAGTCATTTCCACTTCAAAAATATATGCCCGTTTGACTTCCTTGGACATTCCCGCATCTCCATATGCACTTGCGCACATGCCCTTAATCTCACTTTCCGATGCCTTCTCATGGCTGAGGATTGAATATTCGATCGTATATTCAACACCCATGCTCTTTAACATTGTGAAAGTAGATGTCAGGGTGGTCAGACTGTCATCATCCAATACCTCGTTGGATTCCGGATCAACGGTACTGATTACCTTATCTACATCTGCTTCCTGCAGACCCGCCATATAGGTATCAATGACCTTTTCACATTCTCTGACTGCTTTCTTCGACTGTAAAATATTGATACCAACGCCCGCTACTGCTGCAAGAATAATAACTAACACAACAATACCCGAAATCAAACCGGATTTCGATTTTTTCGGCGGCTGGACAGGGTAGCTTGGATATCCGTTCATAGAAGCATTATACGGCTGATCGTTCAGATCTGAATAAGCATCCATAGGCTGCTGCATATCATTATATGTAGGTGCTGCCGCTCCTACAGGCTGATTTCCAGAGAGCGTAAAGCTGCTGGTTCCCCCTAATCTTGCTCCACATGAGGTACATACATCCCCACTTGTTTCTGCGCCACATACTGGACAAATCATTTGTTATCCTCCTTAAAAATATAACCTCATTTGTGAACATTCTGTGTTCACATATAAAGCATAGTATCAGAGAAAAATAAAAAAGGCAAGTAAAATATTCTTTTTATTTTAAATCCGTCTGCATCTGTCCGTTCTTCTTACCATCTTTGACTTTCCAGAAAAAAGATATATTTCTTTTTAAACCGGGAAAATTCTCTTCTTGCCATATATGCCGTAAACCGTCCGTCATATAACTGAATCTCCTCTTTGTCAAAGCAGAAAACATATTCCATATTGATTATATTACTCCGATGCGGTCGGAAAAAGATCTCGGAATCCAGAATTTTTTCCCACTGCGATAATCCCTGCAGCGTTTTATAGTTTCCCTGCACCGTATGCAGGATAACCCCGGATCCTTCCGGATTACTCTGTATGCAGATAATGTCCGACATCCTTACGGAATAGACAGCTGCTCCGGATTCTACCGCAACTCTTCTGTCCCTGACAAAATACTGATACACTGCATAATGCATATTTTTAAAAAATCTTTGTTTATCAATCGGTTTTGTGATAAACCGAAATACCTGAATATCCATAGCGTCGTCAAGATATTCATCAAATGCCGTTACAATAAATATAATCGTATGTGAATTCCGTTTTTTTAATTCCTTTCCAATCTGTATTCCGTTTAATCCCGGCAGCATGATATCCAAAAAAACTATTCCCATCTCTTTTTTATCATTCAGTAAATCAGTTCCGTTATTATATATCACTGTTTCAGGCTCGGGATAATGATATTTTTGAAAATACCCCGTTATACACTGATACAACTCCTCGCACATATCCTGATTATCATCACATATAACGATCCGCATTTTTCCTCCTTGCAATATGATCCGGAATCTCACGGCGCATTGTTTCCCTGCTCGTTAAGATTCCGGATATATATTCTCATATTCTCACTAAACTCGTACTGCTCTCCGCTTGTACTCGTTAAGTGTTCATATTTCACCATGGGAACTATACTCGCTTTGCTCGTTAAGGTCCCAGGTATATATTCTCACTAAACTCGTACTGCTCTTCGCTTGTACTCGTTAAGTGTTCATATTTCACCATGGGAACTATACTCGCTTTGCTCGTTAAGGTCCCAGGTATATAT
>CANRQE010000024.1 GCA_947632705.1 uncultured Coprococcus sp. | reverse complement strand
TCAAGTGATCTTGACAACTCTCACATCCATATGAAATTAGCATCAGACAAAATAAGTGAAAAAAATAAGCGAAAAAAACATCTGTATTTTTACAGATGGCACCTTTGACTGTTAAAAAACAGACTCTAATAAAGTAAATATTACAGGTTTATTTAATGTCCAGATAATATCCGTAATTTCAAAAGCAAAGGGCATCAAATGTCCTTGTAGGGAACGCACTGCTTGCCTTGGCACAGAATATAAACAAGCTTCATAATAAGATTCAAAAAGACAGGGCAGAGACTCATTTATTTTATCTGGGAAATGCCTGAATTTAACTTTTAAAGATGAATTTTCAGCCATCTAAAATGGCTTATTAAAGTACGTTTTTATCATCGATTGAGCCAATAAATTTTTAGTTTTTATTGAATTTTTTCTTTAAAACCAAAAAATAAAGCTGCCGCTTCACAAATTTTTATTCGTTAAAGCGACAGCCTGATCCCAATGCCTTTCAGTTTCGGGCAACCCTGTTTCTTTATCTCTCTATTTCTTCATAAACGTAATTACGAATTCCGTATATTGATGTTCTTCACTTCTGACTGTGATACTCCCCTTCTGGCCCTGAATGATTGCCCGTGCCAGAGACAGACCGATACCGACACTGTCAGGATTCTGGTTATTCTTTCCTCTATGGAAACGGTCAAATATATGCGGAAGCTCATCCTCCGGTATTCCATCCCCATAATCTTTCACAGTGATCCTGACGAAAACATCCGTATCCTCTGCACCTATTTCTATCACTCCGCCGGAATCCATATGGTCAATTGCATTATTCAGGATATTGATCAGTGCCTCTGCCATCCAGTCAGCATCATGACGAAAATGAATCTGTTTGGCGCATCGAATCTGTATCTGATGCTGTTTATTTTCAGCCTTTGTGCGTATAGCGGATACCGCCTTTTCAATTGTTGGCAGCAATCCTCGGTCTGTCATGTCAAACCGGATGCTGTCTGCCTCCAGCTTCGCCATTTTCAACATTGAAAGTACAAGCCACTCCATTCGTTGAAGCTGTTTCTGATTTTCCTGCAGAATCTTCTTCTGCTCTGTATGATCCGGTACTTTATCTTCCAATAACAGATCCTGAAAAACCACCATCGCTGCAATAGGAGTTTTGAGCTGATGCGAGATATCCTGTAGTACATCCCGCAGAAATTCCTTTTCTCTCATCTCATTTTCCCGGCTCTGCTTCAATGCACCAACAAGCTTATGATAGGCATTGTCTAACTGACCGATTGCCCCTTCCTCATATAACTCATCTGTAGAAAGTTCCCCTGTCTCAAGGACGTGAATCATTTCCACGGATAGCTCCCTGACTCTGCCGAAGGTTTTTTTTGCCATAATGTAACAAAGTACATAAAGAAGCACGAATACGCCAAAAGCAGAAGAAACCAGTATCCACCTGTTTCTGACAAATACACTGTTTATATCTTTGTTATATAGATAAATATAGTGATCTGTCTGCAGAAAGGGATCTGCATTCCCATCTGTATTTTCCAATATATAATTGCGGTATTCATCATCTGCTTTTTTTGCCATAGTTCCTGACAAAATCCATAAACCAGCTAAAAACACCAGTGACAGCAGGATGAATATATATGTGAACCTGCGAAATCGTTTGTTCTCAAATATCATATCTGCCTTTCTACTGCTGGTCCGCTCCATCTTCTTGCAGCTTTACCAGAATGAGCGCTGACATTTTCGGAGCTTTGATCGTAAGCACATTATGCTCTACCATATAATCCTGTGGTTCCAATGTATAACCTGTCTCATCTGTCAGCAGAATCCTTCGCATAACGGAATGGTTTCTGACCTCCATTCGCCTGACATGCAGCTTCAAATCCACATCCTCATAGTTGGTATTCAAAATAATCAATAGCTGTTCATCAAAGGTAAATCTTCCGTAACACACAATCTTATGTGCTCCGTACAAAAACATGACGGAGCCCTTCAGGAATGCCTCATATGCTTTATGTATGCGGATAATGTCCTTATGGAACTGTATCAGCTCCAGATCCTCGTTTCCCCAAGGGTAAGTCCGTCTGTTATCCGGATCTGTCCATCCACACACACCGGCTTCATCTCCATAATAGATTGTAGGCGCACCCGGCCATGTCATCTGGAATACAACCGCCTGACGAAAAATACTCTTATCTACATTCTCATTTGCCGCCTCCGGGCCAAGCGTATGCAGCCTGCCTACTCTTCTGTTGGTTCTGGTTAAAAATCGGGAATGGTCATGGTTCGATAATTCGTTCATGGCAATTTCAAGAGAAGGCCGCTGGAATCTCGACATATGATAATTCATGGCCCCAATAAACGCATCAGGATTTCCAAGCAGATCTCCACGGAATTCATCACTGTGTTTCTCCACACCGGTTAAAAACCATGTAATCGGTTCCATAAAGGCATCATAGTTCATGACCGTATCCCACTGGTCTCCCTTTAGCCACATCTTTGGGTCTCCGTAATGCTCCGCCAGAATAATGGCATTTGGATTGGCCTCTTTTACTGCCTGACGAAACTGCCTCCAGAATTCATGATTATAATCCTCTGAATGGCCCAGATCCGCTGCCACATCCAACCGCCATCCATCTGCATTATATGGCGGTGATACCCATTTCTTTGCAATATTTAAAATATATTCAACAAGCTTCGGTGATTCCTCATAATTCAATTTCGGAAGCGTATCATGCCCCCACCATCCGTCATAAGTGGCATTGTACGGCCAAACCTCCTGATTGAAGAATTTGAAGAAGGATTTATACGGGCTGCTCCAGGACACATAGGCACCCTTCTCATATTCCTCTTCATTCTCATAGATACATTCCCGATCCATCCATTTGTTAAAAGAACCGCAATGGTTAAATACGCCATCCAGAATGATCTTCATGCCACGTTTATGCACCTCTTCCACCAGCTGGCAAAACAGCTGGTTGCTCGCCTCAAGATTCTTCTTATTGGTGACACGGTTAATATATCTGCTGGACAGACGGTTTTCTTTTGAACCCTCCGGCAGACATTCGCCCTCATCATCCACGATTTTTCCATAATGCGGATCCACATAATCATAGTCCTGAATATCGTATTTGTGGTTGGACGGCGATACAAAGATCGGGTTGAGATATATGACATCCACCCCCAGATCCTTCAGATAGTCCAGCTTATCCATAACTCCCTGCAGGTCTCCGCCATAGAAAGAGCCGACGTCCATATTTTCCGGATATTTCGCCCAGTCCTTTACCTGTTTCGTGCCGCCATTGATATAGTAATACTCATTATCCAGTACATCATTACTATGATCTCCGTTATAAAAACGATCTACAAAAATCTGGTAGAACACCGCACCCTTTGCCCATTCCGGCACAGAGAATCCCGGCGTAATCTCAAAGTTGAAATCATGGTTATTCTCCTTCTGCGGTCCGATCTGATTATAATAACAGGTCACACGTCCTGTATGAATTTCAAAATAATAGTTGATATGCTGAAAACCTCCGGGAATCTCCGCAGAATAATAATCAAATATATCATCTGAAGATTCAATCGTCATGAGCTTCTTTTCTCCGTTATAGACCAGATACAATTCATTTACATTATCCACGGATGTCCGGAACCGGATTGTGACAGCCTCATCTTCCTTTGGCTCCTGCGGGCTTCTGTAATACGCAGAACCGTCGGAAAACAGGCCTCCAAGATTTAATGCCTGCCTTGTATTATAAACATAATCATACACCTTCTGTGCATGAGTCCGTTTGTTTAACATACCTTTATCTCCCTTTCATCATGTACCTATTTATTCTAATACTTTTTATGGGATTAAACAACCTCAAACTCGTTTTTTCAAATATTTCTCTTTTTTATGTATAATAGGAAATAAACCGACAGTCTTTGAAGCAAAGAAAAAGGAACCGGCCAAAGCTCTGCCGGTCCCCTTTTGAAGAAGGTATTTTGTTACAACATGGGGAGAGGTAACAAAACTATAATGTATTGGGGGTACAGTTATTATTATATACAAATTCCGACAAAAGTCTGCCTAAACTTTTCATCCTTTTGCTTGTTTTATTGTGCATTTTTCCATGATTTGATTCCAAAATCAGGAATTTACAGCCGCAATTTGTACATTTTGTATAATTGTACCGCGATATTCATATATTTTTATATTTCCTCAAATATACGCTGTTTTACTCGAACAACGCCTCGAATTCCGCTCTGTCAATTCTTTCTTTTTCAAGCAGTAAGGACGCACATTTATGCAGGATATCAACATGAGCCTCCAGAATAGCCTTGGCGTCTGCATAGCAGGTATCAATAATCCGTTTCACTTCTTTATCGATAGCTGCAGCAACCTTTTCACTGTATGCTCTTGCATGTCCCAGATCCCTGCCTAAGAAGACCTCTTCCTGATCCTCCGTTTCATAGTTGATCATGCCCAGCTTCTCAGACATACCATATTTGGTTACCATGGCTCTCGCATACTGGCTTGCCTGCTTGATATCCTGTGAAGCACCGGTGGTAATATCCTCCAGAATGATTTCCTCTGCAATTCTGCCTCCGAGGCTGACCTCGATATTCTCCAGCATCTTCCTCTTCGTCATAAAGACATTGTCATTTTCCGGAAGCGGCATGGTATATCCGGCCGCCCCTAAACCGGTCGGTATAATGGAAACGGTATGCACAGGTCCCACATGCGGCAGCAGATGGAACAAAATCGCATGGCCGGACTCATGATAAGCCGTTATTCTTCTTTCATTTTCAGGAACCAGACGGCTCTTCTTTTCTCCTCCGATACCAACCTTGATAAAGGATCGGTCTACATCTTCCTTAATAATATATGCCCTGTCTGCTTTTGCTGCCTGAATGGCCGCCTCGTTCATCAGATTCTCAAGATCTGCTCCTGCAAATCCGGCAGTTGTTCTTGCAATTTCTTCTAAATTGACATCCTCCGCCAAAGGCTTGTTTTTGGTATGCACAAGCAGAATTTCTTCTCTGCCCTTGACATCAGGGGTATTGACTGCAACCTTTCTGTCAAAACGTCCGGGTCTTAAAATCGCATGATCCAGTATATCTACACGGTTGGTTGCTGCCAGTACAATAATTCCTTCATTGACACCAAAGCCGTCCATCTCAACCAAAAGCTGATTTAACGTCTGCTCTCTTTCATCGTGTCCGCCGCCAAGACCGGTCCCTCTTGCTCTTGCAACCGCATCAATCTCATCTATAAATATGATACATGGCGCATTCCTCTTGGCCTCTTCAAACAGATCACGGACTCTGGATGCACCGACACCGACAAACATCTCTACAAAATCGGAACCGGAAATACTAAAGAACGGTACGCCGGCTTCCCCTGCTACAGCCTTCGCCATCAGGGTCTTACCTGTTCCCGGAGGGCCTACTAATAAAACACCCTTTGGGATTCTGGCTCCCACTTTAATAAATTTTCCGGGATTTTTGAGAAACTGTACAATCTCTTCCAGTTCCTCTTTCTCTTCCTTTAATCCCGCAATATCATGAAACGTTATCTTTTTGTCCTTATCATCGCTCAACCGTGCCCGGCTCTTGCCGAAATTCATCATCTGCCCGCCGGAACCGCCTGTCTGCACACGTCCCATCAATACCGTCATGATAATAACGACTACCACCATTATCAGCAGATATGGAAGCCACACGGCCAGCATACTGGTTCTTTCCACATCATAGAGATTATATTTTACCGGCTTGATCTGATCGGCTTCGCCGGCAGCTTCGTTATGGGCTTTGACATCCAATGCATATTCGTTATATATGTCTACGATATCATTAACATCAGCGGCATAAAAAGTGAATTGTTTTCCTCCGGTAAATTCTACCTTGACAGTCGCTGTCGGTATATCACTGTTCTGATATATGTCCAGCTTCACGACTTTTCCTGCCTCCAGATCCTCCGTCAGATTAATATAACTATAGTTTGTAGTAATATTTCCGTCACTGTTTAACCATCTGTTAATCAGCAGAAAAATTATAACAAGAATAATCAGATATATTACCAGTGCATTTCTTGCTTTTTTCTTGTTCATCATCTACTCCTTTTGAAATTTTCATCTCATCTTTTATTGTTCAATCACGCCAATGTATGGTAAATTTCTATATTTTTGTGCACAATCCAGACCATATCCCACAACGAATCTGTCCGGAACTTCAAAACCCGTCATATATAAATCTACCGGAATAACCCTCCGTTCCGGTTTGTCTAAGAGGGTAATTACCCGCAGGCTCTTTGGATTTCTTCCCTTTAATACCTGAATCAGATAGGACAGGGTTCTGCCCGAATCCAGTATATCCTCTACTACAATGACATGCTTATCCTCAATAGATTCATCCAGATCCTTATTCAGTTTTACAATTCCGGATGAACTGGTTCCGTCTCCGTAACTGCTGACTGACATAAAATCCAGTGTGACCGGTACAGTCATACGTTTGGCAAGTTCACACAGAAAGAATACGCTTCCTTTTAATATCCCGATCAAATGAACGGTCTTCCCTGCATATTCCTGATCCAGTGTTGCTGCCATCTCTGCAATTCTTGCTGATACTTCCTCTTCACTGATCAATACTCCCAGATGTTCTTTCATTCTTTCTCCTCTTCTTTCCGGACAGAGATTTCAAAGCAGACAATCCTTTTTGTATGCTCATCCACTTTAAAGTTCTCCCCGATCCTCATACCTACCGCCCAGATAATCTCCCGGCCGGATGCAAGAAGGGGAATTCCCTTTCTCTGTTCTTTCGGTATTTTATATATGGAAAACAGACGATTCATCTTCTTGACAGAACCGGCTGAATCTATCACCATATAATCATCTTCCGTATATGATCTTACACAGATATCATTTCGTATTTTATCATAATCAATAAACTTCGTATACTCTTTTTTTATTAAATCTCTATTAAATGGCGGCCGGCAAAAACTGACCCTCAAAACCATATCCGTCCCTAAAAGCGGATAAATTCCTGCATCTTTGACAATGACAGGATCTATCGGCGCCGCTTCAGCAGGTATATCCTCTTTTCGGTAAAAATACAGCTTCCCATACTGTCTGATTACCTGCGCGCCATGCGGAAGCATGATAACGGAGCCTGTCGTACTGCTATATAATTTCTTCACTTCAAGGATATGGCTGCTTCCAATATCCTTCTCCCCGTCACAGCATAACCCGATCAGTTTCTTTAATACAAGATTCTCTATTAGATTATCCGCTTTTTTGACCGCATCTATACAAATGGAATAACCCGAAGCATTCTGTCCATAGTTTCCGCAGTTTTTTACCAGCCATTCGTCCGCCTGTGTATCCACATACTTCAGATACTGCTCTGACAGCTCGGCGAAGCTGCACAGATGACCGACTGCCCTCTGATTGATTTCCTTCATATGGGGAAGAATGTCATGTCGGATCTGATTTCTGGTGTATTCAAGTTCAAAATTGCTCTCATCCGTACAAAAAGGCTGACCCTGTCTTTCCAGATAATGCTCTATCCGGTTTCTGTCCACGCACAACAGAGGCCGGATAATCCGCCCCCTGACAGACGGCATTCCGGAGGCTCCTGCCATTCCGGTTCCGCGCAGCAGATTCATTACAACTGTCTCCGCCTGATCATCCTGATTATGGGCAACCGCAATCCGGCAGACGGTTCCCGTATCCTGCTCAATCTGATTTGCCACCTCTTCAAAGCACCGGTAGCGTACAGCCCTGCCTGCTTCTTCCACTGTCATTTTCCATTCCTTTGCCAGTGCTTTCACATCCTCATGGAAGAAATGACACGGCACCTGATAACGGCCGCACAGAGCCCTGACAAACGCTTCATCTCTGTTCGCGGCTTCTCCCCGCAGCATATGATTGATATGCACGGCATACAATGAAAAATCCATTTTCTCAGACAGATGCTTCAGCACAAGGAGCAGACAAACCGAATCTGCACCGCCGGACACCCCTGCAATACAGCTGCTTCCGGGCGAAAGCATCCGGTGTTCTTCCATATAATGATAAATTTTATCTTCCATAGTCCGATTCTCCATAGAAAACACAAGATATCCGCAGATATTCCGTATTGATACGGTGCCCCTATGATAGCATGATTTTTAAAAACCCACAACTTTATATTCAGAATTTCGTTTATTTTATATCCTGCCTTTCATCCGTATTCCGGGTTTCTGTTACATATACGACAATGATAGTTGCATCATCCATAAATCTTCCCTGGTTTCTGTAAAGCAGCTCCTGCATAATCTGATTCATAATCTCCTTACAATTGTTTGAATCTACTTTTTTCAGCAGCTGCGCCATGTCCTCTTCTCCGAAATCCTGCTCCACATTAGAAAATATCCCATCGCTCGCCATGACAACTATATCCCCGTCGTGAAGCTCGTCCCTGTCAATATCGCACTCCGTTTTTTCCAGTATTCCGATCGGAAGCGTCGTCCCCCGGATAATCTTTACCTCTTTTTCCGCTTCCTTCTGATGGACAATAAAGCTCGCGGCAGCTCCCTGTTTATATATTTCAATAGTTCCCTGATACAGATCGATGACTCCCATATCAAAGGTCGTAAAGGTTCTGCCGTTATTTTTACTTGTCATGCACTCATTGGAGAACGATATTCCATATAAAGGATCAAACCCTGCTTCCATCATTTCCTCCATTGTATCAATCATCAGACAGCTTTCGCAGGAGGCGAGGCTGCCGCTTCCCATACCGTCCGATATCATCATAAACAGTTTTCCATCCTCATTTTCTTTGACAGAAAAATTATCTCCGGACACATTAGAACCATACTTTTTTACACGCCGGACCTGATAAAAGCATTTAAAACCCGCGCTTTCCTCAAAGGTAAGAACTTTTTCCGTTTCCGATATAATGGCCGGCGTGTTGGAGGCGGCTCTGATATTCTCGTGAAAAATTTCCGACATGATTGCAGCGGCATCCTTTGTCAGCATGATTTTCCTTCCCCTGCCTCTTGCGCTGACATAATACTGTTTGTGATTTCTTTCATTACGAACTGCGGTCAGATGTCCCATCACGACGCCCTGCTCTGATAAACGGCTTCTTAAAAGGGCCTCATGACTGCCTGCAATCGGCTCTACACTTTCCAGATTCTCTGAAAATCTTCCAATCAGCTCCCCGATCTGTCCCAGGCTCACTCTGGTCTCTGCAGGGCCGCAGCCCGCCAGCGTATATTCAATTCTTTTGAAGGCACCGGACAAATCCCGGATTTTTTCTGCCGTAATCCTGTTCATTTCAGCCGCAGTCTGTGTCGAATGCATATTACCGCTTCCCTGTATTCTGATATTCAGCAAAAATGCCGGCGTTGCCGCAAACAACAGCAGACTGCTGACTGCCGATTTCAATCCGTCCGCCGTAAAGAAATAATCAAAATAGGTAAGCCCTGCCACGGATACCCCTACTGCAAACCCAAACAGACTGCCGATCTTTCGTTTCTCAAATAGGATGGAGCCTGCTAAAAGTGCAATTGCTATGATAAACACCGCTCCGACATATTCCGGCTGCTTTGTATGGATCGCAAGAATGACTCCGCTGATTCCGGCAATTCCTACCCCATAGCCGGCGCCGAATCTGTGTATGGTATAAATAATAATATACAGACCTACTGTCTCAAGCAGGGTGACGGTATGAAACAGTGTAATCGGAATTCCCCACAGGCAGATGGCAGTCAGCAAAATCACGCTCAACATTTCCTCATTATATTTTTCACGGCTGCTGATTCCCCGGACCAGCAGCTTCAGTCCTCTTCCGGTTCCCGGAATACAGCAAATCGTAATAATTGTTTCGAATAGGGCCATAAGAACAGAAAAGCCCGGCCCATAGACAGTATAGCCAAACGCAAAAGAAAGCAGGCAGACGATCATCGCAATTCCGGCATAAAATTTAGATTTCTGTCTTTTCGGTACAATTCTTACCAGAAAGGCTGAGAACATCAGAATCAATAAATATTTCATGACAAAGCTTCCGGGGCTGATCGTAATGTCGCGAAACAGATAGTCTCCGTTCTGAATCCAGAAGCTTCCCGGTATAAAGGCGGAAAGGGCCCCGCCAAACATCACTCCCACAAGCACAAGCGAACTTTGTCTGATAGAATATGCCGCCAGAAATACAGGTATTATAAATGGATTCATTCCCAGCACGACTGCTCTGCCCGTCAGAAATCCTATCCCATACAAAAGCCACTTATCCGATTTTTTCTCTTTCATTTCCTATCAACCCCCTGCTAAGTATCTGCTATAAATGTCAGCATTATAGGTTGTACAGGGATAAAAAAAAAGCGAAAGCTGAAATCAGCAGTCGCTTTTTTTTGACACATTCTCTGTAATAGAATGAAAAATATCACTATTCTTCCGGTCTGATGACAATTTCGTCAGGATATACAAGTCCTAACTGATTTCTTGCCACATCCTCTACATATTTTTTTGTCTGCATATATTCCTCGCGGGCTTCCAATTCCTGATACTCCGCTTCAGCGTCTGCAATCTGCGCTTCGATTTCAGCCGCCTGCACGCGCAGCTCGTTTCTCTTCTCCCTCAAATCAACCGATTTATAAAATACCATGCCGGCAAGCAGCAGAACACAGACAATAATGCCGCATGTGCATATCTTCGATTGTCTCCTTTTCTTTTTACCCCTTCTGCTCATCCGAAACTTAACCCCGCTTTTGCCACAATTCACTTCTGCTCTTATTTTGTCAAAAGAAAATAAAAATAGAAGTATATTGACATAATTTTAACCTTTGTGACAAATTATGTCAACAAGCTTTTTTGCCGCAAAAATCACTTTTTTAAAAGCATTTTTTGTCATGCACAATATATAGTTTAAAATTCTCGAAACAGCCCAATTTATTGTGGAAAAATAAAGACCCATTCCGGATAAAAAACCTAAAAAAATATAAAAACGCACATTTCCACTGCTGTATTTATAGGTTACCATAACTACAGAAACACATAATGCCAACCAGATAGTTATGTCAATCACACCTATAAAAGCCGCATTGAGTTTTATCACTTTTTTCAACTCATATATTACGCCTATAACTACCCCGGCGGCCACCCCGCAAAGTATGCTCACCAAAAAGGCCTGCGATTGCTGCTCAATCATTCCTGTCATTATTTAAACATCCGTTTCCAAGAGAATTGTCCGCCGTTTTTGTCGTTCAGATAGCAGATGCAGTCTATACTTCCCTTTACGTCCAACAATCCTTTTTCAATATCCAGGTTATTGACCTGCATATCCTTGCCTGTAATTCGCATTTTTCCCATATCTGTAATCAGAAGTACCAGCTCCGGCTCAAAGGATATAACCTTTTGGATTCCCGACATTCTAAGGTCATCACGGTTGTTCATTTCCAGCTTATGCGTACCTGTTCTTTTTAGATCCTCCAAAATATGCCGCCATCCTTTATTACCTTAAGAAATGTTCTTAAGCTATTTACAAAAGTATATGATACCCGTAAATAAAATATGCCGGAATCTCTTCCGGCATATTTTGGATAATTAAACATATTTAAACATTTCTTTCGCATCTTCTTTTTTTGTAGAGTCCACAATCTGTGTAATCTCTGCTTTCACCGTTTTATTCCCAAATGCGATTTCCAGAATGTCGCCCACTTTTACTTCCGCAGAAGCCTTTGCCACCTTGCCGTTGACCGTAACCCGTCCGGCGTCACAGGCTTCATTGGCAATTGTCCGGCGTTTGATCAGGCGAGACACCTTCAAATATTTGTCAAGTCTCATTTCTATATGCTCCTTCTTCTCTTTCCGCATATTTTTACGGATATATAAAGATAAGATGAAAAAAAGTGCCGTATCAATATACGGCACCATAAACTTCATGTAAGTATTAACTAGTTAAGGGAGTCCTTTAAAGCCTTGCCGGCTTTGAATCTTGGTGACTTAGATGCAGGAATAGGCATAGGCTCACCTGTTCTAGGATTTCTTCCTTCTCTAGCCGGTCTTTCAGCAACTTCAAATGTACCGAAACCAACTAACTGAATCTTCTCACCCTTCTTCAATTCATCAGCTACTACTTCTGTGAAAGCCTTTAATGCCTTCTCTGCGTCTTTCTTTGATAATTCTGTCTTCTCAGCGATTGCTGCAACTAATTCAGTCTTATTCATCGAAATAAACCTCCTATAAAACATATTCTATTATCCTGGTGAGCTAAACCGGATAACTCCCGGCGTAATACAACGCCTCAACATGTATAGTTATACCGAAAAAAAGCCCTCTTGTCAAGGAAATTTCAGCATTTCCGCTCAAAAACACTGGTTTTTTTTAGTAATTTTTTCAATATACCCGCTTTCTCCGTTTAATTGCTGCTGCCGACCAAAATATGGCTATCAACCGTCCAATTGTAAACGGCAAAAAATTCGCACCAAGCGAATAAATTCACGCTCCTTTTAAACAGCCTTTTTCTTTATATGCGGCTTCTGAGCCCTATAATCTGACAAAAGGCTGTATGCCGCAGCTTCCACTATATCATTTTCGTTTTCAAATTTACTGTAAAAAACAGACATGCAAATGCTTTGTTGTCTGCATGTCTGTTTTTTATACTTTTTACAATTTAACTTTCCATCTGTTTCCCAAGGAAATTAGCTGCAATAATTGCCGCCTTTTGCTCTGTTTCCCCAATGTGGGTCTTTTTATCCTTGCTCAAAACAATCACAGCGCCGATGGCATCTCCTTCACAGATAATGGTCTGTACGACCTCTCCCTCATATTCTGCATCATCCCCGGTAATATTTATGAAATGGGTATCCCCTTTCTTTGCAAGAATGGCCTCTCTGTCATTGATAACCTCTTCCAGTTCTTTATGAATAGACTTACCCACCAGTTCTTTTTTTGGCATACCTGCCACGGCAATAATCTGATCCCTGTCAGCCACACATACCGGGCAGTTCAAAATCTGGGCAATGGAATCCACATACTGCTGTGCAAATGTTCCCAGTTCACCAAGCGGGGAATATTTCTTTAAAACTATCTCTCCGTCTTTTCCTGTGAAAATCTCCAGAGGATCGCCTTCTCTGATACGCAGGACCCTTCGGATTTCCTTAGGCACTACAATTCTCCCAAGGTCATCGATCCGACGTACTATTCCTGTTGCTTTCATATTCTCTTCCTCCATATTACATAGCATTCTTTGTATTTCGTATATAATGCTATTATCTGTTAAATCAAAGAATCTATGCATGGAATACGGAAAAACTGTCCCTGCCAGTTTTTTCGTAAATAACAAATAAAAACCAGCCGGCCATAAAACAAGACCGTCTGGTTTTTATCGTTTCAATCCGAAAATGGTACTTACTGCAGTTCCTTTTGAACAGTCCGGAGCGCCGCTTCTATTACCTTGTCCATATCATAATACTTATAATCGCCAAGTCTTCCGCCAAAGATTACTTTGGTTTCCTGATCTGCAAGCGCTTTATATTTTTCATAGAGCGCATTATTCTCATCATTATTGACAGGATAATAAGGCTCAGCTCCCGGTTTCCACTCTGAAGAATACTCTCTTGAAATAACCGTCTTCGGCTGTTTGCCAAATTCAAAATGCTTATGCTCTATGATCCTGGTATACGGAACCTCACGCTCTGTATAATTCACAACCGCATTTCCCTGATAATTCTCGCAATCAAGCACCTCTGTCTCAAATCTGACAGAACGATACTGCAACGGTCCGTAACAAAAATCATAGAACTGATCGATCATACCTGTAAATAATGTCTTATCTGCAATATCCGGATTTTCTTTTATGAATTCAAAATAATCCGTATCCAGACGTACTTCTATGCCGTCCAGCATTTTCTCTACAATCTTTGTATATCCGCCAATCGGGATGCCCTGATATCTGTCATTGAAATAATTGTTGTCATAGATAAATCTGCAGGGAAGTCTTTTGATGATAAAAGCAGGGAGATCTTTACAATCTCTGCCCCACTGTTTTTCCGTATAGCCTTTAATCAGCTTCTGATAGACATCCTTTCCTACTAACATCAGGGCCTGTTCTTCCAGATTCTGCGGATTTTCAATATGATATTCGGCACGCTGTTCTGCAATTTTAGCCTGCGCTTCCGCCGGAGTGCGGACGCCCCACATCTTATTGAAGGTATTCATATTAAACGGCAGATTATAAGTTTCATCTTTATAAACTGCCACCGGAGAATTAATGTAATGATTGAATTCAGCAAACTGATTGACATATTCCCACACCTCTTTGTTGCTGGTATGGAAAATATGCGCGCCGTACTGATGCACCTGAATTCCTTCTATTTCTTTGCAATAAATATTGCCTGCAATATGGTCTCTCTTGTCAATGACCAGACATTTTTTTCCTGCTTTTTTTGCCTCATAAGCAAACACTGCACCGTACAGGCCCGCTCCTACCACAAGATAATCATACATACTTGTTTACTCCTTCGTTTTTAAATTGATCCTTACTCATGATATCCGTTTGGATTCATGCTCTGCCATCTCCATAAGTCTGCGCACATCTCATCAATGCCATACTGAGCCTCCCACCCAAGCTCTTTCTTCGCCAGGGATGCATCCGCATAACAGATTGCGATATCCCCCGGTCTCCGATCTTTGATCACATACGGCACATCATGTCCGCAGGCCTTGCTGAATGCTTTTACTATCTCTAAAACGCTATATCCTTTTCCGGTTCCGAGATTATAGACCTTCACGCCCGGATTTTCCATAATCTTGTCAATAGCTTTGACATGTCCGACCGCCAGATCAACTACATGGATATAATCTCTGACGCCTGTGCCGTCCGGAGTATCATAGTCATTTCCAAATACGCCAAGGCACTCCAGCTTGCCGATTGCAACCTGCGCCACATACGGAAGCAGGTTATTCGGAATTCCCTTCGGGTCCTCTCCGATCAGTCCGCTCTTATGGGCTCCGATCGGATTAAAGTACCGCAGAAGGATTACATTCCATTCCGGGTCTGCAGTATGCAGATCTGTCAGAATCTGTTCAATCATATGCTTGGTCCAGCCATACGGATTTGTCGGAGACCCTTTCGGACATTCCTCCGTAATCGGAATAAATGCCGGATCCCCATATACGGTTGCGGAGGATGAAAAAATAATATTTTTACATCCATATTTGCGCATTACGTCGCATAATACAAGCGTTCCGTTAATATTATTTCTATAATATTCCAATGGTTTCGCAACGGATTCTCCGACTGCTTTCAGTCCTGCAAAATGAATGACACAGTCAATTTTTTCTTTTTGAAAGATTGCATCCAGTGCATCATAATCCAAAATATCGGCTTCGTAGAAGGTCAGTTCCTTTCCGGTAATCTCTTTGATTCTGTCAATACACTTTCTGCTGGAATTATAAAGATTGTCTACTACTACAACCTCATATCCCACATTTAATAATTCTACGCAGGTATGACTTCCGATATATCCTGCTCCGCCTGTTACTAAAATTCTCATTCATAAATCTCCCTTTTTAGTATATATTATAAGTATCTCTGTCTTTTTTATTCTGTACTCTGTAATGGCTGTATCCTGATCCGATCCGTGCTTTATACCGTCGGCATTCTTCAGCCATATTAGCATATATTGTAGTCAAAATCCCATATTTGCATATTTTAATACATGATATATCACTTTGATACTGTCAATTTGAAGTTTAACAATATTGGCAGTATCTGTCAATATGCTTTGATTTTTGTATCTTTATTTTTTTCTGCCATTATGTTAAAACTACTATATAAATATAAATCAATGCATAACTGCTTACGCAGACCGGAGGATTTTATGTCACATACTTCAACAATCATAAAAGAATTAAACAACAACATCTATGATGGCGTGCTTACTGATATCTATGTGGACAAGGCTCTGATTTCCTATCAGAAAAAACGCTATCTGGAAGCCCTACAATCCTATATACAATGCTTTGGAGAAGGAGAGGTCCATATTTTCTCTGCTCCCGGAAGGAGTGAAATCGGCGGTAATCATACAGACCATCAGCATGGACAGGTACTGGCCGCAGGAATCAATCTGGACGCCATTGCCATAGCCTGTCAGACGGATGACGGTATGATCCGGATGAAATCTGACGGTTATGACCTCCTGACTATTGATACAGCTTCCATCGCATATATTGAAGCTGAACATGAAACAACTGCTGCATTGGTCAAGGGCGTTGCCTCCGGTATGGAACGCCGCGGTCATAAAATCGGAGGCTTTCAGGCGTATATTACCAGTGATGTTCCGATTGGTGCCGGTCTGTCTTCTTCTGCAGCCTTTGAGGTATTGATCGGGACTATCCTGTCCGGCTTCTATAATAATATGGGGATTTCACCTATCGAAATTGCAATGATCAGCCAGTATGCGGAAAATGTTTTTTTTGGCAAGCCCTGCGGTCTGATGGATCAGATGGCATGCTCCGTCGGGAGTCTGGTACACATTGATTTTAAAGACCCGGAGCAGCCGAAGGTTGAAAAAATAGCATTTGATCTGAACAAAGCCGGATACAGTCTTTGTATCACGGATACCAGGGGTTCCCATGCAGACCTGACTGCGGATTATGCTGCTGTTCCTGCTGAAATGAAAGCCGTTGCAGAATATTTCGGTAAGGATGTGCTGATTGAAATCCCGGAATCGGATGTGCTTGAAAATATTTCTGTTCTCAGAAAAAAACTTGGGGACCGGGCAGTTCTCCGCGCACTGCATTTCTTTGAAGAAAATAAACGGGTAATGGCAGAAGTAAATGCCTTAAAGGCAAACGATATCCCGGCCCTTTTAAATGCAGTCAGGGCGTCCGGTGCTTCCTCTTTTCAATACCTGCAAAATGTATATACTGTAACAGACATTACTTCCCAGAACCTGTCTCTGGCACTGGCCGTCAGTGACATATCGCTGCAGGAAAACGGCGTCAGCCGCATACACGGCGGCGGTTTTGCAGGAACCATACAGGCATTTGTCCGAAATGATACCATACAATCATATCGGTCAGCCATGGATCATGTATTCGGTGCAGACGCCTGTAAAATACTGCAGATTCGCAAATATGGCGGTATGCAGATATTATAAATTCAAGAAAAAAACATTCCGGCAATGCTGTTTTCTCATTGCCGGAACATTCTTACTTTATTCACAAATGCATCTATCTTCTGAGGATCCTTTCCGTTTCTGTCAGAATATTCTATGCCGGAAGAAACATCTACTACATCCGGATGCACGGCTGCAATTGCCTGCTGCACATTGTCAGGAGTCAATCCGCCTGCCAGTATCCGCAGACGCCCATCGGAAGGAATATCTTTCAGCCTATCCCAGTCAAAGGTTTTTCCGCTGCCCGGACTGCCGGCATCAAAAACGCACCCCACAATTTTTTCATCCAGGAGATAATGACTATACTCTTTCAGTTCATCTGCATGAAACGCCTTCCACACAGGAATCGTAATCCCGGATAACAGCTCCTTCGGAAGCTCCCCATGGATCTGAATATAATCAAACCCCAGACCGGCAATTTCCCGTACCTGTTCTTTCGTCGGAGATACCACCACTGCAACCTTCCGGATATCCGGCAGAAGATGCTCCATAATACACCCTGCAGTCCGTGCATCCACATTCCGTTTGCTTTTTGGAAAATACATGACGATTCCTGCATAATCCACATGGTTTTTATTTACATATTCCGTTTCACATATTTGCGTCAGTCCACATATTTTTATTTTCATGAATCACATCCGCCTTTTTCTAAATTCTTTATACCTTACCTTCTCTTATAAAACCCGGATAATCTCCTCTGTCTGTTACAATCTCATAACCGGCCTTTCGGGCACACCGCTTCAGGCTCTCCAGACACTGCGCCGACTCCTCTCCGGTATTGCGCTTGTTATCGTATAGCATATATTTATCCCGTACGGATACCGGTGAAAGATTCGGCATCACAACATTCGCTCCGGCCAGAAAGCCCTGCTCTCTCCCGTCCGGAGCGATCGTGGATAGAGCAGTCGTTGACGGAATCAGCGCCTGCGGAAACAGGAGCCTTAAAAGGGCGATCATAACCAGAGTCTGTCTCAGGGTTCCTGCCTGCCGGCCGGCAAACGGCGTATCCTTATGCGGCACATACGGTCCGATTCCAATCATATGCGGTTCCAGTTCTTTTAAAAAATGCAGATCCTCTGCCAGATCCTCATAAGTCTGATACGGAGAACCCACCATAAATCCACTGCCCACCTGATAACCGATTTCCCTCAGCCGGTATAGACATTGCTTTCTATGTTCCGGGCTCATCTCTTTTGGATGCAGCTTCGCATAGTGTTCCTTTCCGGCTGTTTCATGCCGAAGCAGATATCTGTCGGCACCGGCATCAAACCACATCTGATAGGCATCCCCGTCATACTCCCCCAAGGACAGGGTAACCGCACAATCCGGAAATCTCCTTTTAATCTCAGATACAATGTCGGCAATGTCCTCTTTCCGGTAATATCCGTCTTCTCCGCCCTGTAATACAAAAGTCCGGAAACCCAGATCATAGCCCTCTATACAGCAGGATACGACTGCTTCCTTCGTAAGCCTGTATCGCTCAAGCTTTTGATTACTGTTCCGGATCCCGCAATAATAACAGTCATTCCTGCAATAATTTGTCATTTCAATCAGTCCGCGGATGTAAATCCGGTTCCTGAACTGACGATATGCTGTATTTGCCGCAGCTGTCCGCAGCGCCTCAAAAGCCGCGTCGTCTTCACACAAAAAGCGGATCTGCTCTGCCAGTACATCGATCGGAGGAAGCGGACCGCTCATACTGACTCCCTTCATGTTATACACCTGCTTTCCATCATACCATACTTGATACGGATACGATCCAGCTTTTCCAAAAGCGGTCTTGCAGCAATCCATAAAAAGATTGCTGTTGAAGTAGCCTGAACCACATCAAAAGGGAACCCTGTTACATAAGCGGCAATCAGCATATCCATGGTCGCATTTGGCTGCCAGATCAATATAGAAGCCGGATTCATAATGCCTCCGTAAATCACCACGCAGGCCAGTGCGGAAAAAATACACAGTCCAAGCTTCGTTAAAAGTCTTGTCCGGACGCCTTTTTTTGCAAATAATAAACCGGAAGCAAATCCGACCAGTCCCATGGAGAACATCTGCCACGGCGTCCACGGTCCCTGCCCGGAAATGATATTGGATACAAGCATTGTGGCCGCACCCGTAATAAATCCGGCTTCGCCGCCAAAAGCAACTCCGGTAATCACGACCAGCCCCGCAACCGGACTGAAATTCGGCAGCATGGAAAAGGCCGCTCTGCCTGCTACCGCCATCGCGCACATAACCGCAATGGTGACCAGCTCCCGTACCTTGGGTTTCCGCCCCTCAAAGACGAGAAAAAACGGAAGCATGGCCTCAAGCAGTACCATCAATGATATAAAATAGTATTTTTTATCTCCCAGCTGTTTATATCCAAACCAGATTGTAAGAGGAATCGCAAGCAGCAATACAAGAACTGTCATCCAGGTTCTCCTGCCGGGGCTTTGGTGCGGCTGTTCCAGTTCGATTTTCTCGTCATACTGCTTTGGCCTTACCGCCCAGACAAACGCAATGACGGCGCAGATAAAACACCCATACAAGAGCAGATACCGTTTTCCAAGCTCTGTTAATTTCAGTTCCGAAACAAGCTGCGTCAGATCCTTCTGCGAAACGCTCTTTATATAGACATATACTATCACGATTGCTGATAAAAGGATAGTCAGGATTCTGCCAACTGATAAGGTTTCTTTTTTCTTTTCATTTCGCAAAACAATGCCTGCATAATCACAGACTGCTGTTTCCGATATCTGATCCCCGGGTCCCTCAGCTCCGTTTTTCATACCGGAAAACGGAGAGTCTTCTCCAAAAGCGTCCGTTACATCAGAAACCGTAACTGCACCCGGCACGATATCCGCCGCAATTCTTGCCGCCTGCGTTGTATAAAAGACATTTTGACTGTAAAACTGTCTGACTGAGGCAATTGCGGCTATGCCTCCGTCAAACACCAGCGCCGCACGATCTCCTGATTCGGCACAAAATTCAATATCATGGCTGACAAGCACGATGGTTTTCCCCTGTTTTTGAAGTGTTGCCATCAACTCACGAAATTCCTGTTTAAAAGCACTGTCCATTCCTTTTGTCGGTTCATCCATCAGGATCAGATCCGGCTGTCCCATCAGAACTCTGGCAAGTGCAAGTCTTTGCTGTTCTCCGCCGGACAGGTCATAGGGATGCCGCTTCAACAGTGTTTCCAGCCTGCATATTCTGATAATCTCGGCAAGCTGTTTTCTGTCTTTTGCATCCATCAATTCCTCTTTTACGGTTTTATGGGTAAATAAGGTCTTTGGATCCTGCGGAAGTAAACCCGTCCGAATTCCGTCTGCCAATTTTATCTGTCCCATATATGGTTTATAAATGCCTGCAAGAATCGACAGCAGGGTAGACTTTCCGCTTCCGTTACTTCCATTGATGACGAGAATCTCACCCTTATAAATCTTTAAGGATAATTTGGAAAGTACATCCCCCTGCTCCCTGCCATAACGAAACCGGATATCCCGAAGCTCTGCTGCAACCGGCCTTTTTTCCTTGTTAACGGATTTTTCTCCGATACCGGATATTCCGTTTTTTTCACTTAATTCCGTAGTCTCTGTCTCATAAAACGGTATTTTTTTCGGATGAGCCTGTTCATATCCTGCAAGCCAGTTTTTCCCTTCGCCGACTGTAACGGGAACAGAATCACCGGGCTGTTTATCAAGTGTCAGGGCAATTCTGACTGCTGCCGGCATAGACAGGCGGACATTGTCGTGCAGGTTATGGGACTGTAAATCCATAAGCACATTTTTTACATCACCGTCTTTTACAATCTCTCCCTGTTCCATAATCACAACGCGGGAACATATCGGTAAGACCTCTTCCAGTCTGTGTTCCGTCAGTATAACCGCCGTTCCCAGTTCTCTGTTAATCCTTGCCAGACAGCCGATAAACTCTCCTGCTGCAATTGGGTCCAGCTGGCTGGTCGGCTCATCTAAAATCAACACCTCGGGATGCATGGCCATAATGGACGCCAGATTGACAAGCTGCTTCTGTCCGCCCGACAATTCACTTACTTTTTTATGGAACATGGAATCCAGACCAAAAAAGGAACACATTTCCGCTACTCTGCGCCGTATATAATCATTCCGGTAACCTAAGCTTTCCAGACCAAATGCAAGCTCATGCCATACTTTGTCCGTCACAAGCTGGGCGTCCACATCCTGCATAACAAAACCGATGGAGGACGCCTGTTTTCTTTCATCGGTTTCTGATAATGGAAGCCCCTGAAAACAGATGGTTCCTCCGGTTTTTCCATATGGCGCCATACTGCTTTTTAACTGTCTGAGCAGTGTTGTCTTTCCGCAGCCGGAACTTCCGGCAAGGACAACAAATTCTCCGGATCTGATCTGAAGGGAAATATCCTTTAATGCATTATCGAGGAACCCTTCGCCCGTATCATCCGTTGTATCGGGATATGCAAATGTATAATGCTCCAATGTATATATATCCGTTTTCATCCTACGTCCTTTCCAAGCTTATCCGTTGTTTTTTGTTTTCTGAAAAATGCAGAAACACGGGAAGAAACACCAGAAGTCCATAAACAATAAAGATGGAGATCGTATATGTCCCTGCGATCATCCCGCCTATATCCGGATAATATCTGAAGGTAATTCCCCCTTTTATGGCGCCGGCCAGTATATATCCTCCTGCAGCCAGAATAAACAACAGGCACTTTCCGTCTCTGGCATCAAACCGGAAAATGGAATATGCAGTCCGTCCTTTCAGGCCATACCCTCTGTTTTTCATACTGTCAGCCGTAATAACGCCACGCTCGAGAGCCCATGTAATCACAGTGGAGAGTACCCTGATCCCTGTCCGCATCCGCTTAAAATATTTTCCTCTGCATACATATCCGGCTGCCTTCTGCGCCCGATAAACCTCACCGAATTTCCTGATAAATTCCGGAATGAATTTTAAAGTCATGGAAAGCAGCAGGGCCAGAACCGGTATCAGTCTTCCAAATAAATAAACCATCTTATCGGAGGTCATAACCTCATTCACACACACAAACCAGCAGATTACCGTAACCAGTACAAACGCCGCTGCTATTCCATAGACAATCGATTCCAAAGTCAGTGGATTCCCGGATGGCAGGTAGGTTATGATCGTGACGCCCTGATGACTGAATGCCGGATTGATGATTCCCGTCAAAAGTATCATCGGAAGCATATAGATTAAATTTTGTCTGATTCCCTGTTTTCCCCGCAGGCACACTGAATAGATAAATGCACCCATAAAAGATATGCCAAGGCATACCGGATTGGTAAATGCCATGGCAAATCCTATAACACATATAAAATAAATCAGGCCGACAAGCGGGTGACAGTTTCCCAATGCATCATTTCTGTATCTCAAGCTGTTTTCTCCTGACATTCTTAATATGGATTTCCCACATCTGCTCCCAAATCACATGTGTAAACCCATTTTATCACATCTTTATCATTTAATACATACTGAGAACTTCCAAATCCCGGAAAAGATCCGTTTACAGAGTACATCCACCCCGACAGCTCTCCGCAATCAAATTCATAGAGGTTATTGATCCCTTCTATATAAGAGCTCCCATAAATCGGCGTATACGAGGATTCCATCTGAATCCCATAGTCTGCTGTTACCTTCTGCAGGACATCATATACGGTCTGTCCGGGTGTAAACTCTACCGTAGTAGTCCCCAGAATACAGCCGTCTGACGGAACACATGAAGACTTTGCGGGATCCAGAAGATCCATATTGTCCAAAATGGTACTGCAATAAATGGAAACCGTACAGGTATATACTTCCGGCTGTCCTGCCGTTTTATCGGCCGGCTCCTCCTCCGGAATGTCTGCAGATGCCTGTGTGGTTACCGTTTCCGGATGCTGTTTTCCGGAAGATGTGTCTGTATTTCCTGAAGATGATACCGGGTCCTTCTGTCCGGCCGGGGAAATCTGATCCTTTTCCGGATTTTCTCCTTCTGATGTTTCTTCCCCGGAAACCTTTTTTTCATCCGGCTGTTTATTCTCAGAAGATACGGACGGTTCATCCTTCGATTCTTCTGCGGATGTCTCTTCTGTCCCTGCCGGGTCTGAAGGATCTTTCTCTGACGGATTCCCGTCAAAAGCCGTCTGTCCCTTTCCGGAAGCATCAGGCTCCGTATTTTCCGTTTTCAGATTCGTTCCTGAAATATCCTCCGTCTGACCGACAGCATCCAAGTTTGTATCAAAGCCTTTGGAATCCGGAGTATTGCCTCCATACCAGTAAGCAAATACCAGTATGACAGCAACAAAAAGAATCCCGATTATTTTTTTCCAGTATGTTTTCAAATATTTCATATACTTACCTGCTATTTCTTCGGTATCCGAATACTTTTCACATTACTCCATGTTCCATAATAATTGACACCATCTACAGTTTTATAGTTCCTGACTCTGACATAATAGGTTCTGCCTGCCGTTACGTTTACGCTATATCTCAATACCTGCTTTGATTTAACAGACTTTGTCAACGGCCCTACCATGGCAGGATTTGTATCCCATTGTACCTGATATCCTGTTACCGAAGAAGAAGCTGCCCATGTAACAAGCAGACTATGTCCGCTGCTGTTTACAGAACCAACCGTCTGCTTAGGAAGTCTGCATTCGACAAATCCTGCACGATAACCGCTTAAGGTTCCGCCCGAAACGGCACGAACCGTATAGATATACTTTGTCCCGTCTGAAACCTTTGTATCTGTATAGGATGTCGTATTTCCGTCCGATATAGATGCAATTCTGCTCCAGCTTTTTTCATTTCCTGCCTTACGATACAACAGATAACTGTCTGCTCCGGCAATTTGGGTCCACCTGACATGAATACCCTGATCTGCATTATGTGCAGCTACCGCCGGATCAGCCACATAACGGATACTGCGGCCTGCCTGTGCATAACTGCCCAGCATACTTCCTTTCAGCCCTCTTACGGTATAGATATAAACCGCATGATTGCTTACATTGGTATCGGTATAGCTTAACGCCTCCGGTGATGAAAGTGTGGCAATCCTGGTATAAGAACCATTGACGGATTTTCTGTATACGGCATAGCCGGAAGCGCCTGCAACCTTATTCCAGGTAAGCTTTACTCCTGATTGAACATTGGCAGCATCAACCGATGGCTTTGCCATATATAAGACTGCATTGTCCGCTCTGTCATAATCACTGAGGCCACTTCCTCCCATGGCACGGACTGTATAAATATAAGTATTGCCGCCGGTAACGGCTTCGTCTGTGCATTCCGTAATATCAGCAGAGGAAATCTCTGCGATTCTCTCATAGGACTTTCCCGGAACCTTTCTGTAAACCAGATAACCGTCAGCACCCGGAACAGCCTCCCAGCATACTTTCAGGCCGTTTTCTTCATGTATCGCACCTGTCAGTACCGGAACCTGCAGGGTCATTTGAAAGGTCTTTGTAACCTCACCGTTATGACTTCCGCATCCTTTGATTACCGCCGACGCTTTACCGGAATGAACATTATTCCGATACTCCACGGTGTAATCCGTTCCTTCTTTCAGGAGTCTTCCGTCTTCTCTTACCGTTACTGCAGGCTTCTTTTCCGTATCATCACAAACGCAGGAATCCGTTTCCAGTTCGATCACACTGTTTACAATGCTCCGGATATATACAGGATTTCTGTCTGTCATATCATAAAATGCAGTTTTTCCCTCCAGCAATCTGTCATAAGCAGCCAACGCACATGCCGCCTGCTCTGTTGCCATCTGATCTGCCTTTGTCGTATGACAAAAAGCGTGCAGATTCTCATCATAGAAGGCTAACAGCGCATCAACGGCGGAATTGCCGTTTTTAATCAGATCATAATCGTCCTCCGGATCGATACCCAAAGCGCATAATGCTATAACTACCTGTGCCGTACTTTCTGAATTTATTTCATCATAACAAATAAAGCTTCCATCCTCCTGCTGCGCTTCCGACAGTACGGCAAGCGCCCTGTCAACTGCCGCTTTAACGTCTGTATTTGTCTGATAATAAGGAGCCAGCGCCTGAATTGCCATGGCCGTTATATCCACCGCCGCATCTCCGTTTGACAATGCCCAGCCTCCGTTCTCCAGCTCCTTTGATAAGATGTATGTGATTAACGAAGTCCGAAGCTCGGTCTCCTCTGGAATCTGTGAAGAGGAACCGGATTCAAAACCGTCTGCATCAAGTGCAAGCAACGCAAAGACTGCACCGTTTATACCCTGCTTTGTCACATAATTCATATCTGAAAGCGGTGCAACCAGATCATATCCGTATATATCAGACGGATTTGCTCCGATTGCCGTCAGTGCCAGAATCACTCTTGTATTTTCTGTACTCTTACTGCTGCTTAGCTTATTATTATCTGCTGCAAGCACCGTATCTGCAACATTTTCATAATATCGGTGATACCAGTCCGAATTTTCATATCCACATCCGGCAAGCGCCATGACCGCCCATTCACCGCCTACAGAATTCACCGACGGATCTTCTATGGTATCATGGATGTAAGCTGCCGTATCCTCCAATACCTCCGCATATGTATCGGATATCATATTTTCATCCTGATGTACAGGTATCGCCACATCCGGCAGTTCTCCCAGATAAATTACCTGTGGAATTGCCGTAAAATTCGCGGGCTTTCCCTTCTCATAGGTAACCGTTCTGTGCTGTCCGGCCGGGGAACCAAAGCCGCCGCAGAAGATAACTCCGTTTGTCAGGGTATATTTGCTCCTAATATAATTCTCCGGAATCGTTACCGTAAGCTGCTGCGCCTTTTCAGTTGCAGCAAACAGATACTGATTGGAAGCACCCGTCACCTTTGTTTCCTCTGGCGAGTCATAATATATCTGGGCACCGAAATTATAATATCCCGACACTTTATTGGCAGGGTGATACACCGTATCAAACGTAACCGTTACTGTATCCCCCGGCATAATCTCTCCTTCTACCGGATTTCCCTCCGGATCTGAAGCGGAAAGTGTGTAATCCAGATGCTTTGCACGGATAATCTGATAAGTAATCTTATCCCCCTTGGAAAGTTCAATGATATTCGGTCCTTCCATCAGACCTGAAACCGTAACCGTTCCGTTTCTGTTCATTCTGACCCCAGAATCAGTAAAGCCCGTATAAGACAGCCCGTCTTCCGAAATAACCGGTACTGCTTTTCTTACCGTTACTCCTGTTTCAGGTGAAAACGTATACTCTGCTCCCGAATCGCCCGTATAATAAAACACATCCAGTTCCGCATCCACAGCATCTCCGCTTTCTTTTGTACTGGTCTGATAATACGGCTGGATATTAACACCCGGATTCATTTCCATACCGGTATCAATCGATCCGTCCTTTCCTACTGTCACCACGATGACTCCGGTGTTCTCCGGCCAGATCGCTGAAAAGAAAGTCGGATCTGTACTGGCCGCTGCAGAATATCCCTTCATATTACGCATAGCATCATAGGTTACCAGAATAATGGCAGTTCCTTCCGCCTTCGCTTCAATCTGCGCACTATGCTTTGAACTTGTATCCGTCAGATTCTCTGTAACAGCAACAACATCTGAGGATATCCTTCCGTCAGTATCTATGACCGTATAGTGAAAATCCGGCTCAATAACCTGAGAATTACCGATACCCTCAATGGCAAGCCAGTTTCGAAGCGGATAGAGCGTATAGGTCTCTCCGGCCTCCAGACTGAGGCATCCCTTCTCATTTGCATTTAAGTAGATATCCGCAACATCATAAGCATTGACCGCCATTTTCCTTACAACAGTATCCCGATCGTAGTCTGTACCCTCGGCAACATCAACATAAAGATCCTCCTTGGTTACCTCAACTCCGGTATCTTCCTTTAAGGAACCTGTAAAATTGCCATATGTAACGGCATCCGGATTCAGAGGATTGGAAATCCGGTAAAAATATGTCGTACCATTCGCCGCACAATAGGAATATACTTCCGTATCCCCTGTAACCTGAATATCCTCAGCTGTAAGATATTGATAAACATAATATGTACTAAGTGTTCCCACCTCCAGCTGATAATCATTTTTATGATCGTTATCTGTATCCGCATAAGGAATCGTTACAGTCAGGCTTCTCTTCTCAGATGCTCTGACAGATCTCATGGCGTTATAGGTAACCGTACCTGAATAATGGGAAGCAGCAAATGAATCTGCCCTGTCTCCAAGCGGCGTAAAATCAAACCCATAGGAATCTCCCTTCAATACCAGAAATGTCTTTCTTTCAGGATATGTGGTATGAACACCCATCTCCAGATGCCGGCGTTCTGCCCCGTCTGCACTCTGTACCGTCAGATTATCAAATTGGTAATCCGTACCATATGTCCACCCTGAATTTGAACAATACGCGGTTATCGTATAAATTTGAAAGGACTGGTTTTCATCCTTTGTAACGGTAATTCCGATCCTGCCATTGACCGTCGTCCCATCTGTTCCGATACCGGTAATGACATATTCACCCGGCTTCAGCTTCAGATTATAAACTTTATCCTCCGGTTCTCCCGTTTCCACTTTATTTCCATCCCTATCCGTTAAACGCATGGAATCTGACAAGTCATTCATTGTAATGGAAACAGGTACCTCCTGTAATTCCTCTGATGGATTCTGTTCAGATGAAGCCTCCTCCGAAGTATCTTCCGCTGTAGTATCCTCTTCTGAAGGATTCCCTGATTTTTCATCCATATAGCTGACCAGCTTTTCATATGCTTCCGTAACCTCTGCCTCAGTGGCATCCCAGTCCTCCAGGACCGCCATAGCTGCTATATATGCCGGCGCATCAGATTCATATGTATAATCTGCCACTTTCCGGATCAGTCCGTCCTTATCCGGAAAAGCAATTAAAGGATCGGAGCCCCAGGCCTTATCCCATATATTCAGATCTGCGCCATAATTATACACTGAAAACTGCAGCCGTATGACATCTCCGTCTGCATAGGTATATGCATCCTCTGACGCCTTCTTCTCATATACATAGCTGCCTGCACTTGCCGAAATCCCCTTGTTATTCAGAGAAAACATCCATCCTGCCGTTTTATAATAGTCAAATTCCGTCAGACGGTCCTCCTTTTCCCTTTCAGAGATCTCACCTCCGTCTTTTGTAACAGCTTCCCGTATCTTTTCCGGAATCTGCTCTGCCTTCCAGCCTTCCGGTTCACCACCGTCAATCACGGCTGTCAGATAATACGAGCTGTCAACAGGGCCTGTATGTCCGCTTTTATCTCCCAACGCCCTTTCCGCAATATCCGCAAGGGAATCTCCTTCATAAAAGCCCACCTTCTCAGGTGCGATTACAAAGCCCTGTCCTAAAGTTACTTTTTCGGTAGTGAAATACACATACCCTGCATATTTATCTTCTTCTGCATGTACCCTGCCTGCTGATTCAAAAAAGGAAATTCCGGTACCGGAACAAACCGTAACAGCAATCATACACAGTGCCATACAAAAAGCAATCAATCTTTTCTTCATCTAACCACTCCTTTCTTCGTCAAGATTGTCTGTACGCCCAAATCAGTCATCCATATTTTTGATATGATTAAGAAGGCTGTCCATCTTTTTTACACAATAAAAAAAGCCCGGATGGGCGCACAAAAAACAAAGTGCCATGCACTTTATCCATTGCCTCACCCTTCATATGCCCAAAGGTGATAAACAAAATACAGATATATGGCAAGCGATCTGACTTTATAGAATCAAAGTTCTACATACAGTAATGGCTGTTGCGACGGATTCTCACCGCACTTCTCTTTTTGCTGGCGTATGCCAGGACCATATATCTTTTATGGGTACGAAAACCCTTTTATATTTCATGCGGATTATATCACAGGTTCCTGAACCTGCGCAAGAAAGAATTGCATAAAAAAGAACCTTTCAGAGAATTCTGTTTTCTCCAAAAGGCCCTTTTGTTTGTTTCTATACCTGTTCATATTGTTTTTTCAGCTCTTTGAACAAACGGTCTTTTTCGGGATATGCTCTTCTGATAAACATAATACGGTTATCCGAATCCAAAAGACAATGGGAAGTTTTTCCGATACATCGCAGCTCACCGGTTGCTTTATCCCGTATTTCATAGGAAAATCCCACTCTGACTCCGGTATATTCCGAAAGTTTGACCGTTATGGAAACTGTCTCGCCATATCTGGACATTGTCTTATATTCGGCAGAAGCAGATAAAACCGGAATTATGATATTCTCATCCTCTATCGTCCGATAATTCCATCCGATCTGATCCATCCAGTCCATACGCGCTTCTTCCATCCAGCGGATATAATTAGAATGATGTACAATTCCCATTCTGTCAGTCTCATAATAAAAGACCATTCTTTCATATGGTTTTATATCTTCCATTCTCATATTACTCAGCGTCCTTCCAGTCTTTTTCCTTAATCTCCACACGTCTTACCTTGCCGGAGATTGTTTTTGGCATTTCTTTTACGAATTCTATAACTCTCGGTCTCTTATAGCTGGCAATATTTTCCTTGAAATAACGTTTTAGTTCCCGTTTCAGCTGTTCGTCTCCAACGGTTCCTTCTGTCAGTACGATCGTCGCCTTAATGGCCTGTCCTCTGGTACTGTCCGGTACGGAAGTAACCGCACATTCCAACACATACGGAATCCGCATGATCTCATTTTCAATTTCAAACGGTCCTACCCTGTAACCTGCGACCTTGATAATATCATCCACACGTCCGATAAACCAGAAATATCCGTCCTCGTCCTGATAAGCCGTATCTCCTGTATGATAATATCCGTCTCTCTTCACCTCAGACGTTCTGTCAGGGTCCATATAATATTCCATAAACAGACCGGCCGGCTGTCCGTTTTCTATATTGATTACTATTTCACCATTCTCGTTTGGCCCTGCAAAGGTGCCGTCCGGCTTCATAATCCTCACATCATAGAGCGGGCTTGCTTTCCCCATGGAACCCGGTCTTGGCACCGTATTCTGAAGATTTCCGATGGTAAGCGTCGTTTCCGTCTGTCCAAAGCCTTCATAGATTGTAAATCCTGTCGCTTCTTTAAATTTATAAAATACCTCAGGATTCAATGCTTCTCCCGCCGTTGTACAATACCGCAGAGATGAAAGGTTATATTTGCTCATATCCATACGGATAAGAATTCTGTAAAGTGTCGGCGGAGCACAAAAGGTTGTAATCTTATACTGCTCGATCAGCCTGAATATATTGTCCGCGCTGAATGTATCGAAATCATATACAAAAATACAGGTTTCACACAGCCACTGGCCATACAGTTTTCCCCAGAGGGCCTTTCCCCACCCGGTATCAGATACTGTGAAATGAATACCGTCCGGCGTATTGCAATGCCAGTATTTTGCCGTAATATAATGTCCCAATGGATAGAGATGATTATGGGAAACCATCTTCGGATGCTCTGTCGTACCGGAAGTAAACATGATAAACAATGTATCCTTTGCTTTAACCGCATCCGCTCCAACAGGCCTGTCAAATACAGTGCTGCACTCCATGATTCCACTGTCAAATGCATACCAGCCCGGACGTTCTTCACAATTTACGATCACCTTGGTCAGTGAGTGGTCCGGATCAATAGTATCCATAGCATCCGGTATCTTATCATCCGGGGTACACACCACCGCTTTTACCCCTGCCGCCTCTATCCGGTACTGATAATCCGTAGCCTTCAGGATATTCGTGGCGGGAATTGCAATTGCCCCGAGCTTATGGAGGGCCATCATGGTAAACCAGTATTGATAATGCCTTTTCAACACCAGAAGCACCTTGTCTCCCTTCCGGATGCCGAGCTTTGTAAAATAATTGGCTGCCCGGTTGGAATATTCCTTTATATCCTGAAATGTAAACGTCCGCTCCTCTCTGTCTCTTGATACATAGATCAGTGCGGTCTTATCCGGGGATTTCTCCGCCAATGCATCTACAACATCAAATGCAAAATTAAAATCTTCCCCGTTTGTAAATTCAATCTTTGATAATACACGGTTTTCATCGAAAGCCGTCCGGATAAACCTTCCCGCAATACCTTCCTCTGGTCTCATCTCTGCTGACATCGTCCTAAATCCTCCGTAATACCTGTGATTTATTTTTTATTCTATGATACTATCTATTCTAATTTTTAACACTTTTTTCTGTGTCTTTTAAAAACTTAAAATGTAGTTTTAAATACTACATTGTATATAATATCATATTTTTTTTAGGTGTCAACTGTTATTTTATCCATATGATGGAAAAAATAATCCCATGAAGAATACGGGAAACCTCTATAGATTCTTCCGTTCTTTTTATTTTAAGATATTTGTTTTTTGCTGATAACAAAAATACTGATTACAAAACAAAGCACACATAAACACCCTGTGACGGTCAGGGACCACCCATAATTACCGCCTGCCTTTCCTCCATTCAGCAAAGAAAACCCGTCTGTCAGTTCCACAGGCATATAACTTCCGATTTTCGGAAGAAAACCAATCAGCCAGGCTCCCAGTACCGTTCCGCCTGTTCCAATCAATGTAGCGGCGGCGTTCCCTGTAAGAACTGAAAACAGCATAACAAGACAGACTGTCCATACTCCGAATGCCCACCAGCACATTCCTGCCATAAGCAGGTGATCTGCAATGCTATTATCCCAATAGTACTGATTATATCCATAAGTAATACCAAAACAGCTCCAGTAACCGAAGGTCCAAAGTATAAGCATCCATACTGTTTTGGCTAAGACCACCTTGTATCGGGCCAGTCCTTTGGTCAATAGCAGAATCCATGTTCCTGTCTGGTATTCTCTGATAAATATGTTATGGTAAATCAAAATAAAAATAACAAGCGCTATCGGAATATTTTTATAAAACTGCATCCATGATGTCAACGCATCCACCTGAACGTTTGTGATGGTCAATCCGTTTTCCGCCAGGGAGCCAGAAAACATTTCCATCATCCATGGCGTCAGTTTTGCGATTGCAGGATTCATTACGCCGAACAGGGCAAACAACAGTACAAGGATCACAAGCTTGCCTGTCCGTGCGGTTTCCAGATATTCCTTTTTCATAAACACAAACAGCGTCTTCATTTCGTCACCTCCAAAAATAGCGATTCAAGCGTCGGTTCGATTCGCTCGATCCTTTGTATAGGTATTCTGTTCTCGGCAACATATCGCATAATGTCAAAGAAACGCTCCCTGCTTCCATGAAAAGTAAGCGAATTCCGTTCTGTGGCTTTGAGGTCGCCAAATGCTTTTATCAATGTGCAGACAGTTTCTTTTTGTTCCGTCTCGATAATAAATCCGTCCGATGGCCGCATACTTCTTAATTCTGCAATCGTTCCCTGCATGACGATTCTGCCATTGTCCAGAAATGCAGCTTCGGTACAGATACGCTCCACATCGGAAAGAATGTGCGTGGAAAAAAGTATCGTAGTCTGTTCCTTTGCCGCAAGAAGTATATCCAATATTTCTTTGCGGCCGACAGGATCAAGAGCTGATGTAGGTTCATCACAAATCAAGAGCTTTGGTCGATTCAGCAGCGCCTGCGCGATCCCCAAACGCTGTTTCATGCCCCTTGAAAATCCCTTGATACGGTGCCGCTCCTGCCCAAGACCTACCAGCTCTAACAGCTCATTACTTCTCGTCACAAGATCAGTTTTTTTCATTCCGCTGATTTCTCCGCAAAAATGCAGATATTCAAGGGGTGTCATATACGAATAAAATTCCGGCACATCGGGCAGATAGCCGATGTACCGGTTTGTGCGTGTCTGCCCGAAATGTACCTTTTCTCCCATAACGCAAATCTGTCCGCTGTCCGTTT
>CANRQE010000023.1 GCA_947632705.1 uncultured Coprococcus sp. | reverse complement strand
TGAATGGTCAGAGCAGGAAAAAGCATATAGCAAGGAACCGACAAGTGTGCTGACCATGGTGGATGAAGCAGAAGAAACAAAAGAGCCGGAGGATAAGACAGCCAAGGCAACTTTCCGTAAAGTAACAGAAGAAGACGGCACATATTCAGAACTTCCAGGTGCTACACTGAAGCTGACCTATGATGAAGGAACGTCTGACCTGAGCGGTGTCGAGAAAGTATCCGGTTCAGACATAACAAAATCCAAAGATAACAAGAGCATTACATGGACCAGCGGAGAAGAAGCAACCGTACTTGACAAGCTTCCGGCAGGTGAGTACACATTGCACGAGGAAGGTGCACCGGAAGGATACCAGTATGCATCAGATGTGAAGTTCATGGTGGATGAGGATGGCAATCTGTATGAATGGTCAGAGCAGGAAAAAGCATATAGCAAGGAACCGACAAGTGTGCTGACCATGGTGGATGAAGCAGAAGAAATAGATGAACCATCATCAGAGGAAGATTCATCAGAAGAAGATTCATCAGATGAACCATCATCGGAAGAAGATTCATCAGAGGAAGATTCATCAGATGAACCATCATCGGAAGAAGATTCATCAGAAGAAGATAATTCTACAACAGAGGCTGAGAAAGGTAACTTATTGATTGTTGTATATGACGAGGAAACAGGAGATATTGTTCCTGGTGCAGAGGTGGTTGTTGTAGATCCTTCAGGAGATGTTCAAAAATATGTAACAGACGAGGAAGGAAAGATTACAGTCAATGATACGGAAGTTGGTACACATGGTATAACGGTATCTAAGGTTCCGGATGGATATACCGTAACAGAAGGCTACACAGCATTTGCTGAGGTAGAAGCCGGAAAAACCGCAGTTCATGAGGTATATATCATACCTCGTAAGGATACCACCAGTTCCGAGGATACGACAGAACCATCAACAAATACAAGTCAGACTCAGACGGGTGATGCATTCAATGTGATTATTCCGATTGTTATGATTGCCATATCCATTATCGGTATTGTTGTGATCGTAGTTCGCAGGAAGAAGCATTAAGTTTATGATCGGCAGACCATTCGCGAAAGCAATGGTATATGAGATAAGATAAGTTTAAAGATCCACACATATGTGATATAAAGAAGTCTTTTCAAATCGCATATGTGTGGATTTTTTATGCCGGAACATGCCAGTTTGCAGTAAGAAAGCATATCATGCCAGTTTGACCATATAATATTTTCCTAAATTGAATATTTAAAACATGCCAGTTTATTTTATAATGCATGTATTACAAAAAAAATTGACGTTTTGCAAATGTCAAAAAAATAAAAAGGAGAAGCGTTATGAAGGACAGACAATATGAGCTGAACAAGGAACTGGCACAAATGTTAAAAGGTGGCGTAATTATGGATGTTACTACCCCGGAGCAGGCAAAGATTGCGGAGGAGGCAGGAGCCTGTGCTGTAATGGCGCTAGAGAGAATTCCGGCGGATATCAGGGCAGCCGGCGGCGTATCCAGAATGAGTGATCCGAAAATGATTAAAGGCATTCAGGAGGCAGTCTCCATTCCGGTTATGGCAAAATGTCGTATCGGACATTTTGTGGAAGCACAACTGTTAGAGGCAATAGAGATTGACTATATAGACGAAAGCGAGGTTTTATCACCTGCAGATGATGTATATCATATTGATAAGACAAAATTCAGGGTTCCGTTTGTCTGCGGCGCCAGAGATCTGGGTGAAGCGCTTCGAAGGATCAATGAGGGCGCATCCATGATTCGTACGAAGGGAGAGCCGGGAACCGGCGATGTGGTGCAGGCAGTCCGCCATATGAGAATGATGAACAGCGAGATTGCCCGTATTTCTGCCATGCGGGAGGATGAGCTGTATGAGACGGCCAAGGAATTACGGGTACCATATGAACTGGTTTGGTATGTGCATCAGAATCACAGACTTCCGGTGGTGAATTTTGCTGCCGGCGGAGTGGCAACGCCGGCGGATGCAGCGTTGATGATGCAGCTCGGTGCAGAGGGTGTCTTTGTCGGTTCGGGGATATTCAAGTCAGGAAATCCGAGAAAGCGGGCAAATGCGATTGTAAAGGCAGTTACGAACTATACGGATGCCCGCCTGATTGCCGAATTGTCTGAGGATTTGGGCGAGGCAATGGTAGGAATCAATGAAAATGAAATACAGCTGCTGATGGCAGAACGTGGAAAATAAAGAGGTGCAGATATGAGGATAGCGGTACTGGCAGTCCAGGGCGCATTTGCCGAGCACGAAAAAATGTTCAGTCAAATGGGAATTGAGACGATAGAGTTAAGACAAAAAAGTGATATAACGCAGGATTTTGACGGTCTGGTACTTCCCGGTGGGGAAAGTACGGTGCAGGGCAAGCTGCTGAGAGAGTTGGATATGTATGATGGACTGAAAGAAATGATCAGGCAGGGAATGCCGGTTCTTGCTACCTGCGCAGGACTGATTCTGTTGGCGGAGCGCCTGTCAAATGATGACCGGTCCCATTTTGCCACGCTTCCTGTGTGTGTCAGGAGAAATGCGTTTGGCAGACAGCTTGGCAGCTTTCATTATAGAGGTACGATAAAGGGAATCGGGGAGTTTCCGATGGAATTTATCCGTGCACCGTATATTGAAACCGTGTCACCTGAGGTGGAAATTCTGGCAGAGGTAAATGGACATATAGTGGCGGTACGATATCAGAATCAGCTGGCGGCGGCGTTTCATCCGGAGCTTTCACAGGATATACGCTTTCATCAAATGTTTTTGGACTCCTTTCGCAAGCCATGAGTCATGATTGATATTTTCACTATTTTGCGATATGATAAAAAAATAGGGATATGTTTTTTGATTCATGAAAAATCCGGGAGGAACCATGCTGACCTATTCTTTTGATCACAAGGGAAAAGATACGCTGTATGAATATTTATATAAACAGATAAAACAGGATATTATTACCAGGAAACTGGTTCCGGGAGAGAAGCTTCCGTCTAAGAGAGCTTTAGCGAAACAGTTGGATATCAGTACGATTACTGTTGAGAATGCCTATAGTCAGCTGGCAGCGGAAGGATATATATATTCTGTGCCAAAGAGTGGATTTTATGTGGCGGCGATGCCGGAAGAGGGAACGGCTGTCAGGATCATGAAAAATACTCTGCTGCAGGGACAGAAACAGGCTGGTGCTGCAGGGCAGAAGGAACCGAGGCTGCAGGCCGATGAAAGAATCCGGCAGGAGGATAAGAACGATATTTTTTTCGCAGATTTTGTGAATAATACAACTCCTTCCGCAAATTTCCCATTTACGACATGGACGAAGCTGATGCGGGAAACCATGTCGGAAAACAGTCAGGATATTATGATGAAATCACCCTCAGCAGGAATCTATGAGCTGCGGTCTGCGATTGCCGACTATCTGTATCAGTTTCGTGGGATGCAGGTAGAACCGGAGCAGATTGTGGTAGGAGCAGGTACGGAATATCTGTATGGGTTGATCATCCAGTTGTTGGGACGTGACCGGATTTATGCAGTTGAAGACCCGGGCTATCAGAAAATATCCAGAATCTATCAGGCAAATTCTGTGTCGTGCAGCCATGTGCCGTTAGATGAAAAAGGGGTCAGTATCGCTGCATTGGAACATTCCGGTGCGGACATTCTTCATATATCGCCGTCCCATCATTTCCCGACAGGGCTTGTAACGCCGGTCAGCAGAAGATATGAGCTGTTGTCCTGGGCATCTCAATCGGACGGACGCTATATTATAGAGGATGATTATGACAGTGAGTTCCGCCTTTTGGGGAAACCGATTCCTGCCTTGCAGAGCATTGATGTATCGGAGAAAGTGATTTATATCAATACCTTTTCAAAGAGCCTGTCTTCCACAATCCGCATCAGTTATATGGTGCTGCCGGATTCTTTGATGCAGCAGTATCAGAGAGAACTGAGCTTCTATGCCTGTACGGTTTCTAATTTTGACCAGTATACACTGGCAAGGTTTATTCGTGATGGCTATCTGGAGAAACATATTAACCGGATGCGTAATTTCTACAGAGCTTTGCGGGATGCCATTTTGACAGACCTCAGGCAGCATGCCAAATATCCCTGCGTGCACATTCGGGAAGAAAATGCAGGCCTGCATTTTTTGTTGGAGGTAGAGACAGAACTGGATGACAGGGAACTGGTAAAACAGGCAGAGAAAGCAGGTATTCATATTTCCTGCCTGAGCCAGTATTATTATAATCAGGAAAATGCGGATTCCCACACCTTTGTTATTAATTACTCCGGAATAGAAGCGGAACATGTAAAAGAGGCTGTGGGGAGACTGATGGATAGTATATAGAGCATAGCTTTATGCAAAAACTTTTTGTTATTTGTATAAAGCTATGCTTGTTTTCTGAAAAAAGAATGCTTTCGATTGAATTTTATTTTTCAAAAATATATTAGAAACAGAACGGAGGATTTATACATGAAGATCAGATTTGACGAGATGGAAGAACAGGAGTTTATGAATTTCAAGGGTGGAAAAAAGTCCTTCCATGCAAAAATGTTTACAGATGAAAATAATAAGATTATGCATGGACGTCTGGAACCGGGCGCTGCCATCGGGCTTCACACACATGACACAAATAGTGAAATCGTATTCATTGTCAAAGGGAATGGAAGCGTATTATATGATGATGGAGTAGAGCAGCTTCAGGCAGGAGATTGTCATTATTGTCCAAAGGGACATCGTCACAGCCTTCAAAATACCAGTGATGCGGATCTGGAGTTTTTGGCGGTAGTGCCGGAACATCCGTAATAATATATATTTTTTTATTGACAATAGGTGTGTATAGGTGTATATATATAATATACACACCTACATATTATAGTGTACAGAAAAAATGCCGGCAATCTTTTTTCTGTAATCCTGGGAACTATAAGGAAGGTAGCAGCAAATGAATATTATTTTGAGTAACAGCAGCGGCGTCCCAATCTATGAGCAGATTGAGCAGCAGCTCAAGGATATGATCATTGCAGGAACGCTTGCGGAGGGAGAGATGCTTC
The DNA here is from genome assembly GCA_947632705.1 of uncultured Coprococcus sp. GTDB lineage: Bacteria > Bacillota > Clostridia > Lachnospirales > Lachnospiraceae > Coprococcus. Next base: position 28,036 of record CANRQE010000023.1, on the reverse strand, counting down.
CGTCCATGCGGTTTCTGGCAAAGGAACTGCGCATTAGTCTGATTACAACAAAACGTGCCTATGAGGAACTGGAGCGGGATGGTTTTATTGAGACCAGAGTCGGTATAGGCTGTTTTGTAAAGCCGAAGAATATGGACATGGTGAGAGAGCAGACGATGTGTCAGATGGAAGAACACTTAAATGAGGCTGTATCAAAGGCAGATCTCTGTGATGTATCTTTGAAGGAACTTACGGATATATTAACAATTATCTATGAGGAACGTCATAAAAAGTAGGACATAGCTGCTGATGAGATGAGGAAGAGCAATGGATTTGAATTTTCAATGTAAAAATGCAGTAGAAATCAATCATCTTGTAAAACGTTACAGGGGATTTGAACTGCAGGATGTGAGTTTTGCCATTCCAACGGGATGTGTGACAGGTTTTATCGGGCAAAATGGTGCCGGTAAAACCACCACTATTAAGGCAATCTTAAATATGATTTCCAGAGATCAGGGAGAAATTAAGGTCTTTGGTTGTGACAGTGAGAAATATGCAATGGAGATTAAACAGAATATCGGGGTGGTGTTTGATGATATTTGTTTCCATGGCAGGCTGAAACCGAAACATATTGATAGAATCTTAAAAGGGATTTATAAAGAATGGGATTCTGAAGTCTTTTATGATTATTTAAAGAAATTAAATCTGCCTGAAAAGAAAAGGGTTGCGGAGCTTTCCAGAGGTATGCAGATGAAGCTGCAGATTGCAACGGCGCTGTCTCATCATGCAAAGCTTCTGGTCATGGACGAGCCTACAGGAGGGTTGGATCCGGTTGTAAGGAATGAAATTCTGGATTTTTTTATGGAGTTTATACAGGACGGAGAGCATACAGTGCTTTTGTCTTCTCATATCATTACCGATATTGAAAGAATTGCGGACTACATTGTATTAATCAGCCAGGGACGTATTGTGCTGTCCGAAGATAAGGAGACAGTCGAACAAAGGCATGGGGTGATCAAATGCTCTGAAGAAGCATTCCAAAAAATTGCCGCAGAGGATGTGGTCAGTACCAGAAAATCTACGTTTGGCATAGAAGCTCTTGTGGGGGATTATGAATTTTGTAAAAGAAAGTATAACCATCTGCTGTGTGAGAAAACGACACTGGAGGATATATTTTTATTCTATGCCAGATATGGCTCCAAATAAGTAATCAGGAGGTGTATGGCATGAGATCATTATTATATAAGGATTTTTATCTGGAATGCCAACAGTTTTGCAGAGGTATCTTGCTGCAGGTGTTTTTTGCGGTTGTGGGTGTCATTCTATTCCGGGGAATTACAGTTGGAAATTTTGGCACAGCAGAATTTTTGCTGCCGCTTTTGCTAAAATACTGGATATTTCAGGTTGGTGGAATAGGAATTGTTTTTGCATTATCGATGGCAAAGATATTGGAAGCTGATGATAAGTGTGGCTGGAGTAAACTGCAATATGCACTTCCGATTCCTGCATTTACGGTTGTGTTTTCTAAATATTTGCTGCTGATTCTGGGGCATACTTGTATGGCAGTGTTCACATGGATTGGATCCCATTTGCTTATATGGGCAGCTGGTGGGAGCTTTTCTGCTGAGGATGCAAAAATTTGTATTACAATGTGGGTGTTTGGAATTGTATTGATTCTGTTTTTGCTTCCATTTGATATTATTTTTCCTGCTAAGACAGCATCCATGCTTCGTATGGGTTTAGCTTTTGGAATGGTTATCCTATTGACTCTGCTGCTTGCGAGCGGAATGGAGATGGATGAACTGATTGAGAAGCTTGCAAAATGTTTTCGCTTTCTGTATTCATATGCACCAGTCTGTATTCTTGTTTTTGTAGTATTATCTATTGGTATTACGACGAAAGTAAGACAGAAAAGAGGATATAAGATATGAAGGGTTTATTGTATAAGGATATTGTTTTAAATAAAACGAATATTGGTGCCATGGTGATCATACTGGCATATTTAGTAATAGAATTGATAACAGCATATTTTATACCGGAGTCTGAAGATTTCGTTTTTTTTGTCAATGGTATAATGTTTGGCGGCATTATTGCCATACAAGGCGGATTCCCTGGCATTGCAATGGTTGTAGGGCGTATGGATGCAGGTACAAAATGGATACAGTATGCGCTTGCATTGCCGGGCGGATATCGCTACATGATTTCTGAACGATATATGTTGGGACTGATCGGAAATGGAATTGCCCTGGTTTTGAATTTTATCTTGGTCGGAATTGTAAAACTGGGATTTGATATCGATATTAAGATTCCAATCATGCTGATCTTGTTGATATTTGGAATCATGACAGTCATACAGGCATTTGTTCTGCTGCTGTTTTCAAGAGGTAAGACGGGTATTGTGGGTAAGGTGTTTGCAATTTTATTGCTTCTTCTGTTTTTAGGTGTGCTTTGTTATCTGGCATTTGGAGATATCTCTGCACTTACAGGGAAACATCTGTTTAGAAGAATGGCAATGTGGCTTTTCATACATGAGAAAAGGATCTGGTGTGTCCTTGCCGGATTGATCTTTGCCGGGGCCGTCTTGAAGTATCTTTCTTATAGATTGGCGGTTTATCTGTATAAAAGGGACTAATTTTGTTGATACGGAACAATCTCCACAACGGTTAAGGTGGTTCCGTCCACATGAAATCTGACATCGTATCCCGCAAAAGCGACGCCATACCTTCGTTCCGGTTCGTGCTGATAACCCGGACGGGGATCTTGTTCCAGTAAAGAAAGAAGAGCGGATTGTTTGTCTTTTGGGATTTGTTTCAGCAGGTCAGACGGAAACTCTACAGTCAGAGGGTTTGTGTCAATCTGTTCGGTAAAGCCACCGGTTGCTTCCGGATGGCTGTCAGTGTAAGCCAGATATGGCTTAATATCATAGATGGGGGTGCCATCCAGTAAATCGGCTCCGGATACATGTAGTACCGGGCCGTTTTCTTTTGTCCATTCAATGAATTCCAGTTTCACGGAAGAAAGTCCGATGTGATTCGGCCGGAAAGGAGAACGCGTGGCAAATACACCCATCCGCATATTGCCGCCAAGCTTCGGCGGTTTCACGGTAGCGTTCCAATGCTTCTGTCCGGCCTTGTGGAATTGCCATAAAATCCAGATATGGGAAAATTTTTCCAGTCCACGGAAAGCTTCCGGTTGACGGTATTCCGGTAAAAAGGTAATGGAAGCATGGAGATCCGGCACCAGACCGCTTTGTCTGGGAACTCCGAATTTTTCCGGGAAATCTGTATGAATATGTCCGATCACTTTCATATGCGTATGGTCCTTTCTGTTTTTCTTATTCTATCATGGATTCAGTTTTTTTACTATCTGCAGTTGTTTCTGCAATGATTTTTATTCTGTGTGTATTCTCCTTTTTTCGGTTACAAACATTTTACATGGATTTTACGGACTGCTGATTATGAATTTTACAAGAGGTCTCTATGATGTATATCAGGAATTGTTCAGGTGCGCGCTCTGAGAATTCACAAAAGATATTAAAGTAATCATAGATTCGGAGGAAAGTAAAATGAAAAAAAGTAAGAAAATCATAGTGCTGGCATTCGGTGCAGCGTTGGCAATGGCTTCTTTTGCCGGATGTGGAAAGAAGAGTGATGGTTTTGATGCAGGTACTGATATTTCAGTCGTAACAAGAGAAGAAGGTTCAGGTACCAGAGGTGCATTTGTAGAACTCACAGGAGTGGAAGAGGAGGATGCAGACGGTAACAAGGTGGATAAGACAACGACTGATGCCATTGTGTCGAACAGCACTGAGGTGGTTTTGACAACGGTAGCAGGCGATGCATATGCAATCGGTTATGTATCTTTAGGTGCCTTAAATGATTCCGTGAAGGCAGTAAAAATTGGCGGAGTCGAGGCAACTGCAGAAAATATTATAAACGGTTCTTATACACTTTCCAGACCATTCAACATTGTGACAAAGGATACTGTCAGTGAAGTGGCACAGGACTTCATTAACTTTATCCTGAGTGCGGACGGACAGAAGGTTATTTCAGATAATGGTTATATTGAAATTGATAATACGGGAGCATTTACCTCATCTGGTGCATCCGGCAAGATTATCATTATCGGGTCTTCCTCTGTAACACCGGCAATGGAAAAACTGATCGAAGCGTATAAGACAGTCAATCCGGGTGCAGAGATTGAGCTTCAGGAGATGGATTCAACGACGGGTGTGAATTCTGCAATAGAGGGAACCTGTGATATCGGTATGGCTTCCCGTGATCTGAAGGACAGTGAGACTTCTCAGGGTGTGACCGCAACTGTCATTGCAATGGATGGGATTGCCGTTGTTGTTAATAATGAAAATCCGGCAGAGGATTATACCATTGATCAGGTAAAGGATATCTTTAACGGAACTGATACCACTTGGGAAGATGTAAAATAACCAGGTGAAAAAGGAGTAAAAATGCAGAAATTCAAGGAAATTGTTATGTATATTGTTTTCCTGACAGCAGCATTCGTTTCCATTGCGGCGGTGGCGTTGATCTGTGTATTCCTGTTTGTGAATGGAATTCCTGCTATGAAGGAAATCGGATTTGGCAAGTTTTTGTCCGGTAATGTCTGGCAGCCTTCCAATCATCAGTATGGAATATTACCGTTTATTCTTGGCAGTATCTATGTTACTGCGGGAGCCCTGATCGTAGGTGTACCAATCGGACTTCTGACAGCAGTCTTTCTGGCAAGATTTTGTCCAAAGCCGCTATATAAAGTGATTAAGCCGTTTATTAATCTGATGGCAGGGATTCCTTCAGTCGTCTACGGATTCTTTGGTATGTGTGTTCTGGTACCGCTTGTAAGACAGTTGTTTGGTGTAAACGGAAATACCATGCTGACAGCCTCGGTATTGCTTGGCATGATGATCCTGCCGACCATTATCAGTGTAGCTGAGACATCCATTCGGGCGGTACCGGATAAATATTATCAGGGGGCACTTGCTTTAGGAGCCACACACGAAAGGAGCGTCTTTTTAACAGTGGTTCCTGCTGCAAAATCAGGTATTATGGCAGGGGTGATCCTGGGTGTAGGACGTGCGATTGGAGAAACAATGGCGGTAATCATGGTAGCGGGCAATCAGCCAAGAGTGCCGGATGGACTGTTAAAGGGTGTCAGAACCATGACTGCCAATATTGTAATGGAGATGGGATATGCAGCAGATCTTCACAGGGAAGCACTGATTGCAACAGGCGTTGTGCTGTTTGTGTTTATTCTGATCATCAATCTGCTGTTTTCAATACTAAAGAGAAAGACGGTGGCGTAGTATGGCAGATAAAATCACAACAAGTAAAGAACAATCTGCAGCATCGGCGACAGAGATTTCCGGTATCAATCGGAGAGGCCTAAAGCAAAGATTTGCAGAATATAAGAGAAAACCGAGTTCAATGATTTTACTCATCCTTGTATGGATGTCGGCCTTCATTACGGTGGCGGCAATCGGATTTTTGTTAATATATGTATTGATTAAAGGAATTCCGAATCTGACACCGGATTTATTCAGATGGGAGTATAATTCTGAAAATTGTTCCATGCTTCCGGCGTTGATCAATACAGTATTTATGACATTGTTATCTTTGCTGATTGCCGGACCGATTGGCATATTTGCTGCTATTTATCTGGTGGAATATGCAAGAAAAGGGAATAAGCTGGTGAGCGTTGTCAGGATTACGGCAGAAACATTAACCGGTATTCCATCTATCGTATATGGCTTGTTTGGTATGCTGTTTTTTGTTACGGCATTGAAATGGAAGCTTTCATTATTATCGGGTGCATTTACTTTGGCAATCATGGTTCTTCCGGTAATCATGCGGACCACAGAGGAAGCCCTGCTCTCCGTTCCCAATTCTTACAGAGAGGGTAGTTTTGGACTGGGGGCAGGCAAGCTCCGCACTGTATTTCGGATTGTTCTGCCAAGTGCGGTGCCGGGAATCCTATCAGGTATCATCCTTGCTACCGGGCGAATCGTCGGAGAAACGGCAGCCCTGATTTATACGGCGGGAAGTATGGCGGTGGTTGCGCAGAATCTGTTTTCTTCGACCAGAACATTGTCTGTTCATATGTATCTGCTTTCCAAAGAGGGATATCATACAAATCAGGCGTATGCAACAGCGGTCGTGCTGCTGATTCTTGTCGTATTGATCAATTTTGCTTCTGATTTCATTGCAAGGAAATTTGCTGCGGATACCGCGCAGCAGTAGATAGATGCTTATGACATATAAAGCGCAGATAAAAATACAAAGACAGGAATTGGAGATAAACATGAAAAATAAATTTGATATAAAAAATCTGAACCTATATTATGGAGACTTCCATGCCCTGAAGGATGTAGATATGGCAATTCCGGAGAATGAAATAACAGCATTTATCGGACCGTCCGGCTGTGGAAAATCTACTTTTTTAAAGTGCTTAAACCGTATGAATGATTTGGTAGAGGGCTGCAGAGTACAGGGTAATGTTACACTGGATGGAGAAGACGTCTACGGAGGCATGGATATAAACCTGTTGCGAAAGAGAGTCGGAATGGTGTTCCAAAATCCGAATCCATTTCCAATGAGTGTATATGATAATATTGCATATGGGCCGAGAACACACGGCATACACAGTAAATCCGCACTGGATGAGATTGTAGAGCGTTCTCTGACACAGGCAGCAATCTGGGACGAATTGAAAGACCGACTCAAAAAATCTGCACTGGGGCTGTCAGGTGGGCAGCAGCAGAGACTGTGCATTGCAAGAGCATTGGCAGTAGAGCCGGAAGTGCTATTAATGGATGAACCAACTTCAGCCTTAGATCCGATATCTACTTCCAAGATTGAGGATCTGGCCATGGAGCTTAAGAGCAGCTATAGTATCATTATGGTAACACATAATATGCAGCAGGCGGCAAGAATTGCTGATAATACAGCATTTTTCCTGCTCGGCCAGGTCATTGAGTATGATAAAACAGAGAAAATGTTCTCAATGCCAAAGGATAAGCGTACAGAGGATTATATAACAGGAAGATTCGGTTAGGGAAAGGACGGCATCATAATGAGAGATAATTATGAAAAACAGTTGAAGAAGCTGAATGACGAAATGATTGAAATGGGTTCCATGATTGAAGCAGCAATTGAAAAGGCCATCAATGCATTGATTACGCAGGATGTAGCGCTTGCCGAGCAGGCCATTGATGCTGACGATGAGATTGACCGGCAGGAGAAGGAGATTGAGAATCTCTGTTTGAAGCTTCTGCTTACCCAGCAGCCTGTCGCAACCGATATGAGACAGATTTCATCCGCTTTAAAAATGATTACCGATATGGAAAGAATCGGAGACCATGCAGCGGACATATCTGAATTGACGCTGTTAATGGCAGGGACACCGTATATCAAGAAGCTGGAGCATATTCAGAAAATGGCGAAAGAAACGATGGTCATGCTGGTTGAAAGCATAGAGGCTTATGTTGAGCTGAATCTGGAAAAGGCACAAGCGGTCATTGTCCATGATGACATTGTGGATGATCTTTTTAATACAGTGAAAAAAGAACTGATTCAGATGATTCATGATAATGCAGATAATGGAGAGCAGGCGGCAGACCTGCTGATGGTTGCAAAATATCTGGAGAGAATCGGAGACCATGCGGCAAATATATCAGAATGGGTAATTTTCTATCTTACAGGCGTGCATAATAGTTGATGACAGGAGTGTTGGTATGAACATAATCTGGAGAATCACAGAAAAAATTTGCAGTAAATATACTTTTTCAAATGTAAAAACCTTCCTTGCTTTAAATACTTTATTTTGGGGAACTCTCTCTTTAATACCTGCCGCATTTCTTTGGCAGGCGGGTATTTTTCCCAAAATAGAACCGGTTGAGCTGTTCTTCATTTTCGTGGGATATGCCATGTCAGTGCCCGGAATGTTCGGCGGAATTATTTATCTGATGCGAAGAGATATCAGACAGAATAAGAGGGAATAGAAATTTTACACAGATTTTACATTCAGATCCAATGTTTTTTACACAGAGGTGTTGTAATACAGGATAGGCAGATGAAAAACAAGGAGAGGAATGTATGAATATTTTTAATTTGTTATCCCTGATTGGTGGTTTGGCACTGTTTTTGTATGGGATGAGTGTCATGGGAGACGGTCTGGCTAAAACAGCAGGTGGTAAGCTGGAACAGATTCTTGAAAAGCTTACCTCCACACCGCTAAGAGGTGTGATTCTGGGTGCTGCGGTAACAGCTGTCATTCAATCTTCCTCTGCTACCACCGTTATGGTAGTGGGGTTTGTAAATTCAGGTATTATGAAGCTGCGTCAGGCAGTTGGAATTATTATGGGTGCCAATATAGGTACAACCATTACCTCATGGATTTTAAGCCTGTCCGGAATACAAAGCGATCATGTATTTATACAAATGTTAAAGCCCTCATCGTTTTCACCGATTCTGGCTGTGATTGGCATCATATTTTTGATGTTCAGTAAAAACAGCAGGAAGAAAGATATCGGCGGAATTCTGTTGGGCTTTACTGTGCTGATGTTCGGAATGGAGACTATGAGTACAGCAGTTGCACCATTGGCAGACGTACCGGAATTTACCAAAGTGTTTACCATGTTTTCCAATCCTTTGCTTGGTATGCTGGCTGGGGCATTGCTGACGGCAATCATTCAGAGCTCATCCGCCTCTGTAGGAATTCTTCAGGCACTTTGTACAACCGGAGCAGTTACTTATCGTGCTGCAATTCCGATTATCATGGGACAAAATATTGGAACCTGTGTCACGGCGCTGATTTCGAGTATTGGGGCAAAGGAGAATGCAAAGAGAGCTGCATTCGTCCACTTATATTTCAATATAGTTGGAACAGTTTTGTTTTTATCCGTTTTCTACGGGCTTCATGCAGTTTTCCATTTTGATTTTTTGGAAAATGTTATGAGCAGTGCTGATATTGCAGTCATACATACGTTGTTTAATGTAGTTGCAACCGCTGTGCTTCTGCCGTTTAACCGGGTGCTTGAAAAGCTTGCAACACTTACGGTAAGAGATCGTAAGCCGGATGAAGTCATAGCAAACGAACTGGAGCCGCTTACTCATCTGGATATTCGTTTTTTAGAGAAGCCGGCTTTTGCAGTTGCACAGTGTACCGACGTAATAAAAAATATGGCAAAGCTGTGCCGGGAGGCTTTGCTTATATCACTTGATATGTTGGAGAATTACACACCGGAAAAAAGAGGACTTGTTGAACAGCTTGAAAATGTGGTTGACCGGTATGAGGATGAACTTGGGACCTATATGGTAAGGCTTTCGGGCAGGGAATTATCCCTTGAAGACAGTCAGAAAATATCCATGGGCCTGCATTCCATCGGAGATTTAGAAAGAATTTCAGATCATGCGATGAATATTGCGGACATCTGTGATAAAATGCATAATGAAGGTATGCAGTTTTCGGATAAGGCAATTGCAGAGCTTTGCGTGTATACACAGGCTGTTACGGAAATTGTCACAATGACAGTGGACGCTTTTGATGAAGAAGATCTGAATCTGGCTTATCGTGTAGAACCGCTGGAGGAAGTGATCAATCACTTAAATGCAATCATAAAAAAACATCATATCAGGAGATTACAAAAGGGGAAATGTACAATTGAGCTGGGAATTGCATTGGAAAATCTGATCAATCATTATGAACGTGTATCAGATCATTGTTCCAATGTTGCGGTTGCTCTTTTGCAGGCTGCATCTGATACATTCGATACACACGAATATCTGGAACGTTTAAAGGAAGAAGATAATATAGAATTTCAGGCAATGTATCAGTTGTATAAGGAAAAGTATCAGATATAGAAACGTGCGAAAAGGGGGTATGGCTATGCCGGCAACAATCTATATTGTGGAAGATGATAAGAACATACAGGAAATCGAGATGTTTGCGCTTAAGAATACAGGCTATGTAACTGAAGGCTTTGATACTGCAAAAAGCTTTTTTTCAAGAATCAGTGAGAAGCTTCCGGATCTGATCCTGCTTGATATTATGCTCCCGGATCAGGACGGTCTTGAGGTGGTCCGAAAACTACGGGAGCGGCAGATGACTGTACGGATACCGATTATTCTTGTGACGGCGAAAACAACAGAGTTAGATAAGGTCAAAGGACTGGATATAGGAGCGGATGATTATCTGACAAAGCCGTTTGGGGTTATGGAACTGATCTCCCGGGTAAAAGCATTGCTCCGTCGAAACCGGAATCTGCAGGAGGACAGACTCCTTCAGCTTGGACAGGTGAAGCTTGATTCAGAAAAAAGAGTTGTGTATGTGAACGACGAAATGTGCGAATTAACATATAAAGAATTTGAACTGCTGAAGCTGCTTATGATCAACGCCGGCATTGTACTTCACAGGGATACGATTATGTCTGATGTCTGGGGAATCGACTATGAAGGGGAGTCCCGAACACTTGATATGCATATCAAGACACTGCGTCAGAAGCTTGGTGAGGCCGGTAATATGATCAAAACCGTCAGAAATGTGGGATATAAAATGGAGCAGTAAACCTGCTTTGGATAATAGGGCGAAATGATGAAACGACAGAAAAAAAATGATGTTCCTTTAAAAGGGAAAATAAATATTCGATTTGTGTTCGTAACCGTGATAGCCATTTTGATCACAACGATTTTGACGACAATCGTATTCTATCAATTATTCAAAAATGAAATTATGCGTGATTTAAAGGCATATACAAATGTACTGAAAAGTACAGGTATCTTTTCAGAGGAAAGTGAGATATCGGACGTACATCTGGACAATGATGATTTAAGAATTACCCTTATATCTGCAGATGGCGACGTTCTGTATGACAATGTGGTGCCTGTTTCCGTTATGACTAACCATTGGAATCGTCCGGAGATTGAGGATGCATTTACAAAAGGGGAGGGATATGCGGTACGGTTGTCAGAGACGATAAACCGGAGCACCTTTTACTATGCCGTCTTAATGGAAGACGGTTGTGTTCTTCGTGTTTCAAAAGAATCGGACAGTATCTGGAGCGTATTGCTTTCCGGTGTTCCCTATCTGCTTGGAATTATGTTCCTTTTGACCCTGCTTGCAGTTATGCTGTCCCACTATCTGACAAAGAGTATTGTAAAACCGATTGAGCAGATGGCATCTGATATGGATCATTTAGACGATATACCGTCTTATAAGGAAATGCGTCCGTTTATTGATACGATCAGGAAACAGCATGAAGATATTCTGCAAAATGCACAGGTGCGTCAGGAATTTACGGCAAATGTATCGCATGAATTAAAAACTCCGCTTACCTCTATTTCCGGTTATTCCGAGCTGATTGAAAATGGCATGGCGGCAGATGGCGATATCAGAAGATTTGCATCAGAGATACACAGGAATTCCAATCGCCTTCTGACTCTGATCAATGATATCATCCGTTTATCGGAATTGGATGTTATGGAAGATGCACCTGCGATGGAAAAAGTAGATTTATACGAAATTGCACAGACTGCTGTAGATATGCTGGCGGTTAATGCGGAAAAGCATGAGGTAACTATCAATTTGAAGGGAACTTCAGGATATGTTATGGCCAACAGGGTCATGATGGAGGAAATCGTATATAATCTGACAGACAATGCGATACGGTATAATAACAGGAACGGCAGGGTATATCTGACAGTTTGCGAAAAAGAAGGAAAGGTCCTTTTGGCTGTCAGGGACACCGGAATCGGGATACCGGAGGAACACCGGGAACAGATTTTCCAGAGATTTTACCGGGTGGATAAGAGCCGTTCCAAATCAACCGGAGGAACAGGACTGGGGCTTGCTATAGTCAAACATATCGCTGCACAGCATGGTGCAGAAATTTCAATTGAAAGTGAAGTGGGAAAGGGAACTGAAATAACGGTTACCTTTGAAGCATACAAGGATTAAACGGAAAAAGAGTCTGGTGGAAGTGTAAAACCAGACTCTTTTAATTTATAATGATTCACACACACCGAAATACATCTGCGGACTATGTGAAAACTGCAATATCATATTTATATAATATAACAAACCGAAACGATTTTCAAGTGCAAAATGTAAATAATATACAAAAAAATTTATGAAAAATATACAAATAAAAGAAGTTGCATATCAGAAAGTGTAAGCTAAAATGATGAAAGTAAGAGAATGACTGGAAAAAATCATGAATTAGTGTCAATATATTGGGTGAAAAAGAGTACCTTTATAGTACCGTTTCTTTTTACGGTATATCATTTAGTTAGGAGCGATATTTATGTCAGCAAGTGAATATTTAAAAGCCCAGAAGCTGGGAGAAAAACGATATCAGGCAGCAATTGCCAAAAAAGAATATCCGTATTTACCTGTTTTGGAAGAACTGATATCAGCATCCGATATAGAATGTGAAGTGAATCTTGGATTGCAGCAGATAGCGCTTGGGAATGTGATCGGAACTGCGACGGTAGGAAGAACAACTGCCTTTGCATCTAATTTTATGCCGATTCTGGATTATAAGACAGAATTTGGCTCAAAGTGGTCTACTTTGTGCGATTCTCATATTGAGGAAGGGATTCATGATCCGATCAAGGCATATGAATACATGAACCGATTCTATGTGATCGAAGGAAATAAAAGGGTCAGTGTGCTGAAATATTTTGGCGCCGATTCTGTTCCTGCCCTGGTAATCAGAAAGGTTCCGAAGCGGACGAATGACCCGGAAAACAGAATTTATTATGAGTTTATGGATTTCCATAAGCAGACAGGTATCAATTATATCTGGTTTACGAAAGAGGGCAGCTTTGACAAGCTGCGGGACTATATCGGCATAACCGCAGATAGTACGTTTTCAGAGGATGAAAAAATGGATTTTAATTCCGCCCATCTGGCATTTGAAAAGGCTTTTCTTGCCAGAAGCGGAAGTGAAAAGCTTGCAATCAATGCAAATGATGCAATGCTGATATTTTTAAACGTGTACGGCTATGAAGCCCTAAAGGAAATGTCTCAGGAAGAGGTTAAGGCAAATCTGGATAAATTATGGGATGAGATTCTTTTGAGTAATCATAAAAAAGATAATCAGATCACACCGAAGCTTGAACCTGCGGAAAGTAAAAAGAAGCTGTTGGCCATTAAACTTGCACCAAAAAAATTAAATGTGGCGTTCATATATGATAAAGATCCGGTGAACTCTGTCTGGATTTACAGTCACGAACTGGGAAGACGGGATATTGAGGAAACATTCCGTGAACAGATAGATACGCAGGTATTTTGCAACATTGATGATAATACAAAGCTTGCAGACTGTCTGCATCAGCTGGCGGAGGAGAAATATGATATTATTTTTACCACCGGTCCGGCGATGCTTCAGGAATCATTAAAGGCGGCGATTGCATATCCCGATGTGAAGATCCTGAACTGCTCTTTGAATATGTCCACCAGTCATGTGAGGACCTATTATGCCCGTATGTATGAAGCCAAATTTATTACAGGCATAATTGCCGGCTCCCTGTGCGCTGACGGTAAGATCGGTTATATTGCTGATTACCCGATTTATGGTACTCTGGCAAATATCAATGCATTTGCGTTAGGAGCGAAGCTTGTGAATCCGCGTGCAAGGGTGTATCTGCAGTGGTCAAAGGAGAAGGGAACAAATCCGCAGGAATATTTTAAAAATATGGATATCCATTATATTTCCGATCAGGATATGATCGCACCACAGGATATCTCCAGACAGTTTGGATTATATTACAGTGATGAGAACGGAATTTCCAATCTTGCCATGCCATTTTACAACTGGGCTCTTTTTTATGAAAGGATTATCAAGTCTGTTTTAGACGGGAACTGGAAGCAGGATGAAAAAGAGGTTGGAACAAAGGCCTTGAATTACTGGTGGGGCATGTCTGCCGGACTGGTAGATGTCATCTGCTCCAAGCATCTTCCGGTCGGCACTGTCAGACTGGTCAATCTGATGAAAAAACTGATCATAGAAGGTACAGTTAAGCCATTCTATGGAAAGCTGTATTCACAGGCTGGCGTCGTCAGGGAAAATGAAGAAGACGAGATGAAACCGGAAGAAATTATGAAAATGGACTGGTTATGTGAAAACGTTGTAGGAAATATACCGGAATCATCGGATCTGGTGGAAGGAGCACATGATGTAGTTGCCATACAGGGGGTCAATACGCCGGAAAGCCTTGAACTGAAAAAGTCTGTTGAAAGTTAAGGAAAATGGGTATACTATTGTATATATAAAACAGTGGAAAACAGATGAGAAAGTACGGAGTAACAGGTAATGAAAATCATGGTTCTGGCGGATGAGGAATCTAAATATCTATGGGACTATTTTGAGAAAAAGAAACTGGAGGGGATAGATCTGATTATATCCTGCGGCGATCTGGCCCCTCAGTATCTGTCTTTTCTGGCAACCTTTACGCATGCGCCCGTATTGTATATCCATGGGAATCATGATGCGTGTTATGAAGAAACCCCGCCGGACGGCTGTATCTGCATTGATGGGGATATCTACACCTATCAGGGAGTCCGTATTCTGGGACTTGGCGGATCTATGGAATATAAATATAACGGAGCGCCGCATCAATATACGGAAAAAGCTATGGAAAGCCGGATCAGAAAGCTGAACAGAAAGCTGAAAAAAACCGGTGGCTTTGATATACTGGTGACGCACTCTCCTGCTTATCAGCTGAATGATTCACAGGACCTGCCCCATACAGGATTTCGATGCTTCCGGACTCTGATCGAGCAATATTCACCTGCTTTTTTCTGCCACGGACATGTGCATATCAATTACGGAAGAGATTTTGTCCGGGAATCGCAATATATGAATACGACCATTATCAATGCCTTTGAAAGATATGTGATTGAAATCTGACCGGAAGATCATTTTATTAGGAAAATCCGGAGAAAAGCTTTTACATTTAATTATTTTGTCCCTTTTCTTGCATGAAAGGGGATTTTTTGTTAAACTAGGAAAGAATGAGAAACGGAAAGGAGATAGAGGTTTGGAAAAAGGAAGTTTGGAATATGAGAAAATAATTGATGAACTGGTCAGATACTGCAGCGATTCAGGAACAATAGACCAGAACCTCTATGTTACCTACGATGTAAAAAGAGGATTAAGAGATTCCAATGGTCAGGGTGTTCTGACCGGTTTAACTGAGATTTCAGATGTGGTATCGTATGATGTAATAAACGGAGAACGTATACCGACAGACGGACGGCTGTATTTTCAGGGCTATAATGTAGAAGATCTGGTTCGGGGATTCCATGGCAGTAAATTTGGGTTTGAAGAGACCATATATCTGCTTTTATTCGGAGAATTGCCGACCCGAAGCCAGTTTGACAGCTTTGTGGAACTGCTGGAGACCTTTCGGGAGCTGCCAAGTAAATTTACCAGAGATGTTATTTTGAAGGCACCGAGTAAGAATATGATGAATGTCCTGCAAAGATGTGTTCTGACGCTGTATTCTTATGATGAGAATCCGGATGATATCAGCATCAAAAATGTTCTGCGGCAGAGCATGGAGCTGATTGCACAGTTTCCGCTGATTGCAGCATATGGATATCAGGGCTATAAGCATTACTATCAGGACAAGAGTCTTGTGATACATAATCCTAAGAAAGGACTTTCCACGGCAGAGAATTTTCTGCGTCTGATCCGGGCCGACAAGAAATATACAGAGCTTGAGGCGAAGGTGTTGGATATCTGCCTCGTTCTGCATGCGGAGCATGGAGGAGGAAACAACTCCACCTTTACGACGCATGTGATCTCTTCAACAGGAACGGATACCTATTCCACGGTGGCAGGTTCTCTGGGGTCCCTGAAGGGACCGAAGCATGGCGGCGCCAATCTGAAGGTGCAGCAGATGTTTGATGATCTGAAAGCCCATGTTTCAAACTGGGAAGATGAAGCGGCACTGACCGCTTATCTGAAGGGCCTGTTGGAGAAAGAGGGCTTTGATCACAGTGGACTGATCTATGGGATGGGACATGCCGTCTATACCAATTCAGATCCGAGAGCAAAGATTCTGAAAAGCTATGCCGACAGACTGTCCGTAGAAAAGGGCCGGGAGGCAGAATTTGCACTGTATCAGAATGTGGAACGGATTGCAGCAGAGCTGTTGACGGAAAAACGAAACGCCAATAAGACGATATCGGCAAATGTGGATTTTTATAGCGGCTTTGTGTACAGCATGCTGGGTATTCCGATAGAATTGTTTACGCCTATTTTTGCAATTGCCAGAATCTCCGGATGGTGTGCACACAGGATTGAAGAGCTGGTAAATGCCGGAAAAATCATACGTCCTGCATATAAATATGTCGGGACACACAGGGACTATCTGGATATGGACGACAGAAAATGGTAAAGATGGAGGAAAGATAAGTTGATATGATTGCAGAAGTATTGAAGGAAAAGCAGACGATATCATTTGAAGTATTTCCACCGAAAAAAGACGGGGAACTGGAATCAGTATATGGGGTACTCGATTCACTTGCGGAACTGAAGCCGGATTTTATCAGTGTAACCTATGGTGCAGGAGGCAGTAATTCCAAAAAAACAGTTGACATTGCTTCTTATATAGAAAATACATTACATATTCACGCGCTTGCACATATGACCTGTGTCGGAAATAAGCGGGCGGAATTACTGGATACCTGTAAAGCCTTTGCTGAACATAAAATCAGACATGTGCTGGCCCTGAGGGGTGACAGACCAAGGACAATGAGCGATGAGCAGTATGAATCCAGAGAATTTGCCCATGCCAGTGATATGATAGAATTCCTGAAACAGAATACGGATTTTCAGATTGCCGGGGCATGCTATCCTGAGAAGCACTCAGAGAGTCTTAGTCTGGAAGCAGATCTGGGGTATCTGAGATTGAAACAGGAACAAGGCGCAGAATTTGCAATTTCCCAGTTGTTTTTTGACAATACATATTTTTACCGGTTTCTGGAAAAGGCGGAAAAAAGCGGCATTACCATACCAATTTGTGCAGGAATCATGCCGATAACATCTGCAAACCAGATTGGAACAACCATATCCCTGTCCGGCTCCAGTGTTCCGAAAGCATTGTCGGATATCATTGCAAACTACAGTGACCACCCGGACGATATGTGGAAAGCGGGGATTGATTTTGCGGTCGCCCAGATCCGGGATTTAAAAGAGCACGGGGTAGACGGTATTCATATTTATACAATGAACAAGCCGAAGCGTGCGGCGGAAATATTAAAAGGTATATCATAGCAGAAAAATGAAAACTCCGTGAGAATATATCTCGCGGAGTTCAATTTTGTCCGGCGGACCTGCCTGTCGTAAAGAGTTTATAGATAAACTCTTTATTTTTTTATATTCTGCCATCTTCCTGAAGAGCCGCATGGGAGAATGAGGCCCGAGGATGTGCAGGGCAATCCGATTTCATCAGAAACGACGGTCCCTCCGTACCGGGGACAGATTTCGGTTGCGATCATATAGGTAAGAACTGCAGGCGCAAGTCCTGTAGTATAGGAGTTTACCAGAAAAAATAACGGCTTTTTACACAATAATTTGCTGCATAGTCCGATGAAGGAATGAATGTTGTCTTCTATTTTCCAGATCTCGCCCTTCGGGCCTCTCCCATAGGAAGGAGGGTCCATAATAATGGCGTCATAGTGATTGCCCCGTCTGATTTCCCGTTCTACAAACTTCACGCAGTCGTCTACAATCCAGCGGATAGGGGCATCCGCAAGCCCGGAAGAAGCTGCATTTTCCTTTGCCCATGTGACCATTCCCTTAGAGGCGTCTACATGGGTCACTGCAGCGCCCGCTTTTGCGGCGGCACAGGTGGCGCCTCCCGTATATGCGAACAGATTCAGAATTTTAATTTCTCTGTCCGGATTTTCTGCAAGGGCATTCCGGATCAGTTTGGAAAACCAGTCCCAGTTGGCAGCCTGTTCCGGAAACAGTCCGGTGTGTTTAAAGCTGAAAGGCTTCAGATGAAAGGTCAGCTCTTTGTACCGGATGGACCATTGCTCCGGAAGGTGAAAGAATTCCCATTCACCGCCGCCCTTGCTGCTCCTGTGATAATGCGCGTTTAAATGCTTCCAGCGTGGATCTGTTTTAGGAGTATTCCATAACACCTGCGGGTCAGGGCGCAGCAGGATATAATCGCCCCATCGTTCCAGCTTTTCCCCGCCGGAACAGTCAATGACTTCATAATCCTTCCAGTTGTCTGCAGCCCACATATCTGTTTCCTCTTTTCCCAAGTTATCTGGTCTCATTATACGGTTTGGAAAGTTGTTCGTCAAGAAAGGATAGACAGAGCAGGGAGGAAAAGATTTCGCTTAAGTCCGGTATGATATATTCCGGATAAATTTTCAAGAATAAAAGTTGGCAATCCTTCAAATGCATGGTATATTACAAATGATGCCAACTGACTTTTCACAGGATAGAAGAACGGAACAAAACGAGAATGGATCAGAAAGAAACTGCTTATAAAGAGATGTTTGAGGAAATTGAGGCGTCTGCGCCATATAAAATTGTGCTGAGCAACTCCCGGTGCGAATACAGAAAGCTGGTATTTCAGAGAAAGATAATCAGAGGGCAGAATGTATATCAGCTGGAAAAGTATACGGAAAAACAGGTCTTCCATGAAAATCTTTCCGGACCGGAGGCGTTTGTTGTATTGGAACAATATTTTCCGGCGGATTTCCGGCAGATGAATGTTTTTTCCGTCAATAGAGAGTATGATGTGAAAGCAGGTAAGAAGGGCAATTTTATCATAAACAGGCGGGAGGTTTCAGGTAAGCAGATTGTGATTGCGGGGAATAACCGTGAAAAACGGTATCTGTTGGAAGAGGGAATGGATATACCGGTTTTCCGGGAGCTGGGAATCTTTACCGGCGAAGGAAAGGTAGTTTCCTCTATGTATGATAAATTCCGTCAGATCAACCGGTTCGTGGAAATCGTTGACAGTGTTTTGAAGGACGATCACAGGGATACGATCCGCATCATTGATTTCGGATGCGGAAAATCCTATCTGACGTTTATTTTGTATTATTATATAGTAGAAATCCGTCATATGCATGCACAGATCACGGGACTGGACCTGAAGGAACCGGTTATCCGGAAATGCAACGAACTGGCACGGCGCTTCGGATATAAAAATCTGAACTTTGAGCTTGGAGATATCAGCGGATATCAGACGGATCAAAAGGCGGATATGGTCGTTACGCTGCACGCCTGTGATGTGGCAACGGATTATGCACTGCATCATGCGATTGCCATGAATGCCGATTATATCCTGTCTGTTCCCTGCTGTCAGCATGAGCTCAATGCGCAGATATCTTCCGGGTATTTATCCGCACTTACAAAATATGGGATTATAAAGGAACGGACGGCGGCCCTGATGACGGATGCAATCCGGGGCTGCGTGCTGGGATCCTGCGGATATAAGACAGATCTGCTGGAGTTCATTGACATGGAGCATTCTCCGAAGAATATCCTGATCCGGGGTATCAGAAGAAATGTTCCGGCAGAAAAGCGGGAAGAAGCAAGAAGAGAAGCCCAGAGACTTTGTCAGGAGTTTCACCTGAATCAGTCTCTGATGAGGCTTACGGAGGAAATATGGAGGAAATTATGAGAGCGGCACTTTTTGTGGATATCAATACAATTGATTTGAAATATCTGGATGCAATCTGCAAGGATGCATCTGACCATTATCAGGTAATTATGCGGTATGCATACGGATATATCGGAAAAAGCGAAAAAAAGAGAAGGCAGCTTGAACAGACTGGTCTTTGTGTAATTGAAACCCGGAATGTCTATCAGGACCGTACTCCGGCGGAGCTGTTTTTAGATATGACGGAGGCGGCGGATAATCCGAATATAGATGGCATTTATCTCGCAACAGGGGAAGCGTATGCAGCCCCGGCGATAGTCCGTATGCAAAAAAAGGGAAAACAGGTAACGGTTGCGGCGCCTGCATCGGCGGCCCGGTGCTACATTCCGGTTTCCACAAGGGTCCGCTTCCTTGAAATGCTTTCCGGTATGTCCTGTGAGAAGGAGGCAACTCCGTTAGAAGACGTGGTGCGCAGCATGAAAGAACTGATCGTTCTGGCAGGAAACAGGGGAACCAGTCTGTCTGTCGGAGCATTATATGATGCACTATGTGCAAGGTATCATGAATTTGATGTCAGAAACTATGGGTTTACCGCATTTGAGACAATGCTGATGACGCATGTACAGGGAATCCTCCTTGTAAAGGAAGGGAGCCGGAACCTGATCAGGCCGGTAGATCATAAGGATAAGATTGCGGCATTTATATACGGATATCTGGGAAAGAGAAATAACCGGATTGAGGATATGGACGAGCTGGAGGCGGCAATCAAAAAGGAATTTCCGGATTTTGCTACGGAAAATTACGGCTACCGGATGTTTATGGCGTTTCTGTTAAGCCTTCCGAAGCTGGAAATATATAATAACAAAGGCGTGAAATTAAAACAGACCTTTAAGCTGAAGTAAAAATGAAAAGGATTGGTTCTGTACAATTTATCAAAAAAATCCAAAAAATGCTTGCAAAGCAAAAAATGCTGGTATATAATAACGATTGCTGTGACATGATAGCGGAGAAACGGAGGTTGCTGTGTCATAGAGATGTGACATGGGTTTTTCGTGGAGCGAATGTCAATTAATCATAACTGACGACAAGTCACTGTACCAAACTGTCTGCCAAAGAGCAGAGACGACGTGTTTTGTTCTATGATTTTATTCAGGACACACACGGGAGAGTGTGCAGTCACCACTTGTTGTACGATTCAGTGCGAAAAGGAGGCGGCTTTTTTTATGGCAAATCAGATTATGAGAATCACATTAAAGGCATATGACCACAAGCTGATTGATCAGGCAGCGAGCCAGATCATCGATACTGTTAAAAAGACAGGCGCTAAGGTCAGCGGACCGGTTCCGATGCCGACAAAGATTGAGAAGATTACAATCTTAAGAGCTGTTCATAAGTATAAGTATTCCAGAGAACAGTTCGAGCAGAGAACTCATAAGAGACTGATCGATGTAATTGCACCGACACAGAAGACAATTGATGCATTACAGAAGATTGATCTGTCGGCTGGTGTCTATATTGACATCAAGATGAAGTAATTAGAAGTGAACTAATTTTAAAACAAATCACAACATTATTTATATGTAAGAACAGTACCTAATAACATCCGGCAGGGATGTAATTTAGTATGATTGTGACGAACAATCCGCTGTGAATTAAATTAGGAGGAAACAAAAATGAAGAAAGCTATTTTAGCAACCAAAGTCGGGATGACACAAATCTTCGACGAAAACGGTGTGTTGACGCCGGTTACGGTATTACAGGCTGGTCCATGTGTTGTAACTCAGGTTAAAACGGTTGAAAATGACGGTTACGATGCAATTCAGGTAGGATTCGGCGAGAAGAAAGAAAGAATTACAACAAAGGACGTTTCAGGAAAGAAAGTTATCAGAAATCCACATGGTGCTGGTAAAGCAGAGGTGGGACATGCAAAGAAGGCCGGTACAACGCCAAAGACCTTCTACAGAGAGTTCAGACTTGACAACGCAGCAGAATATGAGCTTGGAGCAGAGATTAAGGCAGATATCTTCGCTGAGGGCGACAAGATTGATGTAACTGCCAAGACAAAAGGTAAGGGTTATGCCGGCGGTCTGAAAAGACACGGCTTGAAATCAGGTCCTTCCGCTCATGGTTCCAAGTATCACAGGCATGCAGGTTCCAATGGCTCTGCGACTACTCCGGGCAGAGTGTTCAAGGGCAAGAAGATGCCGGGACACATGGGAAATGTAAGAGTTACGATCCAGAACCTTGAGGTAGTTAAGATAGATGTAGAAAATGATGTTATTTTGGTAAAGGGTGCAGTTCCGGGACCAAAGAAATCATTAGTCATGATTAAGGATACAGTAAAGTCTGGTAAGTAGACTTTTGAAAGGAGGAACAGACATGGCATCAGTTAAGGTTTATGACATCGAAGGAAATGAAGTTGAGACATTAGAACTCAGCGATGCAGTTTTCGGTGTAGAGATAAATGAGCATTTATTGCATTTGGCTGTTGTTGGCCAGATGGCTAACAGCCGTCAGGGAACACAGAGCGCCAAGACACGTTCAGAAGTGTCAGGCGGCGGAAGAAAGCCTTGGAGACAAAAGGGAACCGGTCATGCGAGACAGGGCTCTATCAGATCTCCGCAGTGGAAGGGCGGCGGTGTCGTATTTGCACCAAAGCCAAGAGATTATTCCGTTAAGATGAATAAGAAGGAAAAACAGCTTGCAATGAAGTCGGCATTGTCCGCCAAGCTTGCAGAGGAGAAGCTGGTAGTCGTTGATAAGCTGGAGATGGATGAGATTAAGACAAGCGCTTTTGCAAAGATTCTTGCAAATCTGAAAGCGCCAAAGTCATTGATCGTTACAAAGGATAAAAACAATAATGTTGTTTGTTCAGCTAACAATCTTCCGACCGTTAAGACAACACTTGTAAATTCTTTAAGTGTATATGATATTCTCAAATATGAGAAGCTTGTTCTTACCAAGGAAGCTGTAGCAGCAATAGAGGAGGTGTACGCATAATGGCAGACATCAAATATTATGACGTTATACTGAAGCCGGTTATTACAGAAAAAAGTATGAATGCAATGGCTGAGAAGAAGTACACATTTCTGGTTCACCCGGATGCAACAAAGTCTATGGTAAAAGAGGCTGTTGAGAAGATGTTCGAGGGAACAAAGGTATCAAAGGTAAATACCATGAACAACGATGGCAAGGTAAAGAGACGCGGGATGACATTCGGCAGAACCGCAAAGTATAAGAAAGCGATCGTTCAGTTGACGGCAGACAGCAAGGATATTGAGCTCTTTGAAGGTCTGTAAACCGTTTGCGAAAGGCTTGGATATAAGCCCGGAAGATATACGCACTCAAAGCGTGACAATAAATTGAACCGAAAGGAGAACCTAAAATGGGAATTAAGACATATAACCCATATACACCTTCCAGAAGACATATGACTGGTCTTGATTTTTCCGAGATTACAAAGTCAACGCCGGAAAAGTCACTTTTAGCACCAAAGAATAAGACGGCCGGTCGTAACAATCAGGGAAAGATTACAGTAAGACATCACGGTGGTGGTGTAAAGCAGAAATACAGAATTATAGATTTCAAGAGAAATGACAAAGACGGAATACCGGCAACAGTAAATGCAATCGAGTATGATCCGAACAGATCCGCAAATATTGCACTGCTGTTTTATGCAGACGGTGAGAAGAGATATATTCTTGCACCATATAAGCTTGCAGTCGGTGACGTTTTGACAAACGGACCGGAAGCAGAAATCAAGATTGGTAACTGCCTTCCACTTCAGAATATTCCGGTTGGTACACAGGTACACAACATTGAATTGTATCCGGGCAAAGGCGGACAGATGGTTCGTTCAGCCGGCAATTCAGCACAGCTTATGGCGAAGGAAGGAAAGTATGCAACACTCAGACTTCCTTCAGGTGAGATGAGAATGGTTCCGATCAACTGCAGAGCAACCATCGGTCAGGTAGGAAACATTGAACATGGCCTTGTTAATATCGGTAAAGCCGGACGGAAACGTCACATGGGTATCAGACCGACAGTCCGTGGTTCGGTTATGAACCCGAATGACCATCCACACGGTGGTGGTGAAGGAAGAGCGCCAATCGGTCGCCCGGGTCCTTCAACTCCATGGGGTAAGCCGGCAATGGGTCTTAAGACAAGAAAGAAAAACAAGCAGTCCAACAAACTGATTGTAAGAAGAAGAGACGGTAAGAGTGTTAATTAAGGAGGTATGACAATGGCTCGTTCATTAAAAAAAGGACCATTTGCAGATGAGCACCTGCTCAAGAAAATAGATGCGCTGAATGCCAGCAATAAAAAAGAAGTAATTAAGACATGGTCAAGACGTTCGACCATTTTCCCATCCTTTGTAGGTCATACAATTGCTGTACATGATGGAAGAAAGCATGTACCTGTATATGTGACAGAGGATATGGTTGGACATAAGCTTGGTGAATTCGTTGTTACAAGAACCTATAGAGGCCACGGTAAGGACGAGAAGAAGGGTAGAAGATAAGGAATATTTGAAAGGAGGATTTACCATGGCGAAAGGACATAGATCCCATGATAAGAGACTCAGAAATGAGAATAAAGATACAAGACCATCAGCGAAGGTTTCATACGCAAGAGTATCAGTAACAAAGGCCTGCTATGTACTGGATGCGATCAGAGGCAAAGATGTACAGACGGCTTTGGCCATTCTTGCATATAATCCCAGATATGGCTCAAGTGTGATAGAAAAGCTGTTAAAGTCAGCAATTGCAAATGCTGAAAATAATAATGGTTTGAAGATGGAAGACCTTTATATTGCAGAATGTTATGCAAATAAGGGACCTACAATGAAGAGAGTTCATCCTAGAGCACAGGGCAGAGCTTACAGAATAGAAAAGAGAACAAGCCACATTACAATCGTGCTTGATGAAAGATAGGAGGTAAACGATGGGACAGAAGGTTAATCCACATGGCTTAAGAGTCGGAATTATCAAGGACTGGGATTCCAGATGGTATGCTGATACCAAGAATGATGAATTCGCTAATAATTTAGTAGAAGACCATAAGATCAGAACTTATTTAAAGAAAACCCTTTACAATGCCAATATTTCTAAGATCGAAATCGAGAGAGCGGCTGACAGAGTAAAGGTTGCATTATATACAGCAAAGCCGGGTGTCATCATCGGTAAGGGTGGTGCCGGAATTGAAAAAATCAAAGCTGATACACAGAAACTGACAGACAAGAAGCTGTTCATTGACGTTAAAGAAATCAAGAAGCCGGATGCGGATGCACAGTTAGTTGCTGAGAATATTGCTGCACAGCTTGAGAATCGTATCTCTTTCAGAAAAGCAATGAAATCCTGTATGGGCAGAACCATGAAGTCAGGTGCACTTGGTATCAAGGCAGCCTGCTCCGGACGTCTCGGCGGAGCTGATATGGCAAGAACAGAGTTCTACAGCCAGGGAACAATTCCTCTTCAGACACTTCGTGCTGATATTGAATATGGTTTTGCAGAAGCAGATACCACGTTTGGCAAGGTTGGTGTAAAGACATGGGTTTACCATGGAGAAGTACTTCCTGAAAAGGGAAAAAAGGAAGGGAGCGATAAATAATGTTAATGCCTAAGAGAGTAAAGCGTCGTAAGCAGTTCAGAGGCTCTATGGCTGGTAAGGCACTTAGAGGCAATAAGATTACGAACGGTGAATATGGACTCGTTGCGTTAGAGCCTGCATGGGTTAAGTCCAACCAGATTGAAGCAGCCCGTATCGCAATGACAAGATATATGAAGCGTAGCGGTAAAGTTTTTATTAAGATATTCCCTGACAAGCCGGTTACAGCAAAGCCTGCTGAAACCCGTATGGGTTCAGGAAAAGGTTCACTTGAATACTGGGTAGCAGTTGTAAAGCCGGGCAGAGTGATGTTTGAGGTTTCAGAGGTATCTGAAGAGATCGCAAAAGAGGCTTTGAGACTGGCTATGCATAAGCTCCCGTTGAAGTGTAAGATTGTAACAAAAGCAGAATTAGAGGAGGTAGCAGGCAGTGAAAACTAAGGATTTTATGAATGAATTAAACAGTAAATCAGTAGATGAGCTTCAGAACGAGTTAGTAGCTGCAAAAAAGGAATTGTTCAATTTAAGATTCCAGAACGCTACAAATCAGCTGGATAATACAAGCAGAATCAAAGAAGTCAGAAAAAACATCGCAAGAATACAGACTATTATAGCCCAGAAGGCTAATGCTTAGTTATCTTGGAAGGAGGAATATTTGTGGAAAGAAATCTGAGAAAAACACGTGTAGGTATTGTTACAAGTGACAAGATGGATAAGACAATTGTTGTTTCTATCGTAGATAACGTTAAGCATCCTCTTTATGGAAAGATTGTAAAGAGAACCTATAAGTTAAAAGCTCATGATGAAAAGAATGAGTGCAAGGTTGGCGATAGAGTAAAAGTTATGGAGACAAGACCATTATCGAAGGATAAGAGATGGAGACTTGTTGAGATCATCGAAAAGGCAAAATAAGGAGGCAAATAAAATGGTTCAGCAGGAAACAAGACTTAAAGTTGCTGATAATACCGGTGCAAAAGAGTTACTTTGTATCAGAGTATTAGGCGGCTCAGTTAGAAGATATGCAAATATCGGCGATATCATCGTTGCCTCAGTAAAAGATGCAACACCAGGCGGAGTTGTAAAAAAAGGTGATGTAGTAAAGGCCGTAGTTGTAAGAACAAAGAAGGGCGCACGTCGGAAAGACGGCTCATATATCAGATTTGATGAGAATGCCGCTGTTATCATAAGAGACGATTTGAATCCAAGAGGGACACGTATCTTTGGACCGGTTGCAAGAGAATTGAGAGATAAGAAGTTTATGAAGATTGTCTCACTTGCACCTGAAGTATTATAAGGAGGTGTAAACCATGGCAACAATGAAGATTAAAAAAGACGATATGGTACAGATCATTGCCGGCAAGGATAAAGGCAAAGAGGGAAAGGTTCTGTCCGTAGACAGCAAAAAGGGTACCGTAATTGTTGAAGGCGCAAATAAGGTGTTTAAGCACAGCAAACCAAGCATGGCTAACCAGCAGGGTGGAATCATTGAAATGGAAGCTCCACTGGACATCTCTAACGTAATGTATCTTTACAAGGGCAAGCCTGTAAGAGTCGGTTTTGAAGGCACCGGCAAGGACAAGGTTCGTGTAGCTAAAGTGAATGGTAAGACAGAAAAGATAGATTAATTTTGGAAGGAGGTCGTCTTAGTTGAGTAGACTTAGAGAAAAATATGACGCTGAAATCAAAGGCGCTATGACCGAGAAATTCGGATATAAAAATGTAATGCAGATTCCAAAGCTTGAAAAGATCGTGATCAATATGGGCGTTGGTGAAGCAAGAGAAAATGCAAAGGTTCTGGATGCTGCAGTCAAGGATCTCGAGATTATCTCAGGCCAGAAGGCAGTTGTAACCCGTGCGAAGAAATCAGTTGCAAACTTTAAATTAAGAGAGGGAATGCCGATCGGATGTAAGGTAACGCTTCGCGGTGAGAAAATGTATGAGTTTTTAGATCGTTTAGTAAATCTTGCCCTTCCTCGTGTGCGTGACTTCCGTGGTATCAATCCGAACGGATTTGACGGAAGAGGAAATTACGCATTAGGTATTAAGGAACAGCTTATCTTCCCTGAAATCGAGTACGATAAGGTAGATAAGGTAAGAGGTATGGATATTGTATTCGTAACAACTGCAAAGACTGACGAAGAAGCCCGTGAGTTATTGACACTGTTCGGAATGCCTTATAGCAATTAAAGGAGGAGATTCAGCATGGCTAAAACAGCAATGAAAGTAAAACAGCAGCGTAAGCAGAAATTCTCAACAAGAGAATACACCCGCTGCAGAATTTGTGGACGTCCACATTCAGTATTAAAGAAATACGGAATCTGTAGAATCTGCTTCCGTGAATTAGCATATAAGGGACAGATACCTGGCGTTAAAAAATCAAGCTGGTAGAAGGAAGAAGGAGGAAATTATTATGTCAATGAGCGATCCAATAGCAGATATGCTTACAAGAATCCGCAATGCGAATACAGCAAAGCATGATACAGTCGAAATCCCTGCTTCAAAGATGAAGAAAGCGATTGCAGACATACTTTTATCAGAAGGATATGTTCAGGCGGTAGATATCATCGAAGACGGTAAGTTCGAGACAATCAAGATCACATTGAAGTATGGCGCAGATAAAAATGAGAAGGTTATCACAGGCCTTAAGAGAATTTCTAAACCGGGTCTTCGTGTATATGCCAGCAAGGATGAGCTTCCAAAGGTTCTTGGTGGTTTAGGTACAGCTATCATTTCCACGAACAAAGGAGTGCTGACCGATAAGGAAGCAAGAAAACAGAATGTAGGCGGAGAAGTGCTCGCGTTTAT